>JACAEV010000080.1 GCA_013388645.1 Syntrophaceae bacterium | reverse complement strand
CTCTCCTTGCCCTCGAGGAAAGAGCTGCCAGCCTGTTCAGAAAATCTTCTCGGTCTTGATCCGTCCGAAATATATTTGTCCTTTCAATGCCTCGGCCCATGATGTGATGTAAGGCTCCACGAGCATCGAGTCTGGGTTGTCTCGGCATACGGAAATCTTACTCTCCTTTTCCCCAAACGTCAAGTTGTTTTAGAACCAACGTCCCCTTTCTCTTTCTTCAGACCACATATCAGGATCGGTCATTGCTCTCTTCTTTGAGAGACTGTCATAGGTCATGGTCCTAATGACAAATGAAGATGTGACCCCGGAGGTTGTCCTTCATGATTAGTCCATGAAAATAGGCCATCATCAAAAATTACATGGCCCTGCACATCAATCCCTTCAGATATTCTCCTTCGGGGTGGGAAAGATCGATGGGATGATCGAGTGGGTGCCCCCTTCTGGCCAGGAGTTGAACCCTTCGGTTCGCATCCACAGCTGCTGAGAAAACGATCTTCTGAAAGAGATCCCAGTTCATATGGTAAGAACAGGAGAAGGTGAAAAGGAGACCATTCTTTTTTAAGAGACGAAAGGCTTGGAGATTGACATCCTTATAGCCTCTTGAAGCCCCGTGAAGATGCCCCTTCTTCTTCGCAAACGGAGGAGGATCGAGAATGATGAGATCGTATTCGGGTTCGAGATCCCTCATCACTTCAAAGGCGTCTCCCCGGATCGGATAGGAGGAAACCCCTTCCAGATGATTCAGGACAAAATGATTCTTTGCTTTTGCCAGAGCCTCTTCTGAGGAATCGATCAGGG
Organism: Syntrophaceae bacterium; assembly: GCA_013388645.1. Lineage (GTDB taxonomy): Bacteria > Desulfobacterota > BSN033 > BSN033 > UBA1163 > UBA1163. The sequence continues at coordinate 41,182 of JACAEV010000080.1, read as the reverse complement.
TGATCTCTCTGGCTCCCCCCATCCCTGCATGGATGGAAAAACCCCCGGAGTAACAGAAGCAGTCCAGTACCTTTTTCCCCTGAGCAAGCCCCTGGAGAGAGTATCGATTCTCCCTCTGATCCAAGTAGAACCCTGTCTTCTGTCCTTCCTTCACGTCGACATAGAACCGGCATCCATACTCGTCTATTTCAATCGGATCGACGATCTCTTCTCCGTAGAGAATGCCCTTTGCCTCAGGCAACCCTTCTTCCTTCCTCGTGGGGACATCACTCCGTTCATAGATGCTCTTCGGTTTGAATCGTTTCACCAGAAGATCGACGAAGAGACCCTTTAACCGTTCCATCCCGGCTGTCAAACATTGCAGAACGAGGATCTCCTGATAACGGTCTAAAATTAAACCTGGAAGGGAATCTCCCTCCCCATTGATGATACGATAAGCACTTATTTTTCCCTTAAACCACTCTCTCCTCAACTCTACCGCTCTCGAGATACGTTCTTCAAAAAAACTTTTTTCTATTTTTTCTCTTCGGGAGGTTAACATACGTACAAGAATCTGGGACTCTGGATTGATATGCCCCATCCCTAAGAAATGTCCATCCCTGGAATAAACCTCTCCGACATCACCGGGAGATGCTTCTCCTTCTATGGTTGCCACGGCACCAGAAAAAATCCATGGGTGGCCCCTTAGGACTGGTTTTTCTTTGCCTCTCTTTAAGATGATTCTGGGAAGGACGTCCGTCATTTTAATCACAAGGGGGATTGGGAGATGGGGTGATGCGGAGAAAAAGACCAATGGTCAATGATCATTGCAAATTGTTCATTGATCATTTTGTATTGTTCATCGCCCCATTTTTTCTTTGGAGCGCTCTCTCGATCAAGTTTCGCACAAACTCTGTATAGGTGGTCCCCTGAACGTGGAGGGCTCTGGCCATTCCAGATTGGGGAGAGATATCGGGGTTTGGGTTCACCTCTAATACATAAATTTTCCCATCCTGATCAATGCGGATATCCACTCTTGCATAATCCCGACATTGAAATAGTTTAAAAACCTTCATCGCAATATATTCCACTCTTTTTTTCATCACCCATTCTAAGGGGGCAGGGCAAACGGGCTTTGATTTTTGATATTCTGGGCTTTCGGTCACCCATTTGGCTTCGTATCCGCATATTTTTGGAACCCCTTCCGGAAATTCGGTATAGTCGATTTCCGAGATAGGCAGAACTCCCACATTTCCATTGGTCTCTATCAGACCCACGTTTAATTCCCTGCCATCGATGAATTCCTCTACTAAGGCAGGTTGTTGATATTGTTCGATCACATATTGAATTTGTTTGCTCAGTGTTTCATTATCATACACCACGCTTTCTTTCGAAATCCCAAGGCTTCCATCTTCATGAAGGGGTTTAACGATGATCGGGAAGATATTCCCTTTAACAGGACCGATGGTTTTTTCGAAAATTTTATATCGGGGGGTCAGGACACCCTGAGATTGGAGAATGTCTTTTACTTTCCCTTTATCTTGACACAACCCCAACGTCAGAGGAGAGGATCCGGTATAGGGGATTCGCAAGAGATCCAGCAAAGCAGGGATGTTCATCTCCCAACAGCTATTTCCATAAACGCTTTCGCATAAATTAAAAACGACATCAGGTTGGTATTCCTTCAGCCAGTGGACGATAGGGAAAATTTCTTCACGGACGGCCATCACCAGACTATGATACCCTAAGGATCGAATCGCTTGTTCTACAGCTTCAATCTCCTCAACGATAGCCTTCTCAGCGAGAACATCCTTTTCCTCCCCTTTTTGGAGCCTTTCAAAAAGATTATACAGAATCACAACTTTAACCACGGATCCTCTCCTCCCTGTTCCTACTTAAGCCATCACCTTTTTAGGGACTGCCTTTTCCTCCCCATTGGATCTGGTTTTCTTGAATTCAATGATGTTTGGCTCGGGGTACTCGAAGATTTTCCCCTCATAATTTCTTAAGACAATTTTCCCATTGCCTTTTGAGACCACATAGTCTGGCTGCAATGGGATTTTCCCACCCCCTCCTGGTGTATCGACGACATAAGTCGGAACGGCATAACCGGTCGTGTGACCCCGCAATTTTTCCATGATTTGAATCCCTGCGGCGATCGAGGTCCGGAAGTGCCCGGTCCCCATGACCAGATCGCACTGATAGATATAATACGGTCGGACCCGAATCTTGAGGAGTTCTTGAACAAGCTTTTTCATAATATGAGGTTTATCATTGATCCCTTTGAGAAGGACGGTTTGACTCCCCAAAGGAAGTCCTGCATCCGCCAGTTCATTGCACGCCCTCCTCACCGATTCGGTGATCTCTTTCGGATGGGTGAAATGAATAGAGATCATCAGAGGATGATACTTCTTCAGCATTCTGACCAATCCTCCCGTAATCCTTTGTGGGAGAGTTACCGGAACCCTTGTCCCGATTCGGAGAATTTCTATATGAGGAAGTGCCCTCAATCGGCTCAATATCTCCTCCAACCTCTCATTTTCCAAGAGAAGGGGGTCACCTCCTGAGATCAGGACATCCCGAACCTTTCGATGACTCTTCAAATACTTCAGGACCTCCTCAAAATTCCCTTCGGTGATGGACCGCTCATTGCTCCCCACCAGTCGTCTTCTGGTGCAATATCGGCAATAAACAGCACATTGATCGGTGACAAGTAAAAGAACTCGATCTGGGTAACGATGAACAAGCCCCGGTACTGGGGAATGCTTATCTTCCCCCAAAGGGTCGACCATTTCACTTTTGGATAAATGGACCTCCTCGATCCGAGGGACTGCCTGCCTCCGAATGGGGCAATTAGCATTGACCGGATCCATGAGGCTGGCAAAATAGGGCGTGACGGCCAAAGCCAATCTTCCCTTTGAATGTTTGATTCCCTCGATCTCCTCAGGGGTCAATTCGATGATCTCTCTGAGCTGTTCAAAGGAGGTAATCCGATGGCGGAGTTGCCATCTCCAATCATTCCATTCCCTCTCTGAAATACCCTTCCAAATTTGAGGAATTTCCTCTTTGGCCTCTTCACGCCTCTCCCCTTCCATCGGCAGGGGAAATAAGAAAAGCTGTGAAACCCTCCTCATCCCCTTATTAGGGGGGGGTGACCAATTTGAGTCTGAAGCAGGCTCCATCTTCTCTCCTTCCTGCAAATCTGCCGAGAGCATCCTCGCTCGTCATCTCATTGCCACCTTTAGAAAACAAAAAAGGAGATATCATTCGATACCTCCTCCTCCGAGACAAAGGAAAGACCCTCTTGTCTGAATAGCAGATATGCACCTTTTTTTCTTTTTTCGTTGGGTTCGAATAATCGCTCCCTCTCTATTCAAGATCTGTTGCGTTGACTTTTGTTGGCGCCCCCCTTTTCCAAAGGGGACGCCAACCCTTCCACCATGAAACAAATATTACTTCTTAGGGGCTTCAGCAGGTTTCTCTGGTGCTGGAGCTGGAGCCGGTGTCGCTGCAGGGGCTGGTGGAGCGGGAGCCTCAGCAGGTTTCGCCTCCTCTTTGGCTGCTGGTTTTGGCGCTTCCTTTGCTTTACATCCAATTCCCATTGCGGCAATATTGATCACCAAAACCAATGCGAGGAAAAGAAAAATCCACTTCTTCATGTCACGTCACCTCCTTTCTGAATAAAATGGGAACCCTCTCCCCCCTTTCTGAACGAAGGGGCTTTCGCATCATCCGGAAAAGATATCTCTCGAATGACCTTTTTTAATAGCCTCGGATCGACCGGCTTTTTAATAATACGATCGATACCCATTTTTTTCAATCGAAGCGTGGTTTCGTCAGTCACCAATGGGGTCATCAATATAAAACGATTATTCCATTTTTTCAGAAGAGAAAACCCTTTTTCTAAAACGTCGATTTCTACATCAGCTAAAATCATCCCCCTTTCGATCTCCTTTTTTCTTTTCTCCAATTGAGAAAAATCTTCGATCTCCTCAACATAAAAACCATACTTCTTTAAAATCTTGTTCAGGCTAAGCCTTACAAATTCATCTTTATCAATGATAAATGCCCATTTCATCTTTTCTTTCATAAAAAATAATTATATCAAAATTTATGCCAAATATTTGATAGCACGACTATGGTATCACCAAAAACATTATAATTATATCAATAAGTTAAATGCCTTATCTTTTCCCTTTATCTTTTTGAAACAAATCCAATTTAAAAAAGGGAGAAAAAAATGCCACTGTCATTTTAATAAATATGGGATAAATTGCCATCTTTCTAATATTCAATTTTCAAAAGGATGACTTTTTGCCTCGGTTTAATGTTTTCCCTTTCCGATTTGACTATCAGGATATTAACGTGCTCTCTTGAATTTCTTCTATCTTGCGATGAATCGTCCGAACGTTAATTCCCAGTAACCGGGCCGCTTTCCGCTTGTTCCCTCTCGTCGCTCGAAGGGTCTGGATCAATACTTCCCTCTCGACCTCTTCGAGGGGGGTTCCTATCTTGATAGGGATGACCTCCTGTCTTTCTTTGAGCTCTCGGATTTCTTGTGGAAGGTGTTGGATGTCAATCACCTCCGGACTGTTAATCACTAAAATGGACTCAATGGTATTTTCCAATTCTCTCACATTCCCGGTCCATTCGTAATCAATCAGGGAGTTCATGGCCTTCTGAGAGATTCCCCTCACTTTCATTCGATATTTCTCATTATATTTCTCTATAAAAAAATTGACAAGAAAGGGGATGTCATCCTTTCGGTCCCTTAATGCGGGGATCTTGATGTTGACCACATTCAAGCGGTAATAGAGATCCTCCCGAAAGGCACCTTTCCTGACAGCCTCCTGGAGATCCCGGTTGCTTGCAGCAATGACTCGTATATTCACTTTAATCGTCTTATTTCCCCCCACCCTCTCAAATTCACCTTCCTGGAGGACCCGTAAAAGTTTGATCTGGGTGGCTGGGGGGATATCTTCCACTTCATCCAAAAACAGGGTTCCCTGATGGGCCAATTCAAACCGACCTTTTCGGGTAGCGATCGCCCCGGTGAACGCCCCTCTCTCATGTCCGAAGAGTTCACTCTCGATGATCCCCTCACTCAAAGAGGCACAACTCACCTTGATAAAGGGCATTGAGGCTCGGGGGCTGTGATAATGAATGGCATTGGCAATCAGCTCCTTCCCTGTCCCGCTCTCACCAATGATCAGGATGGAGCTGTCGTAAGGCGCAATGTGGTGGATGAGTTCGAAGATTTTTACCATCTTCTCACTTCTCCCAATAATGTTTTTGAAATGGAACTTGTCTTCCAGCCTGGAACGTAGGTCTCGATTTTGGAGAATCAGTGTCTGTTTTTCTAAGGCCCTTTCGACCAACAAGGAGATGACCCTCGGGTTGATGGGTTTTTCAATAAAATCGAAGGCACCTAATTTCATTGCCTGAACGGCTTTTTCAATCGTCCCTTGGGCGGAGATGACGATCACTTCCGTCTCTGGCTTCAGACCTTTTACCGCTTCTAAAAGTTCTATCCCATCCATTCGGGGCATCACCACATCCGTGATCAGCAGATCGACGATTTTATGTCGGAATAGTTGGAGAGCCTCTTTCCCATTGGAAGCCAGAAGGATCTCATGTCCCTTCCTCTTCAATAAAAGGCGGAGACTTTCTCCGACCGTTGGATCATCCTCTACAATCAGAATCACTTTTTTTTCCATAGGCTCACTTTCCCAACACCACTATTCCAACTTTCTAATCCTGAGAAGTTTGAGGTAGGTTCAGTTCCCTTTCGGGCTGATCGGAATTCTTATTTTAAACGTGGACCCTTTATTCACCTCGCTTTTCACATCAATCTCTCCATGATGATCTGAAATAATCTTTTTAGCGATAGAGAGTCCCAATCCTGATCCCATGGGTTTGGTGCTGAACATGAAATCAAAAATTTTGGAGAGATGTTCTTTGGAGATTCCTACGCCGTTATCTTGAATGATGACAAAAACATTTTTCTTGGAACTACGGGTGAAAAGATGGATCTCCCCTTTCTCGGAGACCGCTTGGATGCTATTGACGAGGAGATTCGAGATCGCCAAATTGAATTGACTGACGTCAATCTTCAACATCGGCAATTTTTTTTGAAAATGGGTTTCGATCTTCGCATTTTTCATCTGGGCATCTGGTCTTAAAAGTCGAACAATGGAGTCCAATACCTCGTTGAGTTGAAACCATTCAAATTTTGGAGGAGGCAGCCGATTAAAATCTAAAAATTCTTTCAAATTATTCTCCAGTCGGAGTGTTTCATAACTAATAAAATTGATCAATGAGTGAATCTCCTCTTTCTGAGAAAGCTGAGCTTCCTCTCCCAATTCCTCTCTTAATAATTCGATATTAATATTTAAAGAACTCAATGGATTTCGAATCTCATGTGCCATCCATCTCGCCAGAACTCCAATCGTAGAAAGATCTCGACTTTTGCTGATCTCCCTTAAGAGTAAGCCCTTTTCAGTGATATCGGCGAAAGTGGCCAAACAACCCAAAAATGGGATCCCCTTTTTGCCAAAAATGGGGTAAAAACTGCAGTGGAGGATTCGGGTTTCCTGCTCTTCGGAAGGGGAGGGGGGGAAATGGATCGCCAATTCGACATCGTGATTACTTTCATTCTTTTCATAGACGAAATCAAAATGTTTCTTAATATTCTTATACGGGATGATCCTCTCCAGTTTTTTCCCCAGCGCCTGCTTCCCGTTGATTTGAAAAATCGTCTCGGCGATCGGGTTAAAAATTTGAATTCGTCCTTGAGCATCAGCAAAGACCACTGCCTCCTTAAAATTTCTCAGGATAATTTCATGGAGATTCTGGTCTGCTCGATTCATTCTGAATTAATTATTCCGTCTTTTGATAACGTTTCAGGGCATAATCGAAAATCGTTTTTACCAGTTTGGGGTATTCCCACCCCATGCTCCTCGCCATAATTACGAGATCGCCGTAAACTGGAGATAGACCAGGGAGGGGATTAACCTCTAAAAAATAAGGGGTGCCATTTTTTCCCACTCGAAGGTCCACGCGTGAAACATCTCGACATTCCAGGGCCCGATAGGCCCGGAGGGCCACCTCTTCTATCTTTTTTAAAAGGATCGGGTCAATGGAGGGAGGGCAGTGGTACATCACCTTTTCCTCCCACTCCCTCTTTATTTCCAGTGAATAAATGGAATCTTCCGGAGATTGTCCCTTAATCTCGATCTGCATGACGCCGAGGACAAAAGGGTCTTCATTCCCGAGAATGCCCACCGTGAACTCTGGCCCGGAGATGAACTCTTCGACGAGAAGAGGGGGACCATATTGATCTAATAGCCATCTCGTTTTTTTTATCAAAGAAGGACGATCCAAAATTTTCGAATCCAGCCGAACCCCCTTGCTCGATCCTTCATAGCATAGCTTGACGAACAGGGGATAATGAAGGTTCAGACCATCAAGGTCTTCTATTCTTTCCACCTTCTTGAAGGGAGGAGTCGGAATCCCTTGGCTCATCACGACTCTCTTGGCCATGGCCTTATCCAACGTCAGGGAGAGCGTGAGGGGATCGGAACCGGTATACGGAATATTCAAAAATTCCAAGAGAGCGGGGATATGGGCTTCCCGATTTCGACCCTCCAAGCCTTCGGCAATGTTGAAGACCATATCGACCGATGCCTGTTTCAGTCGGTCGATCAAACCAGGATCTCCTCCCAGTTTGATCACGTTGTGCCCTTCGCTTTCGAGGGCCTCCCGAATCGCATCGATGGTCTCCTCCACATCAAATTCCTCTAAAAAATCAATTGGCTGATTTTCTCGCTGTGTGAATTCTTTTTTAAGATTATAGGTGATCCCTATTCGCAATTTTTTCTCCGAAACAAACCCATCTTGGGCAAGTTCGTTTCCATCCCCATTTTTTCTTTTATCTTTGTTTTGATTCTTTGTCAACCCTGTTGTTAGATAAAAATCATCCTTTCGTCTCGGTTCGGGACGGAAACACCTGCTTTCAGAAGATACCCTTTTATGTTACAGTATCCCCATGACTCGTCAGGGCAACGGATTGAGAATGGGGGTGAAGAGGGAAGAAATTTTCGGAGCGTTCAACCTGTTACGGAAAGGTCTTCTTCAGATCATTGTCTCGATCGTTCTTTTCGGAGTGATCATTTTCCCGTTCTCCAAGCCACTGTTGCGTTTCCTTTGTGACACCTCTCTCAAAACCAATCTGGTCGCTTTCTCGATCCCCGAGGCTTTCTTCTCCCTGCTCAAACTGACTTTTTATTCGAGCCTGTTCGTCTCCATCCCTGTCATTTTTTATCAAATATGCAAAGCCTTTGCCCCTCTTTTTCGATCAAAGGGATTACGCTCCGAGAGAGGCCTTCTGATCACCTCCATCTTACTTTTTTATTTAGGAGCTTTTTTTTGTTTCTTTGTTACCTTACCCTTTGGGGTCCAGTTCCTCCTGGGGTATCAATCCGCTCAAATCCAACCGATGATCTCGGTAGGGAAATATGTTTCCTTTTGCACCTTCTTCATATATGGATTTGGACTGACCTTCGAACTTCCGTTGATCCTCGCTTTATTAAGTTATCTCGGTGTGGTGAAAGCAGCCTTTTTGACTCGAAACAGGAGGTATGCTATCCTTCTAATAGCTATTGCAGCCGCTGTGATTACACCGACCCCTGATGTTTTTAATATGAGTTTAATGGGAGGTCCTCTCTATATCTTATTTGAGATCGGTGTGATTTTGGTCAAGGTCATTGAACGAAAAAGGGCTTCCGTTGAGACATCCCTTATCGAAAAAGAACTGGAGAAATAGATTGATTTATTTTTTATCTTCCAAGATGTTAACGGTAAAGGCCACGGGAACCCCTCGTTGCACCAAATACTCCACTTTCACTCTCTCGCCGGGGTTAGGGTATCGATGAGGAACGTAGACCGTCTTATGACCAATTCTAAAGTTGACAATGGCTTTATCCGTCTCACTTTCTATATCTAACCAAAGCCTCGCACGGATGCCGATGACCTTGCCTGTGAGAACAGAGTATGGGCCCTGTGCAATCAGATGATTTGTTTGTATCAGAAGCAAAACAACAATAAAGAGTAAGATGACCCTTTTGGGGTAAATTCTCATCTTCGTCCCTCCTTCTGGGCATGCCTCCTTGGTCCTACCTGCCATTGGGCAGGGGAGACAGGGTGACCGTCACCTCAAGACACAAATCATTATTTTTACGGAATGTATTAAGTCGGAACAATCCATTGTGCTGATTTGCCAGAAAAAATACAAACTTTATTGCGTCCTCCTCTCTTGGCATCATAGAGTGCCTGGTCCGCCATCCGAATTAATTCCTCTTTTGACTTTGCCCGATGAGATGGAAAATTTGAAATCCCCATGCTGATGGTTAGGTGAACTTGAGCCTGCCCAACATCAAAAGGGGTAACCTCCACCAACCTTCGAATCCGCTCTGCAATCATATAGGATTCTTCCAAACCAGTTTCTGGTAATATCAGAATAAATTCTTCACCACCATAGCGAGCCACCGTATCTTTCTTTCGGATAGAATTTTTGAGTAAGGAAGATATGTTGCAAAGGACCCGATCTCCTTCTGTATGTCCAAACGTATCATTCACCTTCTTAAAATAGTCAATGTCCATCATCACCAGAGAAAGAGGTGTCCCTCCATAAAACGATTTTTGGGCTTCTGCTCCAAGCCTCTCCTCAAAATGCCTTCGATTATAAAGACCGGTCAGGGTATCATAGATGGCAATGTTTTTGATCGAACTTAACCTTTGAAAATGTTTTAAGGAGGCGGCCATCTGGTATCCGATGACAGAAAGGAATTGAAGATCTTGGGCGTCAAACGCATTGGGTTGATCACTGTTGAGTGAAATACATCCTAAAACCTCCCCTTCCACGGTTAAGGGAAGGGTGAGGTGGGATTTTAAGGTCGCCTGGGGATCCATCATCATTTGTCTGGGCCTCATCTTCCTCTTTTCGATCTGGAGGGTAATGCGATCCCTCTCCAGAGACTCCTCCCCTAAGATGGAAAAGACGCTCATCATATTTTTTACGACCTCCTCGGTGAAGGGGGGAGGACAGGAGTCTTCTTGGAATAGGAAGAGAAGAAGATCCTCTTTCCAAAATACGCCAAAGGAGGAAAAATCAAATAAATTTGGGAGATTATTCCCTGCAGATTCAACGATCTCTTTTATTTCGATGCTCGTGCTGATGGCATTGATGGTCGATCGGAGCACATTCAGATTTTTAAATATCAACCTCACGTTCTTCCCCCTATTTTTGAGAAATGATTCGTTCGGCTTCTTTAAATTTTGGAAAGACTTTCGGAAAGAGTTCCTTGTTGATCACCCCCTCCGCCAAAGCGGAAAAAAGATGTGACAGATGATTGATCAAACCCTGGAACCCTCGATGAATTTCCACCGGAGCGAGGGTTCGGCAATCTTCTCTCACCCCCTCGATGAAAACCCCTTCTTCAGAAACTTTCAGGGAATTCAGAAAGGAATACTTCTCCCCAAGTTTTCGAATCGCCAAGGTGAAAAGAAATGCTAAGATCGCTTCACCGATTAAAGCTGACACCACCTCCCAGATCTCTACCAAAAGGTTTGAATAGAGATCCAACACAAGGTCAGAGGACCATTTCCCTCTTTTGTCCCCTCTTACAGACGGTACCATTTTCGCTCCCTACCCCTCTCGCCTTCCCCCCGGCTTTAATTTTTTTATTAGAGTATGAATTTCTTCGTGGTAGATATAAAAGACTAAGATGATCAACCCGGAAATTCCTAAAAGGATTAAAAAGGTTTTATACTGATGGTCGAAAGCCTTCCCTCCCTGAAGACAGGCCATCAATGTTCCAGGAATTCTTCCAATCGTGGAGATGATCATAAAAATCCCGAAGTGCATGGGGGTCAAACCCAAAATGTAACACAGGGCATCCTTAGGGAAACCGGGAATCAAGAAAAGGATGAAACTGAGAATGGCCCCTTGGTGTTCAACTAAATAATCAAACTTCTTTCTCGTCTCTACCGAGACAAACTTCTCTACAGCTATTTTTTCAAAAATCCTCGCCAGACTGAATGCCAACAACGAGCCGAGGGTCAGGCCGATCATGGAATAAATAAAACCGACCTGAGCTCCAAATAGGTAACCTCCCAAGAATTCAATGGCCCCTCCTGGGATGGGAGCAATCACCACTTGGATGACTTGGAGGAAAATATAGGCGAGAGGAGAATAGACTCCAAAGGAGCGAATAAATCCTTTGAGTTGTTGACGATGATGGAAGAGATCATAAAGTTTAACGAATTGAACCCATAATTGGGAGTTGTATTGATAAATGATGAAAAAAGTAACCCCAGCCAAAAAACATAGAATCAAAAACCATTTCCATCGAGCTTTGAGGACGTTTGCCATAAAACAGGGGGGTCCACCTGCAGGTCATGTTTATGTTTCCATAACATAAAAAAAAGATGGAGTAAAGTGTAACGAAACAAAAAAGCCTTCCTGCAGAGGGCTTCCAAAGGATTGCACCCCGCCCATGATCGATTGGTCCGATCTATTAAAAATGTCATCCCCTTATTTCAGGGGCAGAGGTTGCCTTTTGTTCTTCTTTGATCAGTTGATCGCGATACCCTATGACGTAAGAGCAGAGAGGTCCCTGGCATAATTTCATCTTTTTTTGAGTCTTCTTGTCCGGTTTCTTCTTTGCGCTACCTGGCGGTTGATCTTTCAATTGCCTGTACCAAGTGCAATGAGATGTCCAATCGCTCTTGACCATGATCGAAACATGATCATCGATCGCATCACACTTAACGGTACTGACACAGGTATGCCATTTTGCAGGGGAAATATTGAGTGAAAGTTCGTTCATCTTTTTCCTCCTTCGGGTACTTTAATTTGGTGCTCCTTTTCTTACAGGGAGCGAACTCCGTTGCCTTCCCAGGACGTTCTCTCTGAATTCACTCCAATCAATATCTTCCATTCTTACAATCAGACCGTAAGCCATACTTTCATGAATCAGGTGTACACCGTCACAATCCATCTTGTTAAAAATCCAGATGCGTTCCTTAATTTGTTGATAAACATCGTCTCGGAGCTTAAGACGTGTACCTGGGGTGAGATGGGTCCATCGCCGTTTTGCTGGGATGTGGAAATGTCTCAGATTTTTTAAGGCATTCATTGCTGGCAAACCCTCTTCACCTCCTTCCGTGAGATTCTTGTTTGACACCCATGTCTTTTAGAACCTCTGCTGTGATTTCCTCCAAGAGGGGCACCCCAATTTTTGAAGCGTTTGATCTTGTAACCGAGGAATTACAAAGTGTGAAGGATCTATGTCTGTCACCCTTCTCACCTTTTCTCAAACATTTTTTTGTAAATCTTATTTAGACATCATGGGATGAAAAAAATGTCAGGCAACTTCCATCCCTGCGTCCATTCAATTATTGGAATTAAAAGGGAGGTTATTGGGGATGATTTAAGGCAAACTCAAATTATAAAATTATTCGACCTTGATTTTGATTTCCTTCTTTTTGGCTTCTTCCGATTTCGGAAGGACCACCTTTAACACTCCATTCTTATAAGACGCATTGATTTTGTCACTCTGAATCCCTTTGGGCAGTTGAACCGATCGTGCAAAAGAACCATAACTTCTCTCGATGAGATGGTAATCTTCTTCTTTTTCTTCCCTTTCCCTTTTCTTTTCACCTTTGACCGTGAGGATGCCATCGGAAAGGGAGATGTCAATGTCTTTTGGTTCCATACCCGGAACCTCGGCTTTGATAACGATGTCATTCTTTGTCTCTGCAACATCGAGAGAAGGATACCACTCTCCTGCCTCTTCGGTTCTTCTTCTCATGCCCCTCTCAAAGAAGGAATCCCAGAGCCGGTCCATTTCCCTTTTCATTTGGTCAAAATCAAATGGAACCAATTCCCTGAAGGGTCTCCAAACGGTCAGTTCTTTTGCCATAGTCTCTACCTCCTTTCTTGGTTTAATTCATTTTGCACAAACAATAACCTCCCTTTTACAAAGGTCATGGTTTTTGCAAATAAACCAAAAAAAAACAGGAGATTGATTTCTTAAAAGAAGAATTTCCAAAATCAAAAAAAAATTAATCACTCCTTTTTTTATTGTCAAGTATGGATTCGATTGAATTTTCCCTTTTCGCCTCCTCTTTCTGTATCCGGTCAAAAGAGGAATGTTTCAGTAAATTACCTCACCCCTATGTCCGAGATATTCCCTAACAACAAAGTTTAACCAATCGATGTCACCCTGAACTTATTTCGGACTTTAAGAGATCCTGAACCACATTCAGAATGACCGTTTCAGGTAGGCTTTGGCCTAACTTCTTGTACTGTCGGCACAAGGGCTTTAATCCCTCTTCTCGCAGGTGGGGTATCTCGCCCTTTTCTTCAAAAAAGGACAATGGCTGGGTTGAAAAAAAAGTGGAATGGATTAATAATACCGCTGTAAACTTCAAATATCTCCCCTTAATGAACAGGGCATTTTTTATGTTCTATCAAATCTTAAGAAGTTTAACCTCCTTGGAATTTTTTATCCCTTTGATCCCTCTCTTTGTCGCCATCGATGCCTTGGGCATTCTGCCCATTTACGTTTCCCTCACCTCGGAGATGCTCCCATCAGAACGAAAAAGAGTGGTTCGCCAATCTCTTTTAACCGCCCTTATGGTGAGCCTCGGATTTCTCATTGTGGGTAAAACCATTTTCTCCTTACTTGGGATATCCATTTCGGATTTCAAGGTAGCCGGGGGTATCCTTCTATTTATTCTGGCTGTTGTAGACCTCATCTTCCCAGAGAGAACCCGAACGTTTCCGAAAGAAACATTAGGGGTAGTTCCTATTGGAATTCCTCTCGTCGTGGGGCCAGCCGTCCTCACTCTTCTCCTGATCATTGTGGATACGTATGGTTATTTATCAAGCTTGATCTGCCTCATACTCAATCTTTTATTTGTCTGGCTCGTTTTTACCCAAAGTAAATGGATTATGGGATTTATTAAAGATGGCGGGACCAAGGGGATTGCAAAAGTCTCTTCTCTGTTGCTGGCTTCCTTTGGGGTGATGATGATTCGATCGGGTATCATGGATTGGATCAATCAGATTTCAAAGCAATAAAGACCGATTTCCCCAAACTGCAGAAATTCATGTCAAGAAGTGGGAGGGCGTCTCCCAAGTTTAGCCTCTAACTCCTTGATTTTGGCCTCGAGTTTAAAAATTCGTTCTTCAGCGACTTTTTTATAATTCTCCATCTCCAGGTCTTTCCAAGCTAATTTCTGGTTCTTATATCTAATTTGCTCCCTCAATTGATTTAATTCTGTTTCTTTCTGTTCAAGATATTTCTTTATCGACTCTAGTTCCCTCTCTCTGCTTTTGATCTGCAATTCCCACTTTTTCATCTTAGCACTGGAACCCTTTTTTAATTTTCCCATCTCTATCATTGATTTTTTCACGTCATCCTTTTTCGCTATCTGCCTTATCATCTTTTTCATTCTGCCTCCCCCCTCTTTCCCTTTCCTTTTTTCGACCCTTCTAAGATAAGATGATCGATACGGGTTAGAACAAACGGCTTTAAATTAACCATGCTCCTGAAAAAAATCAATCTATAACAAGTCACAAATTTTTCTTGCCTGAAGATAAATTTCTTTAAATATATCAACTGGTTATAACGAACCCCCTTGGATTTCGCTGGTTGCTTGACAAAATGCATGTGAGTACTTATTTTTTGAAAAAATTTTCCCCTTTAAACCTTGTTTGTTCTGGTTTATCAAAATGTGTTTTTTAATTCCTCAAGGACGCCTTAGAGGGCCACCTCTTTTAGGTTTTGCGAAGAAAAATTTCTGTTTGGTGAATTAACGTGAGGGGCTCAATATTCTTTTTGGACAATTTCGATTTGTTTCAGGAGATTCATTAAAACCTTCAAAACAGAGAAAGGAGGGATAATTTTATGAAGGTCAGACCACTCCACGATCGGATCATCGTCAAAAGGTTGGAAGAGGAGGAAAAGACTAAGGGAGGAATCATCATCCCCGATACGGCCAAAGAAAAACCTTATGAGGGAAGGGTAATTGCTGTTGGAGATGGTAAAATTATGGAAGATGGCACAAAGATTCCAATGGAAGTGAAAAAGGGAGACCGGATCCTATTTGCGAAATATGCTGGTTCGGACGTAAAAATAGATGGGGAAGATCATCTCATTATGAAAGAGGATGATGTCCTGGCCGTGGTTGAATAAAGGATAAGGTATTAAGAAAGGAGGATTCGTATGGCAAAAGAATTGAGATTCGGGCAAGAAGCAAGAAATGCCATTCTGGACGGTGTCAATATTCTTGCAGAGGCAGTAAAAGTAACACTCGGTCCCAAAGGGAGGAATGTGGTTCTTGAAAAATCATTTGGTTCTCCCACGGTGACCAAGGATGGGGTCACGGTGGCCAAGGAGATCGAACTTGAAGACCATTTTCGGAATATGGGGGCTAAGATGGTAAAGGAGGTGGCCAGCAAAACCTCTGATACGGCAGGGGATGGCACAACCACGGCTACGGTCCTGGCCCAGGCAATTTATCGGGAGGGAGCCCGAGTGGTGGCAGCCGGTGCCAACCCCATGGACCTTAAAAGAGGAATTGATATGGCTGTAGAACAGGTGGTCAAGGAATTGAAAAAACTCTCAAAGACCGTCAAAGACCAGAAAGAGATTTCTCAAGTGGGAACCATTTCTGCCAATAATGATTCTACCATCGGGAACATCATTGCCGAGGCAATGGAAAAAGTCGGTAAAGAAGGCGTCATCACTGTGGAAGAGGCTAAGGCCATGGAAACCACGCTTGAAATCGTAGAAGGGATGCAGTTCGATCGTGGGTATATCTCACCCTATTTCGTAACGGATGCTGAAAAAATGGAGGCGGTGCTTGAAGACGCCTATCTCCTGATTCACGAAAAGAAGATCTCCAACATGAAAGATCTCCTTCCTCTTCTCGAAGAGGTAGCGAAAACCGGGAAGCCCCTCCTCGTCATTGCTGAGGATGTGGAAGGAGAAGCCCTGGCCACATTGGTCGTCAACAAACTCCGGGGGACATTAAAATGTGCAGCGGTCAAGGCCCCTGGTTTTGGAGACAGAAGAAAAGCCATGCTGGAAGATATCGCCATCTTAACGGATGGCAAGATGATCTCTGAAGATGTGGGCATCAAACTGGAAAAATTGAAGATCGGTGATCTCGGAAGAGCGAAGAAGGTGGTGGTCGACAAAGATAATACGACGATCGTGGAAGGGGCAGGGAAACCCTCTGCCATTGAAGGCCGAATTAAACAGATCCGGGTCCAGATCGAGGAGACCACTTCTGACTATGATAAAGAAAAACTTCAGGAGCGACTTGCAAAATTGGCTGGAGGGGTGGCCGTCATTAAGGTCGGCGCGGCTACAGAAACAGAGATGAAGGAGAAAAAAGCCCGTGTCGAAGATGCGCTTCATGCCACACGAGCTGCAGTGGAAGAAGGTATCGTCCCTGGTGGCGGAGTGGCATATTTGAGATGCCTACCTTCCATCAATAAAATGAAATTAGAGGGTGATCGTCAGACAGGATTGGAGATCATTGAGAGGGCGTTGGAGGAGCCCATCCGGCAGATTGCTCAAAACGCAGGGAAGGAAGGTTCTGTAATTGTGGAGAAAGTGAAACAGGAAAAAGGAGCGTTTGGATTCGATGCAGATAAGGAAGAATACGTGGATATGATGGAAGCTGGGATTATCGACCCAACAAAGGTGGTGAGACTGGCATTACAGAATGCAGCCAGTGTGGCATCTCTTTTGATCACCACAGAAGCTGTGGTCGCAGAAAAACCAAAAAAAGAGCCACCCGCTCCGCCCATGCCTCCACCCGAATATTAAAGAACATGACAGGGGCGGGGTTCTAAACCCGCCCCTGTCAAAATTCGGCTTCAGATTTTCAAAACCTGACAGACATCAAAAGGATGGTACGTTCAGGTTCACAAACAGAATTTTCTTTCTACCATCTCAATAGATCCAGTCTTTTATCACCATTCCACTTTTCACATCAGGAGGGATTTTTATCACGATCGCTTTTTTGAATTCCTCTCTTCCTTTGCCCCGGCAAAAGCCACAGATCAACACTCCAACCCTTCCTGTTCCGTGGCACCGACGACATTTTTTAAGATAAGGAATCTCTATTGGAATCTCACCCCCGATGGCTGCCTCTTCCTGAGTCAGGATCACCTCAATATGAAAATCTCTTTGGTCCCTCCTATTGATTCCAAAAAGGCAAGCCAACCCGTTGTTCCAATCATCATCAAAATCTATAAAGAGTTTTTCTCTCTCATCGAATAGGTGAAAGGGAAACGGCGTGTCATCCGTAGAAGATGAAGGTCTGGTATGCCCGACAGGGGGTCTTAAAAACTGTTCATCATAAACAGCCTTCTTTTTAGGATCAGAAAGCGTTTCATAGGCTACTTGAACTTCCTTGAACCTCTCTTCATGATTAGGCGAGAGGTCAGGATGATAACGCTTGGCAGCGCAACGATAAGCCTTTTTAATCCTGGCTGGGTCTGCTTCTTGATTAATCCCGAGGACCCTATAATAATTCTTTTTCAATGCTGATCCTGCTTAACCAAGAAACCAAACTCTCTCAGAGACAGAGGGGAATCCCTCTTGTCGGGATCCCCCCCCGATTGATTAGGATGACGAGACGACCTTAATCTTTTGAGGTTTTGCCTTTTCAACTTTAGGTAAAACCAATTTAAGGACTCCATTATCCATCTTAGCTGTGATCTTCGATTGGTCAATGACATTGGACAAGGTAAATTGTCTAAAATAATCCCCCCAATTAAATTCTTTATAAAGGGAAATCTCCTTCTCTTTCTCTATGGGTTCTATTCTCCCGATAATAGTGAGTTGATTGTCCCTTAAATCAACATCCACGTTCTTGCTTTCGACACCGGGCATATCGGCGAGAATAATAATTTCATTCATATTTTCAAGGATATCGACGGCAGGCACGAAAACCGGACCGGGTCGGGTGCCTTCGCCAGCCGTTTTTTTAACCTCGTGCTTCTCTTTCAATTCCATCTCCTTCGTCGCCATCTTATCCACCCCCTTTTTCTATGTTTAAGCCGTTTTCACGGTAATTTTTTTTGGCTTCGCCTCTTCCGATTTTGGCAATAAGATTGTCAATACTCCATTTTTCATGCTGGCTGACACCTTACCTGGATCAACTCTTGTAGGTAAAGCAATCGTTCTTCTAAAAATCCCTGATTCGCGCTCTCTCCGATGATAACTTGCGTTTTGCTCCTCTAAAACGATTTTGCGCTCCCCTCTAATCTGAAGACGACCTTCAACGACAGAAATGTCAAGACTCTCGGGACTCACTCCGGGGAGTTCCGCTCGAACGTAAATATTATCACCTTCCTCTGTGAGATTAACCGCTGGATAAACCCTGCTGAAAAAAGGGTCCGCCCCTGCTGAAAAAAGATTAAATAATTGATTAACTTCCTGATGCAATCGACTTAACCCAGTTCCCTCTTCGGCATTTGATTGCAACCGAATGACCGCCATATTCAATCCCTCCTTTTTCTTTTAACGATCTTTTTTTATTCACATCGACCAACTGCATAAACCCATTTGAATTAAAATCAACCCAAATATAATCACCCTTTTTTATTTGTCAAGTTCTCGACGACAAAGGGAAAACCCTTTCAAAAACGCGAAAAGCCCCGGCGAGAGAAGCCGGAGCTTTTCGATAATCACCTTGGCGTCCCCAAGGGGATTTGAACCCCTGTTGCCGACGTGAAAGGCCGGTGTCCTTGGCCTGGCTAGACGATGGGGACAGGAATCAAATGGAATAATGGAATATTGGAAAAAGGAGTAAATAAATAAAACCAATCTTTAATGATTTGATACCATCATTCCATTGTTCCAATATTCCAGTTGGATGTCTGGTGGGCCGTACTGGACTCGAACCAGCGACTCTCTGCTTAAAAGGCAGATACTCTACCGCCTGAGTTAACGGCCCCCCATTTCAAAGTAAGAGAAAACAGATTGAATTGTCAAGTGAAAATCTGTGAAATCATTTCATTCAACTCTATGTAATCAGAGAGCCAAAAGCAGTTTTTCATCGCTCCCATCGAGCATTATCTCTTAAAAGATCTCTTCGCAAAGGGGTTTTCAACACCCACAGTTTCATCCCTTTCTGAACCAACTGAAACCATCGTTATTTTCGCACCGGTCAATTTTTGAATTCTTTTAAGATATCGTTTTGCGTTCCGGGGAAGGTCCTTAAAATATCTCGCCCCCTCGATCTCTGACTTCCATCCTTCCAACTCTTCATAAATCGGTTCTGCGTGTTTCAATATTTCCAGATTCGAAGGCAGATAGGTAAGCACCTTTCCATTGACTCGATATCCTACACAGACTTTAATCATATCGAAATCATTTAAGACATCCAGTTTGGTGATGACCATTTTCTGAATTCCATTGATTCGAATTGCATGATTGACGACCACCGCATCAAACCAACCGCATCTTCTCGGTCTTCCAGTGGTGGCTCCATATTCCCCTCCCCTTTGACGAATTTTTTCCCCTAATGCATCATGAAGTTCAGTGGGGAAGGGACCTTCTCCAACTCGGGTCGTGTAAGCCTTCGCGACCCCGACCACGGAATGAATCATCGTCGGACCAATACCTGAACCGGCACAGGCATTCCCTGCTACGGTATTGGAGGCCGTCACATAAGGATAGGTACCATGATCCATATCTAACAGGGCTCCTTGCGCTCCCTCGAAGAGGACATGTTTCCCCCTTTGGATTTCTTCGTGAAGAAGAAGTGAAGTATTTTTCACATACGTTTCAAGTCGATGTTTATAGGAAAGATACTCATCAAAAATTTCTGAAAACTCAAAACCCCTATCCTGTAATACTTGGGTCAAATAAGCATTTTTCTGGATGAGATTGGCCTCTAACTTTTCTCGAAATACCTTTTCATCGATCAAGTCGACCATTCGAATTCCACATCGAACGACCTTATCTTCATAGGCAGGGCCGATCCCCCTCCCTGTCGTGCCAATCTTGAACGTTCTTTCTCTGGCCACATCAATCCTTCGATGATAAGGAAGAATCAGATGGGTCTCCTCACTGATCAGGAGTTGAGAATCATCTTGAAAATATCCCCTCCTTTTGATCTCGTCAATTTCTTGAATCAATACGGCTGGGTCCAACACCACCCCATTTCCAATGATGCATTTTTTATCTTTATAGAGAATGCCGGAGGGGATGAGATGGACGACAAATTTTTCTCCTTTTAAAACAATCGTATGCCCGGCATTATTCCCTCCTTGGAATCTCACCACCAGATCGGCATATTGAGTCAATAGATCGACGATCTTTCCTTTTCCTTCGTCTCCCCATTGAGCTCCAACGATCACGACATTGGCCATTCTAAATCCGCCTCCCTTTACTCAAAATTAAAGTTGAATTTGACGAACCGAGATGATATTGGGCAACCTTAAAATTTCACCTAATACCCCGGGGGGCAAGGGAGCATCAAGGTGAAGCAGTGAAATGGCATTGCCTCCTACTCGATCACGACCAAACTGCATCGTCGCAATATTAATATTGCGACTTCCCAAGGCATTTCCAAGATTTCCGATCACCCCCGGTTTATCATAATTATTCACCAACAGAATATATCCCTCGGGAAGGGCCTCGATAAAAAAATCATTGAGTTTGACGATCCGCAATTCTTTCTTGCCGAAAAGAGTACCGGCGATATAATTCTGTTCCATTTTTGATCGGACCGTCAGGGCGATTAAACTCGCATAATCTTCCGCTCGAGCGCGGGTAGATTCTGTGATCTTGATCCCTCTCTCTTTTGCCATGACCGGAGCATTGACAAAATTCACCGTCTCCCCGACAAAAGGGGTGAGCAGGCCCTTGATGACCGAAATCGTAATCGGTTTTGTCCCATATTCCATAACCTCGCCATGATATTCAATCAATACTTCTTCAATGGCGTAATTAGAAATCTGGCCTAAGAAGCTCCCTAACTTCTCTGCCAATCGGAGATAGGGTCTCAAGAAAGGAAGGATATCCGGGCTGACCGCTGGCATATTAACGGCATTACGAGCCTCTCCGATGGTTAAATAATCAACGATCTGCTGTGCAATGGCAATGGAGACATTTTCCTGAGCCTCTCCTGTGGAGGCGCCCAGATGGGGGGTGCTGATCACTTCATCCAATTCCAAAAGAGGATTCCCTGTGGCAGGTTCTTTTTCAAACACATCTAAAGCTGCCCCAGCCACTTTGCCAGCCTTAATGGCATCGTAAAGATCTTTCTCATTAATAATCCCCCCGCGGGCGCAATTGATGATGATCACCCCCTCTTTCATTTTATTGAAACAATTTTTATCGATGAGATTTCGTGTCTCTTCCGTGAGAGGGGTGTGGACCGTGATAAAATCAGATCGGCCCAGCAACTCATCGATTGAGACCAAATCCACCCCTTTCTTTTCCGCAACCTCTTTTGAAAGATAGGGATCATAACCGATCACTTTCATTTTCAGACCTCTCGCCCGATCAGCCACGATTGTTCCGATGACTCCAATGCCGACCAGTCCAAGCGTCTTATTATAAAGCTCCACTCCCATAAATTTTTTCTTCTCCCATTTGCCCGCCTTCATGGAAGCAGTCGCCTGGGGAATCTTCCTGGATATAGAGAGGATCATGGCAATCGTATGCTCCGCAGCGGCAATGGCATTTTCCTGGGGGGTATTCATCACTACGATGCCCCTTTTCGTCGCAACAGGAAGATCCACATTGTCTAAACCAATTCCTGCCCTGCCGATGACTTTCAGGCGTGCTCCTGCTTCGATCACATCGCTCTTTAGTTTTGTTTCGCTTCGGATGATGATCCCATCATATTCTGGTAAAACTTTTTTCAACTCCTCTGAGGAAAGTCCAGGCTTCAGATCATACCTCAGATTTTTGGCTCTCCCCAGTATCTCCAATCCTTTATTCGATAAAGGATCAGCGACTAAAACAGTTTTGATCTCCTCCATCTCCTCGTCCCTCACCTCTATGACCTCATGGGTCTTCCTATTTCATCAAGATTTCTTCTGCTGCTTTCACCCCGGATCCTAATTCAAATCGATAGCCCATCTCCTTCAGAAGCATCTCCAGGGCTGAAATGACCATGATCATATCCAGTCGTTCGTAATATCCCAGATGAGCAATTCGAATAATTTTCCCTTTTGCTTGGTCCTGGCCCCCGGCCACCGTGATTCCGAATTTCTCAAAAAACAGATTCTTTAATTTGCCTCCGGCGATACCTTCGGGAACGTTGACGGCGGTCACCGCATTGCTTGGAGAATCTGGAGAATACAGTTCAAGACCTAATGCCTTCACCGCAGCGCGAGTGGCTTTGGCCAATTTTTCGTGACGCTGAAAAACTCTCTCCAGCCCTTCTTTCCGAATCAGGCGGAGGGACTCCCTTAAGCCGACAAAAAGAGAGATGGCGGGGGTAAAGGAATTTTGATTCTTCTGGGCAGATTTCAATTCCTTTTTAAAGTCAAAATAGTACTTCGGTAAGTTGGAACGTTCCACGAACTTCCAAGCCTTATCACTTAAAGCCACAAAGGCAAGTCCAGGAGGAAGCATCAAGGCCTTCTGGGACCCACTGATCAATACATCGATCCCCCATTCATCCATCGGGAGATTGAACACCCCGATGCCAGTAATGGCATCAACCACCAGGACCGTCTCTTCGTATTTCTTTATGATCTCTGCAATCTCACGAATGGGATGCATTGTACCAGTTGAGGTTTCGCTCGCCTGTGTGTAAACGGCACGAAGGGTGGGATTGGAATCCAACGCTTTTTGAATCTGGATCGGATCCACCGCCTTCCCCCAACCCACATCAATTGAAATGAAATCGATTCCGTAAGCTTTACAAATTTCTCCCCATCTTTCCCCAAACTTCCCCCCGCGCACCACCAAAACTTTATCTCCCTTAGAGAGAAGATTAGAAACCGCCCCTTCCATTGCCCCTGTTCCTGAAGAAGTGAAGATCAATACCTCATTCTTCGTCTGAAAAAGATATTTCAGTTCCTCTCGAATCTCGGCAAAGATTTTTTCAAACTCGGGTTCCCGGTGGTGCATTACGGGCTCCGCCATCTTGAGAAGCACCTCTGGCGGTAGCATGGTTGGCCCTGGTGAAAATAAATATTTCTTCTCCATATCAAACTCCTCTCCGATGAGAAATGCCAAATAATATTATTGTATATTCATCCCTATGTCAATACTCCCTTCCCTGGAAAATCCGTATCTCTTTTTTGTGACGAAAACCAATAACGGGATCAAACATCCAGAAAGGCGGGCAGGCCATCTTAAATATTTGGAGGAATGATCAGTCTGCCCTTCCTCTAAATCCATTCTCGCATTACTGTTTTAGAGAGGATTCCTCCAGAAAGGCTAAAGGGGTTGACTTTTAGGTAATAATTTCCTAACTTTTATTTTAACTGGGTGATTCAGCGGTCTCCCCCTTAGGGATCATCCGAATCGCTTAATTTAGATCTTAGGAGAACCTTTTCATCTTGGATAGTTGATGGATCGGATGGCAACCAAAACATTGGCTGAAATCTATCTGCGGCAAGGACATATCCGAGAAGCCTTCGAAATTTTTAAAGTGCTTGCAGAAAAAAATCCCCAGGATATGGAGATTCAGAAGAGATTGAAAGAATTGGGAGAAAAGCTACACCCCCAACCTGTTCGTCACACCTCCTCTCATGCGAGAGAAGATAATATACGTCATCTTGAAAAATGGCTCGAAAACATTCGAAAGCGGAGAACAAATTAGTGGAAAATCTTTTCTACGAGATGAGAAAAAAAATGGTTCGAGAAGTAATGGATTCCAATCAACTGGATGGAATTCTCTTCACCGCCCTTGAGAATATTCACTATTTATGTGGTTTTACCGGAAGTGATGGTGCCCTCGTTCTCACCCGAAAGGATTCCTTCTTTCTCACGGATTCCCGTTACTGGACACAGGCAGAGGAAGAAGTTCATGACGCCCGGATCATCCGTTACAAAAAAAAAATGGAGGGGATCGTTTCCCTTTTGTTGGAATTAAAGTTGACTCACATTGGGTTTGAATCCATCTCACTTGCCTTCTCCTCCCATCAATTCCTTTTGGAGAGGTTAGCCCATGAGGTAAAGCTCATCCCATTGGAGAATGCATTAAAAAATCTGAGAGCGGTCAAAGACGTCCAAGAGCTCACCCGAATCCGGAAGGCCATCGATATCTCATCCAATGCCTTCTCCCATATCATGAAAATCCTTAAAGAAGGAATTCAGGAGAGAGAGGTCGCTGTTGAAATGGAGTTTTTCATGAAACGAAATGGGGCCGATGCCCTTGGATTCGATATCATCATCGCCTCTGGCAAACGATCCGCTTTGCCACACGGAAGGGCAAGTGCCAAGCGAATTGAAAAAGGGGATTTTATTTTGATCGATTTTGGATCAGGGTTCCAGGGCTATCACTCCGATCAAACACGCACCCTGGTCTTCGGAAAGCCCTCCCCGGAACAGGAAAAGATTTATCGGATTGTCAAAGAAGCTCATGATCATGCGATCGAAGCGATCAGGCCTGGCCTTTCTATCTGCGAAATAGATCGCGTGGCAAGAGAGCATATTCAAAACCAGGGCTTTGGAGAATATTTCGGCCATGGATTGGGACATGGAATTGGCCTCGCCGTTCACGAAGATCCCGTGGTCAATTTTGAAAATAAAGACCTGGCTCAGGAAGGAATGATATTCACCATTGAACCTGGAATTTATCTGCCTGACCTGGGAGGAGTTCGCATTGAGGATATGGTCCGGGTGACTTCCGATGGAGCAGAGATTTTGACCTATCTGCCAAGGGAATTAGAGGCAATTTAGGTTTATTGGGTTTATTGAATTCATGAAGTCAATCGGGTTAAAACAAGAAACAAAAGACACCCCATAACTTGGCAAACTGAAAATCCCCTTGACAACCATCGTTAGTTTTTTATACTTTTAAACAATATAATAAGGGCGGGCATAGCTCAGCTGGTAGAGCATCGGCTTCCCAAGCCGAGGGTCGCGGGTTCGAACCCCGTTGCCCGCTCCAAGAAAATCAAAAGGTTATGGCACTGGCGCTATAACCTTTTTTTTATTGATAAAAGGAAAAATCAATGTTCTTTCTGTGGCAACGTTTGAATCAAATTTATTATGATCGCAACAAATTGCTCCAAAACACAAAAGAATATTGGGGAGTCGATTTTATACCTATTTTTTTAATACAGAGAATTATTTCTTTAGAACCGATGGCACAGTCTATTCCAAAAAACGATGGAATTACCCATTATCGCAAGATGACCATCTTAATCTTTTGGGTCTTTTATCATTTGAATATTTTTTAATCATTTAACGTCAAATAGCTTATAATTGATCTAAGTGATTCTATGACCTTTAAGGAAATCCAATCTAACCCTTTCCCCTTCGATAGATGAAAGTAAAGAAAGGAGTTAAAAATGAAGAAATTAGCTGCTATCATTTTAATCGTCATCAGTTCATTCTATCTTGCCATGGAGGCAGAGGCACAATCTACCGAAAAACCTTCCGCGCCGACGAATGTCCAGGCCAGTGATGGGACTTACTCAGACAAGGTGCAGGTCACCTGGACAGCATCTTCAGGGGCAACCTCCTACACAGTATATCGTGCTACTCAACGATGGGGAACCAAAACAGCCTTAGGGACAACCTCCAATACCACTTATGATGACACAACTGGCTTGGCTGGAAAGGTTTATTATTACTGTCTCAAAGCAACCAATGCTAATGGAACGAGTAAATTCAGTGCCTCTGACACAGGTTTTCGTTCAGAGGGAACCCCTCCCCCCGATGGACCCCCTTCACCCCCGACCAATGTCCAGGCCAGCGATGGGACTTACTTGAACAAGGTGCAGGTCACTTGGACAGCCTCTTCAGGGGCGACTTCTTATACAGTATATCGTGCTACTCAACGATGGGGAACCAAAACAGCCTTAGGGACAACCTCCAACACCACCTATGATGATACAACCGCCTTAGCTGTAAAAGTTTATTATTACTATGTCAAAGCAACCAACAATTATGGGACGAGTGATTTCAGCGCCTACGATACAGGGTGGTGGAGAGGCCCGATCGGTAAAGGAAGCCCTCAATTCAGGGCGATTGGAGGCGTCTCCATGGGCGCTTATGGAGCCATGAATATTGGTTTAGGTCGCCCAGACTTTTTTAATACGATTGCCTCCCTCGGAGGTCCCCTCGATATGGCTTACCTCCTTAAATTTATTGAAGTAGATATGCTTGGAGATTACGATAATCCGAACCTTTATCCCAATCGGGATACTCTCATGGACATGCTTAAGGACTTGACCATCAGTTTTGGCAACCCCGTCTATTATAATCCACTCTCAACCTACTATCCTCCAGGAATTACTCCTGAGAATGCAAGAATACCCACAACCCTTTACGGGTTTAAAGATATACTCAATCCAGATGGTAATTTGCCTGTCATCACCTATGAAGACCCTGACCCCGGTGACTGGGTAGAAGTTTTGTTAGCTCTTGATTCCAATGGAAATGGAAAGAGAAACTGGGGAGAACCCGTCTTAAAACAATTCCATGAGCCTTTTATCGATATCAATGGAAATGGAAAATATGATCCAGGGGAGTACTTTTCCGATACAGGTCTGGATGGCGTTTCAGGAACGGGAGATCTTGGAGAGGGTAATGGAGTGTTCACTTATAATCCCAATCATAACAATTATTTTGCTGAAGACCCATTGATCCGTGCAGAAACCATTCCTGATGCAGATCTTACAAAACTCAATATCTACATCGATGCGGGCACAGAAGATGAATTTCAGTTTAACATCCACGCTGAAAATTTCGTTGACATTCTGGGTAACCGTGGTCTCTCTGTCAGAGTTGAAAATGGCTTTCCCAAGGACTTTCCAAGCATATCGCACTTCGATGAAAAAAGGGTTTACGTCCGTTACCCCGGTGGGCATGTCGGGTTCGACAAAGAAAATATCGGATTAAGTTTCGAACAAGCAAAACAAGGAATTGAAGAGGCGATCGTAGTCGCTAACCGTTTCACGACCCTTTTCAGTTTTATCTCAGACCATTTTATTGGAGGAGACTATGGAACCGATCCCTATGAACTTTATAAGTATCCGAGCCAGATGGGAGTCGCCTACTTCAAAAGCCCTTCATTAAATAACAGAACCATGAAATTTGGAATCTACCTTCCACCCGGATATTCGAGAAGCAGTACGAATTATTACCCTGTTCTCTACCTTCTTTTGGGCTACAATATGTCTGTGGAAGGAATGACCAATTCTTGGATGCAAGCCGTTCTCGATGGTTTCATCCTAACCGGTGAGATGCAGAAGATGATCATTGTTATCCCGGATGGGTTAAATTATAAGAATCAGAGGGGACACTTCTTCGTCAACCAAATTGACCAAGAACGAGGAGATAGATTCAAGGACTATTTCTTCGACCTGATCACTTTTATCGATACCTACTACAAAACGAAATAGAAGGAGCTCCTTTCACCCCAGGATCTTCTTCAAGGCCTCTTCTGTTTTTCTACCTCTCGGTCCCTCTCCCGGGAGGTAGAGCATCACCCCCTTACCACTTTTTAAGGGAATGATTTCGATCTTTCCTGCTGAGGCCATTTTACTTGTGAATTCAACTGGGTCTTGGTTAAAATGTTTTCGGAAGGCATCATTAAACCCACTGAAGACACTATGGATTCCCTTATAAGGCTCCCCTCTTAATTTTTTAATCCCCTCGACAACAAATTCTTCCTCGGAGAGAGAACGCCCCTTGGATTCCAGAATCCGTTGGATGACCTCATCGACTGAAGGCCTCTTGGGAGCCTCCCCAGGGAGAAAAAGCATTACTCCTCCTTTAAAGGGTCTGGTCTCTATTTTTCCCTCGGCGGCTAATCTCGAAGTGGCTTCCACTGGATTGGTTCCAAAATATTTTCTAAACGCCTCATTAAACCCACTGTAAACGCTGTGGATCCCCCGAAATGGATCTTTTCTCAAATTTTTTATCGCCTGAAGAACAAATTCCTCCTCTGTCAATTTTTTTCCCTCTTCCATCGGTCCTCCTCCATCCCCATCCAACTTTTCCTTCCGAGAAGGAGATGCAAAGTAGGTGTGAAGGATTAAAAAGTTTTAATCTTATTTTAATCTTCTTTTAATGTTAATCGTGTATAGTGATCTCAACATTAAAAAAAACTCTTTCCTCCTTATTCACCTCTAATCCCAAAATCCACCGAGCTCAATGAACTCGGTGGATTTTTTATTGACCTGAATTCCTCCTAAGCAGATTAGCCTTCGCCCAACTTTTTAAAATCAAACCCCTGTTTCGATAAAGAATCCTTAATTTGTTTGAGATCGATCTTCTCCTCAACGGCATTGAGGAGGTCGGTTTTCCCCTTCACCTCTCCAAGGAGAATACAGCCGACGACTTTATTTTCTTTAAAGGCAACCTTACAATAGACACATTTTTCAAGGTCGGTTTTGACAACACACTCTAATTTACCCTCTGCATCAATATCTCCGGCGGAAGTGAGGTCAATGCCCACCACCTTGAGGGTATTCGATACCACCGTCCCTTCATAAAGCAAATGCCCACCTGACATATTGACGCCTGCCGCCTCCCCTTGGCGCTGGGCGGCTGGCCAAATTCCATAAACGCGTCCCCGATGCTCAGCCACATCTCCTGCCGCAAAAATGCCCTCTATCTTCGTCTCTAAGCGGTCATTCACCAAAATTCCATTCTTCGTTTCCAATCCCATGGCTTGGGCGAGTTTAATATTCGGCCTCACACCGGCTGAAACGATGACCATCTGGCCCTCCACCGTTCTTCCATCTTTGAGGCGCAACCCCTCCACCTTTTCCTGTCCAAGAATTTCCTCGGATTGCCCATTGAGGAAAAAGGAAAATCCCATAGACTCCATTTTTCCTTGAAGGATTTTAGCTCCTTCCGGATCCATCTGTCTGGGGAGAATTCGGGGATTGTATTCGATGACGGCCACTTTAATACCCCGTCTTAAGAGAGCCCCCCCTGTCTCAAGCCCTACGAGCCCTCCCCCGATAAGGATGGCCTGTTTTATTCCTCCTGAAAATTCTCTCATACGAATGGCGTCATCCATCGTCCGAAGGGTAAAGACGCCCTTCTTCTCTGTGCCTTTGATGGGCGGAATAAAGGCATTGCCACCGGTTGCCAACAGCAAAAGATCATAAGGGTAGGTCTTCCCCTTTTCGCTGGTAACTTCCCTTTTCAGAGGATTCACCTCGATGATCGGTTCTTCTAAATGGATCGAAATGTTCCTGTTTTGATAAAAATCCTGATGATGGATGATGAGGTTCTCAATGTCGACCTCTCCAGCGACATACTCTGGAAATCGAACTCGGTAATAAAAAGGATAAGCCTCTTGGCTGAAGATATGGATTTCTCCCTTGGAGTCCGCCTCCCTGATTTTGACTGCTGCTCTTGCACCTGCGACTCCATTTCCGATAATGAGATATCGTTTCATCCACATTCTCCTCTCTTCTATAAAATAGAACGGGTTCAAATCAATTCGTTATAGAGCGCTGGCATGAAGAGCCTCTTTTTTTTCAAAGTGATCCCATTCCTTCGCGAAGCTCCCGGGTGAGGAGTTCCACTGTCCCTCGAGTTCCTCCCGCCTGCTTTTTTCGCCACTCGCCTTCTGTCTCAAACCGGCCTTCTCCAATCCGATCCCCCCAAGGTTTGATGGCTTCTCGAATGCCAAAATAGTCGAACGCATCATTTCTTAATTGCTTCGACTTCGCCATCACATCAGGACTAACACGGACAAAGGCCCTTAGTGCTGCCCCCGTTTTAATGCTGTATTTCCTTCCTGACCAGGCCTTCGGAAAAAGGGCCAGAATGGCTTTAAAATAGTTTAGAAAAAACCGCTTGCCGTTTTGCTCGAAATCCTTAAAACGGTCTTTCCCTCCCAGTTTTTCGATATTACTAAAAAGATCCACCATCTCATCCGCCAAGGAGGCTTGAGAAACCCTGCCTTTCCCGACTCCCAAGATCTTCACCTCTCCTCTCAAGGGAGAACTCTCTTCCTCATTCAGGACACGGATGATGTCATGAGCCAATGCTTGATATCGGTCCGCATAAAGCCTACGACCGGCTAAAGAAATCAGATGGGAGGGATTGAGGCGAGTATGTTTAGCATTAATGGTAACAAAGAGTTCAACGGTCTGGCG
This sequence comes from Syntrophaceae bacterium, assembly GCA_013388645.1. Taxonomy (GTDB): domain Bacteria; phylum Desulfobacterota; class BSN033; order BSN033; family UBA1163; genus UBA1163. The sequence goes on along the minus strand of JACAEV010000080.1, from coordinate 10,851 downwards.
AGGATCCAGGGTATCGAAGAGAACGGCTGGCACATCAATATCTACCGCTCTCTCAGTTTGTGCACCAAGGGCTAATAGGCGATGTTGGCCATCGAGGCAGCGCAGAATTCCCATCTCTTCAGGAATCTGAAGCATCCCCAAACTGGAATTCTTCCCAGTGGGTACAAATTTGAGCCGTTTCTCTGAAATCATGATCACAGCACCTGGAATGGCAGGTAGGTTTCTGGCCTCCTGACAATCTGAATAGTATTGAACCAATTCCCGAATCTTCTTCCGAATCATTGGCCTTTGAAAGGCGGCTTCACTTCTCCCAATCCGTTTCTCTAATAGCTCCCAGTTGATGGTTGAAACCTTCCCGATTTTCCGTCTTTTTTCTTGCTCACCCGCGGATGGATAATTTAACACTTCAAACTTAACCAGTTTTTGAATATCCCCTGAGGTAAGAGAGGTTTGATAAAATTCCACTCCAAATTGTCTCACCTGATGGGCTGGAACAGTGATCACAGCCAACCACCTCCTTCAAATGGGAAAGTGTAAAACGGTATATAAATACCAAAATTTCTGTACTTAAACAAGCGATTTTTGTCTCCCTCTGTAGTCCCTCCGTTACAGGTTAGGCACTCCATCGTCCTGACAGGAATGCTTTCGAAAATCTCAGAATACAGATTGAAATATTATCTTTAATGGTAAGGCTGGATTTACTGATGGAATGGAGTCGTGAGATAGGCTGAGTGATCCGATCAAGTTAAAGAGCGAAGCCAAGGTTCCCACTCTAAAATTTTCTCCGGCATCCCTATCAGATCATTGTCCGTTTGAATAAAGAACAAGGCGTCACTCCCTCTCTATTGATTTTGTAAGTATTCATCTGTTAAATTGGTCGAGGAGTTGTCCTTGATTTGATGGGAAACCGCCCCTCTCTTAAATCATTTTTTTCGTGGCTTGAGCTTCCATGATATTAGCAACCTCTGTCGAACCTCTCAGAATGAAAAAAGACGAACTCAAAAGAAGGCTGGATCGCCCACGTTATCAGTTGATATTAGAATGGGGCGGAGAGATATACCGTTTTCAGCAAATTGTTAAAATGAACGGAGGGAGTGGGTAGGATTGAATCTCGATCCCAGAGATAGCCACGACAATCGAATCGAAAGGAAGGGTGGAATCATAACAAAGTGAAGCTCCCCGTGCTTCTACATGGGGCGTCTACACAGCTTCGGCGAAACCCACCGAAGTAAACCCTACTGCGCTCCCTCGGAGTTTCGAAGGGTACCCTTTTCGCATCCATCCCCGCCCTTTCGGACGGGGCATTTTGCGAAGGCGGGTAAAAGTGATTTAAAAATGAAAAGGCCTTTAAAAGATGAATGGGGTCATGATCCATCTGTACAGAGTATGCGCCGGGTTTTTTCAATGATGGAAAAAGCTCAATATGAATTGCTGAGGCGTTTGAATATCTCTCTTACCGACCCAAGGCTTCGAATGGCCCGTGAACAGGCTCTGGAACTTTTTGAGACAATCTGGTCTCTTGCTATCAGAAAAGGAATCTTTGAGAATGAGCAAGAAGCGGCTTCCCTTTACCTCCATTGTTTTACAAGAGGGTTAAGTCCAATCGGGATCGAGGTTCCCCAAGATCTGCTCTCTAAGGATGAGAAGATCGTTCGTTTTTTAAAGGAGAATTTGCCGTGATTCGACTTCGTTTGTTCGGCCGCTGCCGTATCTATCACGACCCAGTGAGTCCGGTACTTCGGGCTCCGGCCCAAATCGGATGGGAGGCCTGGTTTCGTCGCATCGATCTAGTCACTCCGCAATCGTTGAAGGGTGAAGAATTACTTCTCCGCACCCGTGGCTGGTGGACGGTGGAACCAAAGGAGGTGGCTGAAGTGGTCAAAAAACATGGGCGGCTGATTGTGGGCGAAGAGGGAGAACTCATGGTGGAGTTCCCTGACCCAAAAGCGGCCGAGGCACTTTCCATTTCTTTGAAAGAACGTTTTGGAGACCAAGTTTTTCTCTCCCCCTGATACGAAGAGGTGTTTTAAATGAAAAAAAGACCCTACCGAATTCATCACAAACCATCATCTCAAAAGACCGGAGACTTTGCCTCCATCGAAGAGGTTCTTAAAAAATTACAAAAACCCGGTCCTAAGGGAAGCGATTACCGGGAACGTTCCCTAAAAATACACGGTCTGATCTGTGCCAAATGTGGAAGAGAATTTGAGGAGAAAACAAAGCATCTTTTGACGGTCCACCACAAGGATGGAAACCACCTGAATAACCCACCTGACGGTTCGAATTGGGAAAACCTATGTGTTTACTGCCATGACGATGAACACAGCCGAGAAATTTTAGGAAAGTATTTAACCGAAGAAGAGGCGTAAGTCGCTATAAAGAAATGTTCACAATTCGATGCGGTTGAGAAGAGTGATCCCCGCATAATAACAGCAGCAGGCGCTATCAAAACAATTATCAAAGGTCCTCTGTTTCCCATCTTGAAAGAGGATTCGGACAAAACACATCCCTCCGGGCAACTCAGAGGATTTCGTCTCAATCACAATGCCACCTCCCCATGACTTAAACTTCTTATGAAATACCCTATCCCCAACCTGTAGGTAAGTGTGTTTTTCACGCTTGAGCGGTATTGCAGAAGAAGGTTCGCTTCTTTTCTGAGGAAGGTTTTTCATCGATGAGAAGTCCCCCTTTTTCTCTCCCATCGTCGATGGATCCAGAACCATTGATCAGGATATTGTCGGATCATCGATTCAAGGGTATCGTTAAAGAGTTGGGTATTCGCCTCGACATCTCTTTTGATGTCACCCGTCCGGATCAATTCAAGGGGCGCTTTGATAATGAGACGATGTTTTTGAAATCCATTCCGAATCAGGAAGACGGGCACCACCGGAGCACCGGTCTTCATCGCCAAGACGGCCAGAGCCGGAGTCGTCGGGGCCTTCCTCTTGAAAAAGTCAGCCCATACTCCCTCGCTCCGTTTCGCCCTTTGATCGATCAGGATTCCAACGATCCGATTTTGAGAAAGTGCCTGAATCACTTTCCGCCCGGCCTTGATACTGGAGATGACTTCGAGGCCTCCGGCGTTTCGAATTTTTGTGATGAATTGATCGACCCACCTATTATTTTTCATGGGTTTGGCGATCACCATGATGGGATTTCCGATCACCCGTGACATCATGCCCATCAATTCCCAATTTCCAAAATGGCCGATCAGGAGAAGGACTCCTTTCTTTTTCTCAAGAAGGCTCAGGGCTCCTTCCAGCCCTTCAATGTTAACCCTCTCCTTAAATGTGATCACATTCATTTTGGGAATTCGAAAGAATTCAACCGTCATCATCCCTAAGTTCTGAAAGGTCTTCTTTGCAATCGACCGCATCTCCTCTTTGGTTTTCTCTTGACCAAAGGCGATCTCAAGATTTTGAAGAGCTACCCTTTGATGCCCTCGATCCAGATGATAAACCAATCTTCCCAATTGTCTCCCCAGCCAAAGGGCGAACCCTTCGGGAAGAAGATTGATGAAGAAATGGAAACCTCTTAGAAGCAAATAGATGAGGTAAGCGATCATCGTCCCATTTTAACATTCGGATTTGAGATGTCAGATGTTGAATTTCCTTGGGGAGCCTTCACTCCACCCTCCGCATTCCAAAGTTCAAAATTCTCTGCTACTCTTCTCCTTGATAAGGAAGGGCCTCATCGATCAGCATCACCGGGATATCGTCTTTAATGGGATACAGCAGGCCGCAGGCCTTACAGATCAAGCCATCCCCTCCTCGATTTAAGAAAATATCTCCCTTACATTTAGGACAAGCCAATATTTCTAAAAGCTCTTGACTGATGGGCATCTTCGTTCTCCTTTGCCTTTCAAGGATAAAGATTTCGGCTTACCGTTGAGGGTAACCATGCCGATTACTTTGGGCCCGATGAAATCAACTCGTCCTGAAGAAGGATCCATTGAACGGCCCCGAAGAGATCTTGAGCGACATGATCCGGCTTGACCCTCCACTGGGCCGCTGAGTATTCCCACTCCCCTTTCCCATATCCCGTGAGAACTAAGATCGCCTTAGTCCCAATTTGATGGGCAAATTCAATATCCACGCCACGATCTCCAATCATATAACTTTGAGAAAGGTCGAGCTCCAATGCCTTCACCGCTTCTTCGATCATTCCCGTATCGGGTTTTCGACATCGGCACTTTTGACGATAAGGTGGTGCTCCAATATCCGGATGATGAGGACAATAATAGATTCGATCAAGATGAGCCTCCTCCCTTTCTAAAAGCTCCTTCATCTTCTGGTGTACCTGATGAATCAGGGATTCTGGAAAATAACCTCTGGCCACACCGGATTGATTGGTCACCACGACGGTTTTCCATCCGTGTTGATTCAACAATCGAATCGCTTGGCCCACCTTCGGAAGTAGGAAAAACCGCTCGATGTGATTAACGTATCCAACTTCCTCATTAATGGTCCCATCCCGATCAAGAAAAACAGCCCTATTCGCCATGTCTCCTTCCAATCGAGGGATCAATAATCTCAGATGAAATGCCTTTCTCTCTCCTTATTTTCACACATATCGACTTAATTTGAAATGACCGGGAGGGGTAAAACGTAAAAAAGATCGATGAACCATCCAGTCTCCAACATTGAAATAAAGACATTCCCTCCCATCGACCCTTTCTGCCACCTCCTCTGGAAAATGGGAATGGCCCAGGATGACGATGTCATACCCTTCTAAAAATCTCTGATGGGCGAAGGCTCGAAAGGCCGGAGGGGGGGAGGTCTGTTCAGGAGAGTGATATTTTTGGTAACTCATTTCACTCAGTTTCTGAGCGATCTGAAGAGTGAGGTGAGGGCCCGCCATATGCATTAAACCATAGGTCCATCGGTTTTTTAGGAGGCTCCGGAAGATCCGGTAGGTTCGCTGCTTTGGGTTCGTTAAATCTCCATGGGCGATGAAGGCTCTCTTTTCTCCTAACCTCACTTCTCCTCCCTTGGGATGGACGTCCACCTCCATCTTGAATTGTTCTGAGAAGAAGGACTGAAGGGAGAAATCATGATTTCCCTCGAAATATTTGATTCGGATCCCTTCCTGAAAAAGCCTTTCAAACTTATGGAACACGGGGAGATATCCGGTAAAAAGAGAGGTATTTTCATTTGAAGAAAAATTTTTGAAACCAAAGAAGAATTCGAAAAGGTCACCTAAAATCACCAAATGGCCCATCCGTTTCATCTCGGAATCTAAGAACCTGAGAAACGCCTCCATCCCTTTGGGCTCTCGCCCTGTGAAATGGGCATCGGCGACAAAGATCCAATCCTTTTCGAATGGAGCCAACACCCTCCCTCATCTTCCGACGCCACAATAATCAAAGCCGAATCGTTTCATCTGATCCGGATCATAAACATTTCTCAAATCGATGAAGATCGGTCTTTTGAGCGCCTCTTTAATCCGTTGAAGGTCTAAACGCCGAAATTGATTCCACTCGGTGGCCAAAACCAGCGCATCTGCTCCTTTTGCGACATCATAAGCATCCTTTCCAAATTCAATTTGGGGGGAAACCGCTTTGGCTTCCTCCATCGCCGCTGGATCAAACGCTTTCACCTTTGCCCCCATCGCCAGAAGTCCTTGGATGATGACGATGGAAGAGGATTCCCGAATGTCGTTCGTATTCGGCTTGAAGGAAAGACCGAGGATCCCGATGGTCTTTCCCTTCAGATCTCCTACTTTCTCCGCAATTTTTTTGACCATCCTTCTCTTTTGCTCTTCGTTCACTCGGATGACCGCATCCAGAATTTTGAACGAGTACCCTTTTTCCTGTGCCATTCTTGAAAGGGCCCGGGTATCTTTAGGAAAACAGGACCCCCCAAATCCTGGACCAGGATGGAGGAATTTTTTTCCTATCCTCCCGTCCAGACCCATGGCCCTCGCCACATGATGGACGTCCGCCCCCATCACTTCACAAAGATTGGCGATCTCATTGATGAAACTTACCTTGGTCGCTAAAAAGGTATTGGCCGCATATTTGATCATTTCTGCTGTCTCTAAGGAGGTGATGACAAAAGGGGTTTCTATCAGATAGAGTGCGCTATAAATGTCCCTCATAATGGCAATGGCCTGTTCACTCTCTGCTCCGATGGTGACCCGGTCCGGCCGCATAAAATCCTCAATCGCCGATCCTTCCCTCTGGAATTCAGGATTGGAAACGATGTCAAACGGAATCAACTGGGTCTGATGGTCTTGGATCAGTTGCTTCAAGCGACGGCAGGTCCCAACGGGGACAGTCGATTTGACCACCACCACTTTGTAACCATCCATCGTTCGAGCAATTTCCTTCGCCACCTCTTCCACATATTGAAGGTCCGCCGACCCATCGTCATGAGAGGGCGTTCCGACGGCAATAAAGATCACCAAGCTCGATTTGACCCCTTCCTCGATGCTTGTGGAAAAAGAAAGCCTCCCCTCCTTCATATTCTTAATCACAAGATCCTCAAGGCCAGGCTCGTGAATGGTGACCTTCCCTTGCTGGAGGAGTTTGATCTTCGGTTGATCGTTATCCACACAAATCAAATTCATCCCAAATTCGGCTAAACAGGCGCCCGTCACCAATCCCACATAACCTGAACCGATGATACAAATATTCATCGCCCACTCCCTCCTCTTTTTCTCTCCCTTCTCCCTACTTTCCCGGTTGAGCCGTCGCGATACGGTAAGCCGAAAGATATTCTTTCAGAGCCTCCGACCATGGTCGCAACGTCAAACTGGTTCTCTTCTTTAACTTCTGGCAGCTCAGAACGGAATAAGAGGGCCGGACTGCTGGACGAGCAATCTCTTTTGAGGAGATAGGAATCACCTTCACTTTATCCATCCCTGAAAGCTTTAAGATGGCTTGGCCAAACGTATACCAAGTGCATAGATCGCTGTTCGCCACATGGAAAATTCCCCGAACATCAAATTGAATCAGCGTCGCAATGGCCTTGGCCAAATCGACGGTGTAAGTAGGGGAGCCCATCTGGTCATTCACGATCGAGAGAACCTTTTTCTCCTTTGCTTGTTGAAGAATCGATGTCACAAAATTTTTTCCGTATCTCCCATAGAGCCATTGAGTTCGAATGATCAGGGCATCTTTCACCATCGTCTGAACGTATTGTTCCCCTTTCCATTTGGAAAGGCCATAGACGTTGAGCGGATTCGGGGGGTCACTTTCCAGATAGGGTTCCCGCTTCTTTCCATCAAAGACGTAGTCTGTGCTCAGGTAGATCATCTTTGCCTGGCATTTCAGCGCGGCCAGGGCGACGTGTTTTACTCCTTCTGCGTTGACGGCGAAGGCTTTCTCCTGATTTGATTCACACCCATCCACATCGGTATATGCCGCAATATTGACAATAATATGAGGTCGAAGTGTTTCAATTTTTAAAACCGTCTTTTCTTCTTTTTGGATATCAATCTCCTCAAGGTCCCATCCGAAAATTTCGCCATGGGGAAAAGAAGAAGGAAGAATCCCCATCAGGTCTCTTCCCAACATTCCTTTGGCTCCGATCACCAATATCCTGCTCACCTTTGCCTCTTTCATTAGAGAAGCGGGTGTCTCATAACGCATCGTCACTTGTTTCCAAAAGCGAAACAGACACACCAAGAATGATGCTTACGACAACCGTTTTATCGGTCCTGATACATTCGTTTGTAATAGTCCAGATACTCTCCTGTCTTAATCTTTTTCCACCATTCCCTATGAGTCTGATACCATTCCACGGTCAGACGAATTCCCTCCTCAAAAGAGATGGAAGGGTTCCATCCTAATTCTTTTTCAATCTTTGAAAAGTTAATGGCATAGCGCCGATCATGTCCGGGCCGATCGGCGACAAAACGGATCAAGGAATGAGGTTTTCCCACCTGATCCAAAATCGTTTTGGCGACGGTCAAATTAGGTCTCTCGCTTCGTCCTCCTATATTATAAACCTCTCCCTCTCTCCCATGATGCAGCACGATATCTAAGGCCCGACAATGATCCTCAACATAGATCCAATCCCGCACATACATGCCATCTCCATAAATGGGCAGCTCTTTATCTTCCAAGGCATTTGAGACCATGAGCGGAATCAGTTTTTCTGGGAACTGGTAGGGGCCATAATTATTGGAACAACGAGTGATGATGGCTGGAATCCCATAGGTGTGATGGTAGGCCCTCACCAACATATCCGCTGCCGTTTTACTGGCAGAATAAGGGCTATTGGGGGCAAGAGGGGTCTCCTCTGTAAAGGCCCCTGTTTCTCCTAAGGAACCATAGACTTCATCGGTGGAGATGTGAAGGAAACGAATTCGCTGCTTGGGAAAAACCTTTCGGATGGCTTCGAGCAGGACGAAGGTTCCAAAGACATTGGTCTTCATGAAGGCACTGGGATCTTCAATGGACCGGTCCACATGGGATTCTGCAGCGAAGTTGACAATGGCATCCACACCTTTATTGATTAACTCCTCCACCCTTGGGGCATCGGCGATGTCTCCCCGGATGAAATGGTAACGGGGCGAATGAGAGAGATCTGAGAGATTTTCCAAATTCCCAGCATAGGTCAACTTATCCATGTTGATCAGAGAATAATCCGGATAGGATTTTAGAAAATAACGGATAAAATTACTTCCGATGAAACCACACCCGCCGGTCACTAAAATTTTCATCTATCGTTCCAATCATTGAATCGCAAGACGCATCGCGTAAAGCGTATGGTGTAAAAAGATTTAATGCGATGCACAATGCTCTCTGCTTTATGCGGTGAAGTGCTATCCATCTTTCCTCGACCAATCGTAAGGGATATCTCCCCCATGGGGGGGCAGGCGGTATTCGTCAGGTTCTTTGTAAACATAAACCTCATTGGGGATGTTGAGGATAATCGCTTCCTCCTCACTGACGCATTTCCATCCATGATAAACTCCCTTGGGAATTTGCACCAGCATGGGATGATGGACTCCAATAAAGAATTCATTAATTTCCCCTTTGGTTGGAGAACCTTCTCGAGGGTCATAAAGGACCAATTTGATCATCCCCTGTATGGCACAGAGGGTATCGGTCTGGATCTGATGATAATGCCAAGCCTTCACCACTTGAGGATAGGTGGTGGTGACATACACTTGGCCGAACTTCAGAAACAGATCATCATCTGCCCTGAGGATCTCCATCAGTCTCCCCCGCTCATCTGGAATCACCTTTAATGCCTTGGTCTTCACCCCATTTATCATCTTGTCCCTCTTCAATTTCTTGTTTCGAATTTTAATCCTTCCAGTTTATTGGCACCCGTTTGGGCGACCAACTGGTTCGCCCGAAGCAAGGATTCAAACGTCCCCGCATCTGTCCACCACCCCTCTAAGATATCCCATGTCATCAACCCCTTTTCAATATACCGATTGTTTACATCAGTAATCTCTAACTCCCCTCGATTGGAGGGCTTGAGGGTCTTGATGATGTTAAAAACCTCCTGATCATAAAGATAGATCCCGATGACCGCATATTGGGATTTAGGTCTTTTCGGCTTCTCTTCCACTCGAACGATCCGATCCTCTCTTAATTCGGGAACTCCAAACCGCTGAGGGTCGGGTACCTCTTTGAGCAGGATCTTAGCCCCCTTTTTCTGCTTTTGAAAATTTTTAACCGCTCTTCGAATATTCTTCTCAATAATGTTATCTCCCAACACCACACAGATCTTTTCTCCCGCTGCAAAGAATTCTGCCAACCGAAGGGCCTCGGCAATGCCTCCCTCCCCTTCTTGATAAGTGTAGTTCATGTGCTTGAGGCCAAACTCTTTTCCATTTCCTAAGAGCTTTAAAAAATCGCCAGCGTTGTTTCCCCCTGTCACCACCAGGATATCGTCGATCCCTGCATTGATGAGTGTCTGGATCGGATAATAGATCATCGGTTTATCATAAACGGGAAGAAGGTGTTTATTGGTCACCTTGGTCAAGGGGTAAAGTCGAGTCCCTAAACCTCCCGCCAAAATCACTCCTTTCATATGAACTCCTCCTTCGCCATCAAGGATAAACTCATAAAGTCAGTTTACGGCCCACCGAACCAATATTCAGAAGATTAATACTGAAATTGACCTTGAATTCCTTTTTGCGAGTCTTATCGGGAGACTCACCCCAGTATTCTAATATGAGAGTCGAACTCCAGCATTGGGCTTGATATTCTATTCCATAAAGATTGACCACATTATAGCGGTCAGATATATTATAACGAATCCCGCTGAATACATATAATGGGTTGATCGTTTTCACCCGGGCATCCAGGTTGATCTGCTGTACACCCCCACTGGTGCCAAGATACGGGTAGAAATAGGGTGGAGTCGTTGCACGAGGATCGAAGATGATCTCTTGGATGCTTTTGCTTTTCGTGTTTCGATATTGGACCTGAAGCACATCCCCCCTTTTGTCCTCCGCCCTGATGGTGAAATTGAATCGATCGAAACCCCATCGATGAGGATTGAGTTCTGCATCCCAATGAGCGGTCACATAGGGAATAAAATTCAACCAGAGCTCACCCCGAATATTTGAGAAATACTGTCTCTTCTTTAGTATAAAAATGTAAGGATTCCCGATGCTTTGGTAGAGGTCATCCTCATAAGGATCTCCAAAACTGTAACTTTGAGACAGGGTGAACTTAGCATATTCATAAGGCGCAGCACTCGCTCCCCCTTTCTCTGGTTTTCCTATTAGACGCTGAGTGATTCCATAGGTCATCTGATTGGTATAGGGAATTCGGTCTACTTCATCAAAGATAGGGATATCCTTCTGATTCACCCGAGGGCTGTACTGGTAATGGATCATCGGCTCAATGGTATGCATCCACTTCGACACCTTAAAAAAATT
>JACAEV010000007.1 GCA_013388645.1 Syntrophaceae bacterium | reverse complement strand
TGGAGAAGAAAAGCGATGGAGAGAAGGACATTCATCCAGAGGTTATTTGAGGCTTTTGCCCTTGGAGGATTACTCGTTTTAGTAGGATGTAAAACAAAGGAAAAACCAGCGGCTTTTGGAAATCAAGAAAAGCTCTGGAATTTGGTCAGCGGTCAGCAGAAAGCAGAGGAACCTGTTGAGTTAGCCTATTCGAAGGATACCCCTGCACTTTACCGAGATGCTTCGATGGGAAAAGCAGACCCATCCTTTGTCCCAAAGGTTGGGGGAGGCTGAAGTTAAAAGGGATTCGTCGGTGACGAATCAAACCTCTGAATAATATAAGGACATGGTTACGGCTATGAGGTCCGTTTGGTTAAGAGTTAGAGGGTTACGTCAATGTTTTAAGACAAGCAACTAAACCATTGGACAATACGGGCATCGTTACCCTTATCGTAAGACGAACGTTTTTGTTTTCTATGCAGTCGAGGAGTGGAGCATGGAAGGAACGATACATGAAATATGGAATTGGATTGTTGCAGTTGACCTCTTTGCAGCAGGGTTGAGCGCTGGGGCTTTTATTATTTCAGCGACCGCCTATTTCCTTGGAAGAGAGCGATATGAGAACATTACGAGGATTGGAGCCTACATTGCACCTTTTCCTGTGATCATTGGAATCCTTGCTCTGATCTACGATCTCGAAAGGCCCCATCTTTTTTGGAAGTTATTTCTTACCTTCCAGCCCAATTCGGTCATGTCTCTCGGTGCCTGGCTTCTTTTCTTTTTCTCCATTTTCAGTTTCGCCCACCTTTACCTATGGCTTCCAGAGCGATTTGATTATTTGAAGATTATTCCAGCTATTCAATCCAATAAATTTTTGAGTCGTTTTAAAGGAGATAATTTGACCAAAATAAGAGGCTTAGTCGCTGGATTTGGGATTCCCATCTCCATTGGGGTTGGAATTTATACGGGGGTGCTTTTAGGCGCCCTTAATGCAAGGCCTTTCTGGAATAATCCGATGCTCCCGATGTTATTCTTGATCTCTGCGATGATGACCGGCTCCGCCGCCATCTGTTTCGTGGGTTGTTTCATCAAGGGATTTCGTGGTATGAGTCGAGAAAATATCAGTACGAATAAATTTATGATTCATTCTATTGACTTCACACTGATGGTCTTTTCCATTATCGCTGTCTTTCTTTTTATTTTGGGTCTCTACGTTTCGCCCAGAAGTTCGGTGGCGGCTGTTCATCTCATTATGGGAGGTGAGTTTACTCTTCTATTCTGGACCCTTGTTGTGGGAGTGGGAATCCTCCTTCCCTTGGCCCTTGAAGTTTATGAATTGATTCCGCATTACATTGTTCAAACGGAATTGAGGGAACACAATCCTTGGATTTCAGGAGTCATCACCACCTCTGTTCTCATTGGAGGGTTTGTCATGCGTTATATTGTGATTTATGCGGGGCAGATCGCCCAAATCATCACCTCTTAGTAAACTCCGTACCCTTGTTATCATTTTGATGTAATTTGAGCCAGCGTTTCAAACGGCACCAGAGGGTAAGTTTTTCGAAGACATAAAGGCCCTCTCGCGTTTTCAAATAGACCTTTTTTTCCATCTTCAGTGTTTTCGGAGACCGGACATCCGGGTTACAGGCCATCACCACTTCCCCCGACTCTGTCTCAATAAGAGCCAGCGTGAGGGGTGAACGAAAACCCTCTGGTGTCGCATATAAGGTAGTGAATGTTTTCAGTTTTCCGATTCCCTCGAGGAGTTGGGAAGTTCTTCGCTTCTTTGGAGCCAGAATATCCGGCTGATAATCAGGGCTCCAGCCTTCTCCAATGATTCGCTTTCGATCACCTCTCTCCAGAATGGTGACCAGATTATTATTCCCTAACCCTCCGATGCTTTGAGCCAGCCCAATTTCTGTCTTCTCTAATTGTCTCTCTCTCCCGGCTTCCCCCCTCATTTGATAAACGATCTCCACCAATTGAGCCAGACCCGAGGCGCCCACAGGATGTCCTCTCGCTTTTAATCCCCCAGAAGGATTAATGGGGAGGCTCCCCCGTAGATGGGTTTTCCCCTCTTCTAAAGCCCTCCACCCCTCTCCTGGTTTAAAAAACCCCAAATCTTCTGTACCAATGATTTCGAAGAGCGTAAAAGCATCGTGGACTTCTGCAAATTGAATATCAGAGGGATTAAGTTGGGCCATGACATAGGCCTTTTGGGCAGCCTCTTTGGTGGAATTAAAGGAAGTGAAAGAGGCTCGATGTCTCACTGCAGAAGTATCAGTTGCATGGCCAATGCCTGAGACCTTGATCGAGGTAGGTTGAGAGGTAAGAATGATGGCAGAAGCTCCATCTGTGATTGGCGCACAGTCATAAAGTCGCAATGGAAAAGCGACCACCTGACTTTTTAAGTAGTCTTCTTTGGTAATCATTTTTCTGAATTGGGCATAAGGATTGAGGGATCCATTGGAGTGATTTTTAATGGCCACCTGGGAAAGAATGTCTTCCAGTTTCAGTGGTGAGAGACTAAATTCATGGCCATAGCTCTGTGCAATCATGGCGGCGAGAGCAGGCATGGTCACACCGTATCTTCTTTCTGAGCGATCAATGACTTCAGAGAGAATCCGTGTGGCCTTTGCAGTGGAAAGATGGGTCATCTTCTCCCCAGCGAGGACGAGGACTTGTTTCATATGGCCTGAGGCCACTGCATAGAAGGCCGCCTCAAAGGCGCCCGCACCTGTAGATGAAGCGGTTTCCACCCGAGTCGAAGGGATACCGGTTAGTCCAAGAGTGTCGGCCAAAAGGGCAGCAAAATTAGAATCACCAACAAATTCTTCAGCATTCATCACTCCCAAATAGATTGCATCCACTCGCTCCACTTGAGCATCTTTTAAGGCAATCGAAGCCGCTTCCGCCATCATGTTCTCGAGCGGATCCTTGAACCTTCCGAACTTTGTCATGCCCACGCCAGAAATATAAACGTCCATCGAACCTTCTTTTAAAAAAATGTTAAAGGGTTGAAGGGTTCTAATGTCTCAGAGTTTGTTTTAAGATTTTCACTTGATTCCTTGACCCCTCAAATCCTTTCAATCCACAAACAATAATACAATAAAAAACTTGCTTTTAACAGGTGGACTGAATGGCTCAGATACCCCCATTTATGATACATTGTCAGAAAGAAATAAATCCATCTAAAAATTCTCAAATGAGCAAAAGATCAACAATCCTTATAGTTTATAACCTATTGAAATAATTTAATTTTAGCTTGTGAAAAAAATTCTTTTGACCTCTTGCAAAGAGGGTATTATATTTAAATAGGATCTAATGTTGAAGATAACAAAGCTCGCGTAGCTTGTTTAGAGATATAAAAAAAATTTCCCCTCCTTTAACAAGCCGATAGTAAGAATCCGTTCAACATTAGAAGAATTAAATTTCAGAGGCTGATGGGTATGGATGAGATCAGTTATCAAAAATTTTTAACTACCAAAATTTGTAACCTGGAACTGGATGTTAATGAAAGTTTAGCCCCTTCCCTGAGACGATTAAAGAAAGAATTAAGAGGACATCGAATCCTCATGTGGCCCGATTTCTATTTTGGCAATGAGTGGGGGTGTGTGAATAAAAAGATTTCAATCAGTATTCCTTTCTATTTAGCGATGCCTGAATTAAGAGATCTCGAAGGTGACCCACCAACGAACGAGGATATGCTCAAGACCCTTCGTCATGAAACCGGCCATGCAGTCAATTACGCCTATAAGCTTTGGCAACGAAAAGATTGGAAAGAGATCTTTGGGGACTTTCATAAGAAGTATCGCGACGGATATCTCTACCGGGTCAACCCTTGGTCGAAGAGTTATGTCAGACACCTTCATTATTTAGGTGATCCTCACTACGCTCAAAAGCATCCTGATGAGGATTGGGCAGAGACGTTTGCCATCTGGCTTGATCCCCGATCCCATTGGGGAGTGAAATATCGAAACTGGCCCACTGCCTTAGAGAAGCTGTCGTATGTGGACCACTTAATGGAGGAGATTGCTGGAAGAGAACCGTTAAATTTGGAAAAGAAACACGATGGGGCATATACGGAGATTGAGGAGACCGTCTCAGAGTGGTGGGGATTGGATGGAGAAATCCTGGATCAGGAGCTACAGGAGTATCTCACCGATATGAATGAACTGTTCGTCAAGCCCGGGAATGGATGGCGGCATCTCCTTCCCGCTTGGAAGTTGATCCGAAAATATGCAAGGTCGCTCACCGAGCGGGTCAGCCTCTGGATCTCAGGCTCTAATAAACATTCGGTCCGGAAAAGGCTTCGGCAGTGGGAGGCTATCTGCAGAACCGAGTCATTGGGATACTCTCCTGAAGATGAGGAAAGAAAATTAATCGAATTGACCACCCTCCTTACCTATTATGTGGTCGACGGAGTACATCATTTTCGGAACTGATCTAACTAAGTTAGGAGCAATGAGTTCGTAGTTCGGAGCTAAATCTAAAGAATCAAAGTCTGGCAGCAAATTTGAGGGGTACTTTGGACTTTTTCCTGGAATTGTGATTTTGAAATTTAATTCTGCAATACTATATTTTGATTGGAAATAGACAATTATTGACTGAACTAAGGAGACACTCCGAACACCGAACTCTGAACTCCGAACTAAAGGTCAGAGGATGACCGTTTTTTTAATCGTTTTGATGATATCCTCTGGTTCATCAATTAATTGAAGAATTTCCAGATCGGCCAAAGAGATTTTTCCTTCCTTTAAAACCACCTCTTTAATCCAGGTCAGAAAGCCTTTCCAATAAGTTGATCCCACTAAGATCACTGGAAAGGGTTTGATTTTTTTAGTTTGAATGAGTGTAACGGATTCAAGCAGTTCGTCCATCGTCCCGAACCCCCCCGGGAGGATGATATAAGCCACCGCATATTTGACAAACATCACCTTTCGAACAAAGAAGTACCGAAAATTCAGAGTGATATTGGTATAAGGATTGGGTTTCTGTTCAAGCGGAAGTTCGATATTCAGCCCAATCGATTTTCCACCTGAAGAGAAAGCGCCTTTGTTGGCAGCCTCCATCACACCCGGTCCTCCCCCTGTTATGACCGAAAAGCCATTTTCGGCTAAGAGTTTTCCAATTTGTTCTGCCTTCTGATAAACTTCATCTCCGGGTTTAACCCGCGTTGAGCCGAAGACGCTCACCGCCGGATGATATCTGGCGAGGGATTCAAATCCATCCACAAATTCTGCCATGATTCGGAACATTCTCCAGGAGTCTTGTATGGTAATTTCGTTGATGACATACTGCCTATCGGTCATGGAATTTCTCCTTCCCTTGAACCCTCTAAAGTCACGCCTTTCTCTTTTTCGAGAAAGGTAGTTTGATTTTTGTTGATAATTTAAGATTTTTATATTAGGAAAAAGGGAGCTTAAAGTCAATGCCCAATTGAAAAAGTATTGAGTTCGGCGTTAAGAGTTGGGAGGAAAAACAATACAAAATAAAAACTCCGAACCCCGAACTGATAACTACGAACTGGAGTTAGAGAAAAGAGGATGAGAGTTGAATTTTTGGGTGGGGTTCGGACAGTAACTGGTTCGGCGACTCTCTTAGAAAGGGGGGCCTTTAGGTGGTTAGTTGATTGTGGGATGTTTCAGGGAGGCAAGGAACTCGAAGAGAAGAATTGGCACCTCCAGCCCTACCAAGCGGAATCCCTTTCTTTTATTTTACTCACCCATGCCCATATTGACCACAGCGGTCTCATTCCCAAATTGGTTCAAGAAGGGTTTCGGGGAAAAGTGATCTGCACCAAAGCAACTCGGGATCTCTGCGAAGTCATGCTTAAAGACAGTGGTCATATTCAGGAAATGGAGGCCGAGTGGCAAAGTCGCAAAGGGAAGAGGGCTGGTAAAAGAGAAGCCGTTCCACTTTACACAGTGAATGATGCAGAAAAAAGCCTTCGATATTTTCAAACGGTGAATTATGGCGAACGATTTCCATTGGCGGATGGGATAACGGTATGTTTTCAAGATGCCGGACACATTTTAGGTTCAGCCATTATAGAAATCTGGCTCGAAGAAGGGAAGGAAAATAGAAAATTAGTCTTCTCAGGCGATTTGGGCAATTCAGACCAACCCCTCATCAAAGATCCTTCTTGGGTAGAAGAAGGAGATGTCCTCTGGCTGGAGTCGACTTATGGAAATCGGTTTCATAAATCAAGGCAAGAGACTGTTCAGGAATTATTGAAAGTGGTTCAAGAGGCCATCTCCCATCAGGCGAAGGTGGTTATTCCCGCCTTTGCTGTCGAACGAACTCAAGATATTATTTACACGCTGGGCCAGTTGATCCGAGGGGGATCCCTCCCTTTGATTCCCATCTACATTGACAGTCCATTGGCGATCTCCGCCACAGAGATTTTTAAAAGAAATTCAGATTGTTTTGATCAGGAGACCCAAGACCTTCTATCAGGAGGAGAAAATCCCTTAGAAATTCCGAGTATCATTTACACCCGAACCACAGAGGAATCGAAAGCCATTAATGAGGATTCGAGATCAGGGATCATCATTTCTGCCAGTGGAATGTGTGATTCGGGGAGGATTCAACATCATTTGAAACATCATCTCTGGAGAGAAGAATCTCATATTGTCATCATCGGTTACCAGGCTGAAGGTACCATAGGAAGACGAATCGTTGATGGTGCAAAGACGGTCAGGCTTTTCGGAGAGGAGATTGCGGTAAAAGCTCATATTCATACATTGGGAGGATTCTCCGCCCATGCGGACCAGAAAGGCTTGCTCGATTGGCTATCCCATTTCAAGAATCCTCAACTTGAAGTTTTTGTCAACCACGGAGAAGAAGAGATCTCCACAGAACTGAGCCGACTCATCCATGAGCGGTTCCATTTTAAAACCTCTGTCCCCCAATGGAGAGATAAAAAGGTCCTCTTCGGCGCTGAAGAAATGGAATTGCCAGAAGCGAGGTGGGAGGGGCAAAGACCTTTGGAGAACACTTTTTCGATCCTATTCCATCAATTAGATCGGACTTACAAGAAACTCCGCCGAAAATTGAGAAAGGGGAAGAAAGGAACAGGTGATGTTTACGACCCCAGATGGTTGAAACAATTGGAGGAGATTCACAAAAAATTAGAAAAGTTGGAAGAGGAGCTATGATGGTTTTCGGGATGCACCCTAAACCAGGTAAGGTTCAGGGCTGCCATGCACCTCACAGGGTGCATTTCGGATTAGATAATATGCCATTAAGAATGGAATGACGTTGTGGCCCAATGACTTAAAAGTAGGAAACCTTAATGGTTGACTTATTAAAGATTGGTATTGTATTTTTCGTCATCCTCATTCTCACCTTCAAGAAAGTAAAACTGTGGATCGGTCTCCTCGCTGGGACGTTTCTATTGGGATTTCTCTTTCACCTGACCATCCAGACCATCTTCATTCAAATGCTCATTTCCGTTGCGGAAGAAAGAACGCTCCTCCTCATGGGTGCCTTCATAGCGATCCTCTTCTTCAGTAGCTTGTTGAAAGAGACAGGCCGGATGAGAGAGATATTAGACGGCTTTGGGAGTATCTTGAAGGATCTACGGGTGGTGATCGCTTTGCTTCCAGCCATCATTGGTTTCATGCCGATTATCGGTGGGGCATTGGTCTCCGCGCCCATGGTGGTGGAAGGTTCCGATGAGTTACACCTCTCTCCAGAGCGAAGGACCTTTATCAATTATTGGTTTCGCCATCTTTGGGAATATATTCTTCCCACTTATCCTGCTCTCGTTTTAGCGGCGAGCTTAATCAGAGTGCCGGTCAGAAATCTGGGTTGGATCAATCTTCCGTTGACTCTGACAGCAATCCTCAGCGGAATCATCTTCGGGTTTTGGGGGATTCCCAAGTCAACGAAAGTCTCAAATCTATCAAAGACTTCTTCCGCTTGGAGATTAATCAGTAATCTGTGCCCTCTCCTTTTTGCTCTCGTTTTAATTGTTGGGTTTCAAGTTGAATTAGTCTATGCCTTTGGTTTAGCCATCTTAGGGATGATTATTTTTTACCGAATTCGTTGGCCTTTGGTTTTGAGGGGACTGAAAGAGAGCCTCAACATAGAGCTTTTATTAACGGTGGCAGTGGTGATGGGGTTCAAGAAGGTGTTGGAATCCTCTCAGGCCGTCCAAGCGGTTTCCACGGTTTTATCCTCCTCCGGCGTTCCCTTATGGGTGATTGCGATTTTGGTCCCCTTTCTGAGTGGGTTGATCACCGGAATGACCGTTGCCCCCATCGGGATCAGTTTTCCCATTCTCATCCCTTTGTTTCAAAATGACCCTTCTTTTCTCAATTATATGGTACTCGCCTTCGCAAGCGCGATTAGCGGAGATTTGCTCTCTCCTTTTCATCTCTGTCTCATTTTGACAAAGGATTATTTTCAAGCCGATTTAAGGGGGGTCTACCGTTTTATTTGGATTCCAACGGCCTCCATCATAGGAGTTGCCCTTTTGATCACTTTTACCCGTTGACAAAGGAGAGGACGATGAAAAAAAAGAATTTTTTCTTTCTGGTTTTGCTGTCCGTCATATTTTTATTGGAGGGTTTTGGGGAAGGCATGGCAGGAGTGGTGATCGAGCAAGTAGTGAGGGATCGGGAAGGGAATCCTTCAAAAGTGTTGCTCTACTTTTCGGAGGGCTTATTTCGGACAGACCATCCAGCCAGCGGACTAACGACCATCATGGGATTCAAAGAAGATCGCTTGATGATGGTGGATCACCGATCCAGAAGTTATGTCGAAGTCAAACTCTCCCAATGGGAAAGGGAAGTGGCCAAACGGCTCAAAGAGGAAATCCCAGGTGTCCAACCCAAAGAAAGAAAGATCGTCGTGAAGAGAACGGGGCGGGCCACTGGCATCAATGGTTTTCAGACGGAACAGATAGAGGTGTGGGCGGGGGGTGAATTGATTGAGGAAAATTGGATGACCAGGGATGTCGAGATGACAGACATAGAGAAGGTAATGGATCGATTGGCTCAGGGATTTTCTAAAGATTTTAAGCTCGAGATGAAGGAGGGGAGGGAAATTTACGAAAAGCTGAAACCCTATGGATTTCCTATTCTAATTAAGGACTATACCATGACCTATGGGTTAGGGGCGATAGATCGGGTGGAAGTTAAAAAAATAGAGAAGAGAGAATTGGAAAAAGGGGTGTTTCTCCCGCCCCCTGATTATCAGCGAATTGTACCAGAATCCTTAAAAAAGTAAAAAATTTTTCTCTGCGACAGGGTGCGTAAGTCTCAAAGTCCAACCCAAGGAATTTAACGGATCGGATAAAAAATAATTATTGACTTCTAATTCGATACAGTTTAAAAGATAGTACATTTTGTCCTCCCGTTGTCAATTTCGGTCATTTTTTAATCTGATCAAACTATTTTTATAAAAAATGTTTATATAAATTCATTAGTTATGAAAGACTGTTATGGCATAAAAAATGCAGAAACTTTTAACACTTTTCCTTCTTCCATCCTTCTAATGCATTAAGGAGGTTCTTTTGATCCGGAAATTCTCTTTGATCGGAATTGTTTTTCTTTTTATCTTCGGAGGATTGACGCACTTAGCTGCCCAAACCGATTTCTATTTAGCAAAAGATGAAATGGGAAGAGAAGAACCAACACTGATGACTTTAAAACTTCCCATTAGCGATGAATCCAATGATGATTCCAGTCTGAAGATCCCTCCAACCGATCAGCTTAAAAAAGACCCTGAGTTTGACATTCCCATCGTCCTCAATGGTAAAGTGGAACAGTTCATCCATTATTTCCAGACAAAAATCAGAGAGAAATTCGTTATCTGGCTCAGCCGGTCTGAAAAATATATCCCCTTCATGAGAAATGTTCTAAAGGAATATGGTCTCCCTGAAGATTTAGTCTATTTGGCGCTCATCGAAAGCGGGTTCAATCCCTATGCCTACTCCAGGGCAAAAGCGGTCGGAATATGGCAGTTCATTTCCATGACAGGGAAAAGGTATGGATTAAGGGTGGATTGGTGGATCGATGAGAGGAAAGATCCTGAAAAGTCCACGATAGCTGCGGCCAGATATTTAAAAGACCTGTATGATATGTTCGAATGTTGGTACCTTGCCGCCGCGGGGTACAATGCGGGTGAATTCAAGATCATCAAAGCGATGAAACGGTATCGGACGGAAGACTTCTGGAAGCTCACCCAATATCGGTATCTGAAACGGGAGACCAAGGATTACGTTCCGCTGATGATCGCAGCGGCCCTCGTTGCAAAGAATCCTGAAAAATACGGTTTCACCGATGTGGAATACCAGGAACCCCTTCAATATGAGAAGGTGAGGGTCCCTGCACTGACCAGTCTTTCCCTCATCGCCAAAGCATGCGGAACCTCTACAGAGGAGATTCAAGATCTTAATCCTGAAATTCAAAGGAGGGTGACTCCTCCTGACGAATCAGAATATGAAATCAAGATTCCCTTAGGGAGGAAGAGACATTTTGAACAACACTTCGAAGCTCTTCAGCCTTTTGAAAAATTTGAATTTAAAACGCATCTGGTAAAAAAAGGGGAGACCCTGAAGGCCATTGCCAGGCGCTACAAAGTGGATTTAGAGGCAATGCTGGAAATCAACTCCTTAAAACAGACCAGTAAAATCTCAAAAGGGATGACCCTTCTCATTCCAGTTGGAAAACATGACGAGGTCAAGCCTTTTTTTGTGGCCATGAAGAAAAACGGGAAGCTTTCAAATGGCAATCCCATCAAGTGAAACTTTCACCTCACACCCTTAAGCTCCATCTTTTACATAAATTTTATGACCACTATTTCTGGTTTGGTATCAATGCGCATGGGAGGTCCCCAGGTACCGGCTCCACTGGAGGTATAGACCAGAAGATTACCGAATTTTTTCAACCCGTAATCGTACCCTTTATAAACCAATGAGGTGATGAACCGGAACAGAAAAACCTGTCCCTGATGGGTGTGGCCAGAAAGCTGGACGGTGATTCCCTGATCCCTGGCAATCTCCAAATCGAAAGGGGCGTGTTTTAGGAGAATGCTGGGCTTCTGGGGGTCGATATCCATTTTCCGCAAAATGGTTCTAAACTGCTCTTGATTTCTCGAGTCCCTGTAATCGACTCCAATAATCTGTAGCCCATCGAGCTCCACTTTTTCATTATACAGGACCCGTATTCCAGCGCGGCGCACAGCCCGGAGATATGGGGTGTTATCATAAAATTCTTCATGATTGCCGGTGATGAAATAGGTGCCATAAGG
>JACAEV010000164.1 GCA_013388645.1 Syntrophaceae bacterium | reverse complement strand
GTCACTACATTGAGTTTTGAACTTTTATCAAAAATCACCGCATGTGTTATCAAGTGGTTATGCACTTCCCTTCCCTTAAAAATTTTTTTAAACCATTGAAACTGCGGAAGTTGGGTTAGCTTCGTTCTTTAACTGGATCGGTTAATCTGACATGTCTTACGACCCCATCCAATCCGTGATTTCAATCTTACCATCAAAGATAATATTCCAATCCGCATTCTAAGATTTTCGAAAGCATTTCTGTCGGGACGATGGAATGCAAAACTCATCACTGAGGGCTTACATGTAGGTCGACAAGATCATATCCAAAGCCTCATCCACACTATCCCTTGGGACAAAAATTTTGTGCTTAAAGCCAGTAAAAATAGCCTCAACCGAGTTTTAATGGGTCGATTCTTTTGATTTCTTGAAGGAGGTCAAAGTGAGGATCCGTAGAGATGATCTCTTTTATCCCATTGTGGATCATGGTGGCGGCATGGATAGCATCACGGGATGTGATTCCTTTAACCCTTTTTAAAATCTCGAGGGCCTTATCTGTGTCCATGACCCTTACCGGAAAAATATCTGTGCAGAATTCGATCATCGATTGATAGGCGATTTCGCCGAGTGTTCTTCTTTCTATTGAGAAATACCGATAGAGGATCTCCTGGAGAACTTCTGTATTCGTTACGCCGTGAATTTCTCGAGACTTGATTTTTTCAAGGAATTTTCTGCAGGGTTCACGAAGAGGATGAGGGCTGCCGATGGAATACATGATCAGATTAGCATCGATAAACAAGACAGGTGGCGTACTTATCGACATGAATACTTCCCCTCAAGGTATTCGGCTTCCCATCTCTGATAATCTTCCGGGGCCGGGATTTCAGGGAGTGATAGGAGTCGATCCACGGCTTCGGCGATCTTCTGCTGTTTATTTTTCTTGAGGTGGTACTCTTCGATAGCTTCGCGTACAAGGGTGCCAATCCTTTTATGATTCTTTGTAGCAATCTCTTCGAGATCCTTTAACTGTTGTTCGGTAAGTAACACTTGCACCTTCTTAGAATATTTTGCCATAAAAACTCCTCAATATTATACTCTTCAAAAAAGAGTATAATAAAAATACTCTTTTGTCAAGAATATTTTTGTAAATTTCAAATTACACAGATTTACAGAGCGACTACACCGATTAGAAGTGCCTTGAAAAATAAAGTAAAGTCTGTGTTTCGTTTATTCAACCCCGTATTGGCGGCGGTAGGAGAGGATATAATTTCTGACATCTTTTTTGGTTTTATAAATTCCGAAGTGGCCTTCGCAGAGGATATCAGCATCAAGGTTAAGTAACTTCTTGGTGGATCGGCCATAATCTTCGAGATTGGATCCAAACTCTTCCAGCAAAGGACCGTGAAGATCTTGCCCGAAAAGAATTCGCTTCCCATCTTTATCCAGATAGATGCATATTGATCCTGGAGTATGACCCGGTGTATGAAGGCATATAATTTTCTGTTCCCCAATGGTGACCACCTCTTCGGGCAAATTGAATTTCATATCTATGACTGTAGGAGGAAACGTAGTCTGATACCAACTCGCAGCTGTTAGAACTTGATCTCCAGCTTCAAGAGGAGGTGCGTCCAATTTATGAATATATATTTTGACCCCAAATCTTTTTCTCATTTCCGGAACTCCTCCAATATGGTCAATATGACAATGGGTCAAAATTATTTTTTTAAGGTCTTTGGGATCTAATCCCAATTTTTGAATATTTCCAATTATTTTATCAACACTCCAACCAGCCCCTGTATCAATTAACATCAGCTCCTCTAACTTTATAAGATAGATGCAACCATCTCTTCCATCTGTAATATCTGGGCCTCCGACAATAAAGACATCTTTCACAATTTCATGGGGATTCATCTACTTACCTCCTCAATTTCTTTTTTAACCTTTTCAAATCTTCCATTGTGAACCCTTCCCCCTGACAAGGCAATATGGTATTGTTATGAAACAAAGGTTCATTTTCGAGATCAAATTGAGAATTTTTCTTAGCCTTTTCAAATAAGGGAGTATGAGGAATAGGGGAATACTCCACCAAAATCGGTCTCGCACCTATCTCATTAACAAATGCAATACTTTCTTCTGCCTCCCCTACCCTCTGCCCCGGTAATCCTACCATTATATATACCCCAATTTCTTCACCTGAGTACCCTACTCTCTTTAAACTTTTGATCGCTTGTCTAAATTCCTGATTATCCACCTTCCCTCCTGTTGCGATCTGAATGGTTTCATTAGATGTTTCAAGACCAAGACGAACGGTCTTAACCCCTCCACGAAACAACAGGTCAGCCACCTCTTCATCTATTTCCTTAATATGGAGGGCATTGGGGGTGTGAAAATTGCAATGGATTCCTCTTCTGATGATTTCTTTCATGATAGGGATAAAATGTTTTAATGGCTCGATAAGGAGGGCATCATCGTAAAAGGCAATGTTATTGACTTGATACCGTGTTGTCGTCCAGTATTCTATCTCCTTAACCACATTTAAAGGATCTCTTCTCGAAAAACTATTTGATAAAAACGGAGAGGCACAATAGGTACATTTAAATGGGCATCCCCTTGAGGTAGTGATACATACATAATTGAGCTGAGGATAAAGGTCAAAACAAGGATAGGGTAAGTCATCAATTGAGAGTTTTGAGTTATGAGTTATAAGTTCTTTATGAGTCAGATCCGAAATCAACTTCAAGATTTCTGACTCCCTACTTCCCTTGAAAACAATATCCACACCAGAATGTTCTTTTGCATGTTCATAACAGAGGTTGGCATAAATTCCACCGAGAATTATAGGGGCCTTTTTAAAAAATTTCCTTGCAATTTCAATGACTTTAAAAACTCCAGGATACCAGTAAGTCATTCCAGAGCTAACACATATGAGATCTGGTTCTTCAATATTTGAAAGTCTTTTCAACATTATTTCTTCAGGAATTCCATATTGGCTAAACTTTCTTGGGATTGACTTAACAGGAAGGGGTTTTTCAATTTCTGTTTTTAAAAAATTTCCATCTCCATATTTTTTTGTTTTTATTTGAAAATCAAGACAATCGATCAAAGTTACTCGAAACCCATTTCCCTTTAATAGACTAACAATATATAGTAATCCAAGCGGTTTTATCCAGAAATTATAAGCTGCAAAATCTGTAATCCATGGGTTAATTAGCAGGATGTGGGGTTCCTGATGTTTCACGTGAAACATTATTTACCAATGCAGAATTGCTCGAAAATTCGGTTTAAGACCTCTTCAGTAGTTGTCTCTCCAACCATTTCACCAAAGGCATCCAACACAGAGTGGATTTCAAAGGCAATGAATTCCATTGAAATCCCCTCTTCCAATCCTTTTATTGCATTAAATAGATTGTTCTTTATTTGAGTAAGAATATTCTTATGGCGAATGTTCGATATAATGAGATGTTCAGAGGTATTTCTTATATTGCGATGGACCAAGGAATTATAGATAGCCTCCTTGAGATGATCGATTCCCTCGTTTTTTAATGCTGAAATTAAAACAATTGGTTCATCCTTAAATTGGTTCTTTATCTCTTCCAACGAAATTTTTAAGGGTAGATCATTTTTATTAACGATCACCACTCTCTTCTTTTTTCTGATTTCTTCAAAGATCTCTCTGTCGTCCGAGTCGATTTCTCTACTACCGTCAAGCATCAATAGCACAAAATCAGCGTCAGCCATTCGCTCTTTCGCCCTTTTAACCCCTTCTTGTTCAATAGAATCTAATGGTTTTCTCAAGCCTGCCGTATCCATTAATCGCACAGGTATCCCATAAATATTTAAGACCTCTTCAATGACATCCCTTGTCGTCCCCGGAATCGGAGTCACAATCGCCCTTTCCTCTTTTAATAATACATTAAGGAGGCTCGATTTACCGACATTGGTTTTTCCAACAATGGCACAGGAAATCCCATCCCTAAAGACCTTTCCCTCTTCATAAGATGCAATCCATCTCTCCAACTGATCGACCATTTTCTCAAGATCTCCCTTCAACTCTTGCAAAACGATTGGCTCCATCTCTTCTTCTGGGAAATCAATATGGGCTTCGATTAGCGCCAACCGTTCGATCAATTGCGATCGAAGTTCGCTCATTTCCTTGTACATTGATCCTCTCAGTTGCTGGTTCGCAATTTCAAGGCTGATCTCTGTCTTAGCCTTAATCAGGTCGATTACCGCCTCAGCCTGCGTGAGATCAATTCTCCCATTTAAGAAGGCCCTTTTAGTAAACTCCCCTGGCTCGGCCATTCGGGCCCCTTCCCTCAAAACTATATCTAATACCTTCTTTAAAATGAAGTAACCTCCATGGCAGTGGATCTCCACAATGTCTTCCCGAGTATATGTTTTTGGAGACTTCATTAAAACCATCAACACTTCATCAACAGCTTTTCCACTTTTGGGGTCAATCAATTCACCATAATGCATGTGATGGGAGATGAAATAAGGTTGGTCATTTTTAGGTTTGAATAATTTTTTGGCAATAGATTCCGCTGAAGAACCACTCATTCTGACGACTCCTATACCACTTTCCCCAAACGGGGTTGAAATGGCTGCAATCGTCTCTTCATGAGTAGATGGGATTCTCTTTTTTAAACTGGGGGAAGAACCTTTGTTCACTTTTATTTGTGTGGTTTCGGGGTCTTTATCCCTTTTGATTTATTGGGATGATCCTGATTTCCTTCAGATCCCCATTTCCAAGGCTCTCCGTTTTAAGGGAAGGATCCTCCTTGAGGGCAAGATGGATGATCCTCCTATCATGAGCATTGAATGGACCTATCGTTATGGAATGACTTGTCCTTTTTGCTTTTTCACCCAAGCGTTGGGCCATCCTAATAATGTTGGCAGATCTTCTTTCCCGATAATTATCGATATCAATAATGATCTTTATAGAGGTTTTTAACTTTTTATTGACCATTTTGTTAATCAGTATCTGTAGCGATTCGAGTGTTCGACCGTATTTTCCGATAAGAATGCCCTCGTGGTCTCCTTTAATTTCAATGTTGAGGGTGCCCTCTTTATATAACGCTTCCACCTCTGGTTTGAGTCCCATCCGGTTCAGCAATCCTGTTGTGAGCTCTTTTGCAATTTCTATTTCTTCCAAGATTCGAACCTCAAGTCTTTTTATTCAAATAATATTGGTGAGCAATTGATAAGACATTATTAACCAACCAATATAAAACCAGACCGGATGGGAAATTGAGAAATAAAAAAGTAAACATTACCGGCATTAGTAGAAACATCTTAGCCTGCGTAGGATCGGCTGCTGTTGGAGTCATTTTTTGCTGGAGGACCATGGTCCCCCCCATAATAAGCGGGGTAATATAGATTGGATCTTTCGCAGCGAGGTCCCGAATCCATAGAAAGAAAGGTGCATGCCTCATCTCGATGGTATATTGAAGTGCATTGTAAAGTGCAATGAATACAGGTATTTGTATGAGCATAGGTAGGCACCCGCTCATCGGATTGATCTTCCTTCTCTTATAAAGAAGCATGATTTCCTGCTGAAGCCTTGCCTTGTCATTTTTATACTGCTCTTTGAGTCGATTCATTTCCGGTTGGACTTTTTGCATCTCCTTCATCGATTTCATACTGATCTGCGTCAGAGGGAGAAAGACGATTTTTATCAGAATGCTGAGGATGATGATATCAATCCCAAAATTTCCCGTAATCTTGTTAGTCAGTTTTAAAAACCAGATGAGGGGTTTGGCCACTATCGTAAACCATCCAAAATCGACTAATTTTTCAGCTCCAACGCCAAGTCCCTTTAATCGATCAATCTCTTTGGGACCCAAATAAATTTGATAGGGGACCTTGATCCTTTGTTTGGGTGGAATCGATACAGATGCGGTTGTCAAATTGACCATTAAAAGATTTTTTTCATCACCCTTTACTGAGAGGGAGAGGTTCTTTTCTGTCGGAGGTGAAATCAACAAAGAGGCAAAATATTCTCCCTCGTATGCAAACCATTTTAATTCACCTTTATCAGAGAATTCAAAAGGTTCGGTCCTCCTTTTCTTCGATCCGCAACCAGGGGTGCATCCTGAAGCGCTTGCACCTCCCAGATCTTTCCTTTCCACTTTTTGGTTCTTAAAAAAGGAATATTTTAATCCATAATCTTTATTATCCTCATCAGCTAATTTCTCAAGTTCAACTTTTCCAATCCATTGGACGCCCACAGGAATCGTGATCTCCTTAGAAGTATCATTTTCAATCTCCACATCCAAGTCGAGGGTATATTGATCCGAATGAAATTGATAACGTTTCGTCACCTTTAACCCATTTTCTAAGCTTTTTGTAAAAGCAACTTCACCCTTTTCCCCGCTATGGATTAACCGGAGTTGCTCCCGATCTACTTCCCAGTTTCCATCCGAAGGGGAGGGGCCTGATTCTTTAAAGATAAGTCCCAATGGAAGTCCCTCTTTTTCACTCGTATTCACCAAATCGAGTGGAGCGGGTTTTTTAAACGTCTCTTCTTTTTTCCCTAAGAGGCTTTGAACCAACTGGATCAATTTAATCGTTATGGATGACTGTTCAACACTATCTTCATATTTTTTAAGCCTGAAATGTTTTAATCTGGCATCTTCGGAGCAAAGAACGGCTGAGTAATTCAATGTCTCAACAGAGACGTCCTTTTTTTCGATGACCACCCTGGGCTTTACTAAGGGTTTTGATTCCTTAATCTGCTCCCTTCTCTCGATAGGCCTCTCTATTGGAGCAATCTGTTCCTTCTTTACCTCCTTTGTTTCTGGTTTTTCTGGAGCTGGAGGAAATAATTTTGATTGAATAACACTCCAGAGCATAATTATAAAAAAGGTCAATAATATTGCATAGATAGCTCTTTTTTCCATATCTTCTTTTCTTTAAATCTCCTTCCTAATATTCTTTTGGGATTTGGGGAACTGGATCGTATCCACCAGGATGGAAGGGATGACATTTTATGATTCTTTTAAAAATGAGTCTTACTCCCACCTTAATTCCAAACCGATGAATCGATAGCAGAGCATAAGAGGAACAGGAAGGGGTGAAACGGCAGCAGGGTCCAAAGAATATTGAAAACGAATATCGATAGAAAAGGATTAAAAGGATAGCCCCTTTTTTGGTCCATTCATGGACCGTTTTATAAATCGTTCCCTTCTTCAAATAACGAAAAGTTTTTTTAACTCTTCCTCTGCTTCCTGATAACGATTGATCGAACATCCCTTTTTCACCATTAAAATTATATCGTAAGAACCTTTGATCTGATGCCTGTGGAGGCGAAAAAACTCGCGGAGGTATCGCTTCATTCGATTCCGGAACGTCGCAGGACCAATCTCTTTTTTAATGACAACCCCCAGCCTATGAAAAAGATGATCGTTCCTTTTTAGAAAGAGGACAAAGTTTTGAGAAGAAAGCCTCCTGCCTAATTTCATCACCCTTCTGAAATCCTGAGGGTAAGTGATCCTCTGCTTTTTGGTAAAACGGAAGGACCCTTTCACTTTGATCCCTATCATTATCAATTCATCGAAGGGTTTCTCTTCTCATTCTCTGGAATTCAAGGTCTAAACGGTTAACCTCTTTCTTCCTTTCAATCGCCTCCGCTTTATGATATTGCGACCGCTTCTTGTGCTCATCCTTTCCAAGAAGCCGTGTGTTCTTTTCCGCCTAAGGTTACTGGGCTGATAGGTTCTCTTCATCCAATCCCTCTCGGTTAAAGTGTCTTATTTTTTGAAATAATTAAACTTTAAATTTAAACCATATTTATAATTCATTGTCAAGATTAGGGCTTTAATTTTGTTGACAGGGAAGGGGGTTTTATATTAAATTTTGTTATCAAAATTGAGGCGCTTCACCCAGAAGGGTAGGGCCTACCGGAGACAGACCGATACCCAATCATCCTGCCCTATCGCTTAATTAAAAGAATACTGAAAAACAAGTGAAGGGCTTCTTTCCGACCCAATGCCATTTCAGGAGTTATCGTGAACACTGCGATCGAGCACCTCCCTGTTAATATCGAAGATGAAATGAAAAAGTCCTACATGGACTATGCCATGAGCGTCATCATCGGCCGAGCGCTGCCGGATGTGAGAGATGGCCTGAAACCCGTTCATCGCCGCATTCTCTTTGCCATGAATGAGTTAAATAATGATTGGGATAAGCCCTATAAAAAGTCAGCGAGAATCGTCGGCGATGTGATCGGTAAATATCATCCGCACGGGGATATGGCTGTCTATGATGCGATTGTTCGAATGGCACAAGATTTCTCTCTTCGTTATCCCTTGATCGACGGTCAAGGGAACTTTGGCTCCGTCGATGGTGATCCTCCTGCTGCCATGCGATATACAGAAATCCGCATGGCAAAACTGGCTACCGAGTTATTAGCCGATATCGACAAAGAGACCGTCGACTTCGTTCCAAATTATGATGAATCTCTGGTCGAACCCTCCGTGCTTCCCTCCAAATTCCCCAATCTCATTGTCAATGGCTCTTCGGGGATTGCAGTCGGAATGGCAACGAACATCCCCCCTCATAATTTGGTAGAAACGATTAATGCGATCATTGCTTTGATCGAAGATCCTGATATCTCTATCAATGAATTGATGAATCATCTACCAGGACCTGATTTTCCGACGGGAGGGTTCATCTATGGGAAAGAAGGAATTCGCCAGGCCTATGAAACTGGAAAAGGGGTCATCCAACTTAGGGCCAGAGCAATCATTGAGAGGGATCGAAAGGGAGAAAGGGAAAACATTGTCATTACGGAGCTTCCTTATCAAACCAACAAAGCCAAACTCATTGAAAGAATAGCTGAATTGGTTCAGGAGAAGGTCATCGATGGCATTTCCAATGTCCGAGATGAGTCAGATCGGGAGGGAATGAGGGTTGTTGTTGAATTGAAAAGAAATGAAGTCGCTGAAGTCATCCTCAACCAGCTTTATAAACATACTCAAATGCAGAATTCTTTTGGGATCATCCTTTTGGCGATCCACCAAAACCAACCAAAACTGCTCTCCCTCAAAGATCTGCTCCATCTCTTCGTCCAATATCGACAAGAGGTGGTCATCCGGAGATCGCGTTTCGAACTCAACAAGGCAGAAGCCAGGGCTCATATCCTGGAAGGTCTGAAAAAGGCGATTGACCATATCGATGCCATCATCGCTACGATCAAAGCCTCCAAAACCCCGAAAGAGGCAAAAGAACGTTTAATGGAGAAATTCACCTTCTCAGACGAGCAGGCTCAAGCGATCTTGGAGATGAGGCTCCAACGACTCACGAACCTTGAACAGCGAAAAATCGTGGAAGAGTACGAGGAGACCATCAAATTGATCAATCGTTTGAAAGCCCTCCTGGCCAGCGAGCGGTTGATTCTCAATTTAATCAAAGAGGAACTGATCGTTGTCCGAGACAACTACGGAGACGAAAGGCATACGGAAATTGTGGAGGTGGTCCCGGAAATACGGGTGGAAGACCTCATCGCCGAAGAGGACATGGTGGTGACGATCACCCACACAGGATACATCAAGAGAAATCCCATCAGCCTCTACCGAAGCCAGCATCGCGGTGGAAAAGGGAAGGTGGGGATTAATGTCAAAGAAGAAGATTTTGTCGAAGACCTTTTCGTCGCCTCGACGCATGATTATATCCTGTTTTTTACTGACGCTGGAAAGATCCACTGGAAGAAGGTGCATGAACTTCCGCAGGCTGGACGCATGACCCGAGGAAAGGCCATCATCAATCTTCTCCATCTGAGTCCAGAAGAAAAGGTGACCACCATTCTCTCTCTCAAAGATTTTGCAAAAGGGAAATTTATTACTTTTATGACCAAAAGAGGGACGATCAAGAAAACCGTCCTTGAAGCATACAGTAATCCACGATCAGGGGGCATCATTGCCATTCACCTCGATGAAGGAGATGAACTCATCTCTGCGAAATTGACGGATGGGAAACAGCATCTCTTTATCGGCACCAAATTTGGAAAAGCCATTCATTTCCCTGAAACCCAAATCCGGGAGATGGGTCGAATCGCTCACGGGGTGAGGGGAATTAGAATTTCTAAAGAAGACGAAGTGGTGGGGATGGAAGTGGTGGCTCCTCACACACAAATTTTGACCGTCTCTGAGAATGGCTACGGAAAACGAACTCAGGCATCGGAGTATCGGGTTCAGAATAGGGGGGGGTCCGGTATTTTTACAATGAAGAGGACCCCAAAGACGGGCGATGTGATTGGGATTAAAACCGTCGTCGACGAAGATGAATTAATGGTCATCTCTAACAAAGGGAAAATTATTCGTCTACGAGCCATTGACATCCCCGTTCAGGGAAGGAGTACGCAAGGGGTAAGGCTGATCACCCTGGAAGAGGGCGAAAAGGTGGTCGCTGTTGCAAGATTGGCTGAAAAAGAATAACTCCATCAAAAAAAACTTGATTTTTTTTTTGACGGGGTTATAATGCACTATCGATTGAATACAATAAATTAATCCTCAGCTTTTCCCTTCTTTGTCTTTAATTTCATTTATCCACAGTTGTGGAAACATTGTGAAAAGAGATTTATAAGTAATTGAAAATGAAAAGATTTTTTGTTTTGGGCCCCTCCTGCCCATTCCTTCAATGCCCTTCATACACTGTTTCAATCCATCAAGGTCAATTCCATGGAAGATTTATGGCCTAAAGTGATCGATTCTTTAAAAGAAAGAGTCGGTCAACAAAATTTTGATATTTGGATTAAACCCATTCAATTCATTTCAAAAGAAGGTGAACGGGTTGAATTAGAGGTCCCAAACCGGTTCTTTAAAGAATGGATCAATGAACATTACTCCCTCTATATTAAAGACGCCCTTTCTCATTTCACTCAATCCTCTTGCCAGCTCCAATTCCGAATTAAAAATGAAAAGATCAACGGAAAAGACTCCCCTCCTCAATCTTTGCCAAACTATGACCCACAGGTCTTTCATTCTCCTCCATCTCTTTTCAACCCAAAATATACCTTCGATCATTTTGTGGTGGGGGCGAGCAACCAGTTTGCCCATGCAGCTTGCCATGCCGTAGCCGAATCACCTGCGAAAAATTACAATCCCCTTTTCATTTATGGAGGAGTGGGGTTGGGGAAGACCCATCTCCTTCATGCCATCGGGAACCATATTGTTCAACACCGAATTTTTAACGAAGTCAAAAAAATCTGTTACATTACTTCCGAGGAGTTCACCAACGAAGTCATTAATTCACTCCGTTACGAAAGGATGGATGAATTTAGAAATAAATATCGAAAGATGGACATCTTGCTGATCGACGATATTCAATTTATCGCTGGCAAAGAAAGGACACAGGCTGAATTTTTCCATACCTTTGAGGCCCTCCATCAATCTCGAAAACAAATTGTCCTCACCAGCGATAAGTTTCCAAAAGATATCCCTGATTTCGAAGAACGACTCCGATCGCGATTTGAATGGGGACTGATTGCAGACATCCAGCCTCCTGACCTTGAAACCAAAGTAGCCATTTTACGAAAAAAAGCTGAAACAGAAAATATATCCATTCCCAATGATGTCGCTTTCTTTCTTGCATCTCAAATTGATTCCAACATTAGAATTTTAGAAGGCTCCCTCATTCGGATCGGCGCCTTCGCCTCATTGACGAAAACACCGATTGACATCCAATTAGCCAAAGAGGTTTTAAAACATGTCATTAAACCGAAGTTTGAATTGATCTCTATTGATCTGGTTCAAAAAGTCGTAGCCAACTTTTTTAATATTAAAATTCCAGATTTAAGGGTAAAACGAAAGCATAAGAGTTATGTGCTTCCTCGACAAATCGGCATGTATCTCTCTCGAAAATTAACCCCTGCCTCCTTAATTGAAATTGGTGAAAAATTTGGGGGAAAAGATCATTCCACCGTGCTTCACTCTATTAAAAAAGTCAAAGAGATGATATCGAAAGAGGATTCCTTTAAAGAAATGATTAATAATTTGGAAAATCAAATTAAATCATGAATCCGATCGATTCAAGGAATCTCTTCGTTATAACTATTGAACATTATTTAACGAATTGGAATCCACATTGATCAATATATTGTTTTTGTTTGTTAAGGTAAATCTTGTGGAAAGAGTGTGAATGGTGGAGGAGGAAATTAAAAAAAAGATGAAATGTTTTTATTATCCAAAGGTAATCCAACGATTCATAGGAGGAATTTCCACATCAAAACGTCTTTTCTTTTTTTAAGTTAGTATTCTTTTCTTCATTTCCACAGAGATAGACGTAGAAGACGGTTCTTTTAAAGATAATGAATCTTAATAGGAGGTAAAGATAATGAATTTTGAAATCGAAAGAAGAGAACTTCTAAGAGGATTAGGACTCGTTCAAAGTGTGGCAGGAAGAAAAACCACTCTTCCCATCCTCTCCCATATTCTATTAGAATGGGATCAGAATTCCCTTTATCTCACCGCAACCGATTTAGAAACAGGTATCCGTGAAGAATTAAAGGCGACCGTTCGGGAAAAAGGGAAGGCCTCCGTTTCAGCAAAAAAACTATATGAAATAGTGAGAGAATTACCTGATGTCCTCATTCACTTTCAGAAAAAAGAGAATCAATGGATCAACCTTCAATGTGAAAGATCGGTCTTCAACTTGGCAGGTTTAGACCCAGAGGAATTTCCTTCACTTCCTCCCTGTAAAGTTGAAAATTTTTCAACTGTCTCGACGCACCTCATCCGGGAGATGATCGAAAAGACGGTTTTTGCTGCTTCCAATGAAGAATCTCGATACCATCTCAATGGCGTTCTTTTAACTCAAAGTAAACAAGGGGGGAAGGATATATTGAGAATGGTGGCAACGGATGGTCATCGCCTTTGTCTGATGGATCAAGAAAATCAACCCATCCAAGGAATTGAGAAAGGATTGATCATTCCAAAAAAGGGGGTTTTGGAGATAAAAAAGATTATCGGAGATCACGATGATGAGGAGGAGATGGGAATTTATTTCGATTCGACGCATGGATTTTTCAAATTGGGAAAATCTCTTACCGTCATTCGATTGATCGATGGAGAATTTCCTGAATATGAACAAGTGATTCCCGAGGGGAACGATAAGAAATTAATGATTGGAAGAGAGAAGATGTACAGTTCTTTGAAACGGATTTCAACCATGGCAAGCGAGAGGGTGGAGGGTGTGAAACTCTCTCTTAAAAAAAATTCGATCGAGATGTCCTCCTATCATCAAGATTATGGCGATGCCCAGGAGGAGCTGGAAGCGGTTTATGAAGGCCCTCCGCTTCAAGTTGGATTTAATGCTCGTTACTTAATGGAGGCACTCAACGCAATGAATACGGAGGAGGTTCTCATGGAGTTAAGGGACGAGGGAAGCCCCGGAGTTCTCAAACCCACCTCGACCGCCCCAAAGGCCTTCAATCAATTATGCATCATCATGCCCATGAGGCTTTAGACGGATTCCATCTTCGTGAGCGATACCGATTCAAAAGGAGAGGAGATGAAAGGACAAACGGAAAAATACACAGCCGAGCAGATCAAGATCCTTGAAGGGTTGGCGGCTGTACGCAAACGGCCTGCGATGTATATTGGGAACACCGGGGCCGAAGGGCTTCACCATTTGGTTCATGAGTTGGTGGATAACAGTATTGATGAAGCCTTGGCTGGATATTGTTCTAAGATTGAGGTCATCATCCATATCGATAACAGTGTGACCGTGAGAGATGATGGCCGTGGCATTCCTGTTGATCTCCATGAAAAAGAGAATCGCCCTGCCGTGGAGGTCGTAATGACCAAACTCCATTCAGGAGGAAAGTTCGATAATCGCAGTTACAAAATTTCTGGAGGTCTACATGGAGTAGGGCTTTCGGTGGTCAATGCCCTATCGGAGTTTGTTGACCTGGAGATACGGAGAGATGGCAAGGTATACCATCAGATTTATGAAAGGGGAGAGGCGAAGACAAAGTTGGAGGTGACCGGAAAGACTCGGAATACAGGGACGCAGGTCCGCTTCAAACCAGACAGTCAGATTTTTGAGACCGTTCATTTCAGTTTCGACCTGCTTTCTCAACGCTTAAGAGAATTGGCTTTTTTAAATAAAGGGCTCGCCATTAGCATTGAGGATGAACGGTCGGAGAAACGGCATGATTTTTTTTATAAGGGAGGAATCATTTCATTCATCGAATATCTCAATAAGAATAAGAATTGTATCCATCCTAAGCCGATCTATATCCAAGGGGTGAAGAATGGAACCGAAGTGGAGATCTCCTTTCAGTATAATGATGGCTATGCCGAGAACCTTTTCTCCTTTGCCAATAACATCAATACCCAAGAAGGAGGAACCCACCTCATTGGTTTCAAAAGCGCCTTGACTCGTACGATCAATCAGTATGCCACGAATGCCAATCTGCTTAAGGGCGTAAAAGAAAATTTGACGGGAGAAGACATACGAGAAGGATTGGCGGGGGTCATCAGCATCAAACTATCAGAGCCTCAATTTGAAGGGCAGACCAAGACCAAATTGGGAAATAGCGAAGTGAAGGGTTTGGTAGAAACGTTAGTGAATGAAAAACTGGGAAGTTATTTTGAAGAAAATCCAGGAATTGCGAGAAAGATCATTTCCAAAGTGATCGACGCCGCTCGTGCCAGAGAAGCTGCTCGCAAGGCAAGGGAATTGAGCCGTCGAAAGGGTGCGCTGGAAGGAGATTCTCTACCTGGAAAATTGGCCGATTGCCAGGAAAGAGATCCTGCCCTCAGTGAGATTTTTATTGTGGAAGGAGATTCGGCAGGAGGATCGGCTAAACAAGGTCGAGACCGAACCTTTCAGGCGATCCTTCCCCTCAAAGGGAAAATCCTCAATGTGGAGAGGGCCAGGTTCGATAAGATGTTGGCCAGTGAAGAAATTCGTCTTCTCATTTCTGCCCTGGGAGCAGGAATAGGAAAGGACGACTATGACATTCATCGACTCCGTTACCACCGCATTATCATCATGACGGATGCCGATGTGGATGGGTCCCATATCCGAACCTTGCTCCTTACCTTTTTCTATCGCCATATGCCAGAGGTGATTGAGCGTGGACATCTCTACATCGCACAACCCCCCCTCTTTAAGGTCACCGAGGGAAAGAGTGAGACCTATATCAAGAATGAAGAGGCATTTAACCGATATCTCATGACTCGGGCGATTAACAAGAGCGAGGTCCTTGTCCAGTCCACCAATAAAAAATTGAACGAAAAAAGGCTAAGCTTGCTTTTAGAAAAAATATACACCTATCATGATCTAAATGGACGAATCCAGAAGAAGGGGTATTCTCGATCTCTCATCCAATTCCTATTGGAAAACGGAGTCCGAAACAAGTCGACGTTTGAGGAAAAGGGAAGGATGGCCGATCTTCAAAAGCGGCTGAGAAAGAAAGGCTTTGAAGTCTTCGATCTTTCTTGGGATGAGGAACATAACCTCTATGGTTTTGAAGTTCAAGAATCCAATGGAAAGGAGTTAAGAAGCCCCGTTCATTGGGATCTCATCGCCTCTGTGGAGTATCGCCATCTCTATCAAATACATCAAGAGATTCAAGAGATGGCCCCTCCTCCCTATAAGCTCATCGAGAAGGGAAGGGAAGTGATCATCGAACAAGAAGAGGAACTCCTTCATTCTCTCAATCAGTTGGGTAGGGAAGGGCTGAGCATCCAGCGATATAAAGGGTTGGGTGAGATGAACCCTGAACAACTCTGGGAGACCACGATGAACCCAGAGACTCGGACACTCCTCAAGGTGAGAGTGGAAGACGCCATTGAAGCTGATGAAATCTTCAGTATCTTGATGGGCGACGAGGTGGAGCAACGACGCCAATTCATCGAGGAAAATGCCCTCTTTGTTCAACGCCTCGATATTTAGGAGACCCCAAAAAGAATGCTCATCGTTGGATTGACGGGAGGGGTGGCAAGCGGAAAGACAGCCGTTTCTCAAGTCTTAAAAGAAGAGGGCGCTTATATCATTGATGCAGACCAGATCGCCAGGGAATTGGTTCAACCCCGCCAGCCCGCCTGGAATGAACTCGTCAGGGCCTTTGGCCAAGACATCCTTCAAGATGATGGAACCATTCATCGGAAAAAATTGGCCGAAAGAATCTTTGGGAATTCAAATGAGAGGAAGCGCTTGAATCAAATTCTTCATCCTCGGATCAAGGAAGAAATGAATCGTAGAGCTAAAGAGATTGGGACAAAGGATCCGGAGGCCATCGTGGTGATCGACGCCCCGCTCCTTGTGGAGCTTGAGGATCACCAAGAGATGGATAAACTGATTGTGGTGACGTCAACCCAGACCCAGCAAATTGAGAGGTTGAAAGATCGAGATCAGAAAAACACAGAGGAAGCCCTGAGAATGGTCTCCTCCCAGATGCCCTTGGAGGAGAAGGTAAAATTTGCAGACTACATCATTCGGAATGAGGGATCGTTGGAGGAGACGAAAAACAGGGCAAAAGAGGTTTATCAAGCGTTAAAAAAGGATGCGCTTGAGAAAAAAGAGAAGCTCCGTTCATCGCCAAAACTCTGAAGGTCGTTGACCTGCCAGAACGACCTTGTTGGCAGCACGGCTAACGGGGGTGGGCAAGGTGGGCCAAAAGGGAGGATAAAGGGAAATCATGAATATCAAAGATTTGAAGAAGTTGAAAATTAATGAATTGTACAAAATCGCCAAGGAACTCAATGTGGAAGGGGCCAGTGGGATGAGAAAGCAAGAGCTGATCTTTGCGATTCTTCAAGCCCAGACGGAGAAAAACGGCCTGATCTTCGGAGAGGGAGTGTTAGAAATTTTGCCAGATGGATTTGGATTTTTAAGGGCCCCCGATTACAATTATCTCCCTGGGCCGGATGATATCTATATCTCGCCGTCTCAGATCCGTCGATTTAACCTGAGGACGGGGGACACGGTCTCAGGGCAAATTCGACCTCCCAAAGATACGGAGCGATACTTCGCCATGCTCAAAGTGGAGCTGGTGAACTATGAAGATCCAGAGGTGGCCAGGGATAAGATCCTCTTTGACAACCTCACTCCCCTTTATCCTCAAGAGAAAATACATTTGGAAACGGCCAATGATTCAAAAAATTACTCCGCTCGAGTGATGGACCTTCTCACGCCCATCGGAAAGGGGCAACGAGGGCTCATCGTGGCCGCTCCGAGGACGGGTAAGACGATGCTCCTCCAAACGATCGCTCACAGTATCACGGCTAACCATAAAGAGATCACCTTGATCGTCCTTCTCATCGATGAGCGACCCGAGGAAGTGACGGATATGGAGCGGTCCGTCGATGCAGAGGTCATCAGTTCCACCTTTGACGAACCGGCCTCTCGCCACGTTCAGGTGGCGGAAATGGTGATCGAGAAGGCCAAGCGATTGGTCGAACATCAAAAAGATGTGGTCATCCTTCTCGATAGCATTACTCGGTTGGCCCGGGCATATAATACGGTGGTTCCTCCAAGTGGAAAGGTCCTCTCGGGAGGGATCGATGCCAATGCGCTTCAGCGCCCCAAGCGGTTTTTTGGTGCGGCCCGGAACATTGAAGAGGGAGGAAGCCTCACCATCATTGGCACGGCCTTGGTCGATACGGGAAGTCGTATGGATGAGGTGATCTTCGAGGAATTCAAGGGGACAGGAAATATGGAGATCAATTTAGACCGCCGCTTAGTCGATCGAAGGGTTTTTCCTTCCATCGATATTCAACGCTCCGGGACGCGAAAAGAAGAGCTCCTCATGGAACCCAACGATCTAAATCGCATCTGGCTTTTAAGAAAAGTCCTTCAGCCGATGAACACGGTAGAGAGCATGGAATTTCTATTGGAGAAGATGCAAGCCACGAAGAGTAATCGGGACTTCTTGGACTCCATGAACCAGTAAACGCAGGATGGGCCGAAGGCAGTTGAAAATTTGTTGAAAATCAGTAAAATAGATACTTGGAGGCTGATAAGATGAAAAAAGAGATTCACCCGAAAATTTTTGATACGGTGATTAAATGTGCCTGTGGAGCCACCTTTGAGACAAAAAGTACGGAAAAAGAGATTCATGTAGAGATTTGCTCCAACTGTCACCCTTTCTTCACCGGGAAACAAAAATTTTTAGATACCGCTGGAAGAATTGAACGGTTTCAGAAAAAATATGGGAAGAAAGAAAATCAGCAAGAATAATTTTAACCGATCCAATCAAACTGACTCATCCCGGTCGATCCAAATGGGATTCCCCGCTCGAACCGTGGCCAAAGGGTCATCCGATCGTCCTCTCTTTCTATCTGGCATTTTTTTAACAGGCCTTCAACATTAGTTCACTCTATTATATAAATATGTCTTTGAAGGTGAATGGGTGTTTTCGTCTATCTATGGGAAGTTGGTATAATTGAGGTGGGTCAAAAAATGGTCTTGGGAGGAGTGTTTAAAGGGGAGGAACGCCTTCGAGTCGGTGGACAGGCTGTGATCGAAGGGGTGATGATGAGGTCTCCCAGTTCAATGGCGATTGCCGTCCGAAAACCTAATGGCGAGATTGCGGTGAGGCGAGAGAGGTTAACCTTTTTTTCTGAAAAGAAATTTATTTCCAAAATTCCATTGGTCAGGGGAGTGATGAACTTACTTTCCGCTCTAATATTGGGGATGAAAGCGCTCAACTTTTCAGCCAATCAGTCTCTGGATCAGGGGCAAGAAGTTAGCTCCTGGACCATGGGGCTTACTTTTACGTTCGCCCTCTGCTTTGGCATCTTCCTCTTTTTCTTGATTCCTCTCTTTTTGACGAAATGGTTACGGTTCATCATTCCCATGGTGTCCACCAGTGGCCTTTTCTTCAATGTGGTGGATGGAATCATTCGATTGGTGATTTTTTTAGCATACTTGTGGGGGATCTCTTTTTTTAAAGAGATTCGACGCATCTTTCAATATCATGGCGCCGAACACAAATCGATCTTTGCCTTCGAAGCGGGTGAGGTCCTGACGGCCGATCGGGTCAAGGGTTTTAGTACCCTGCACCCGAGATGTGGGACGAGCTTCCTTCTCATCGTCATGGTCGTAAGTATTTTAGTCTTTGCCCTTATCCCTCATCACTTTGCATTCGGATATAAGGTGGCCTCTCGAGTCGTGTTCATCCCTCTCATTGCAGGGCTCGCCTATGAAATCATCCGTTTCGCCGATCAAAAGCGAGAGAGGAAAGGCATGCAAGTTTTCATTAAACCCGGGCTTTGGCTCCAACGGATGACGGCTCGTGAGCCTTCTGAGGACCAGATCGAAGTGGCGCTTCGTGCTCTTCAAGAAGTGTTAGAGTTGGAGGGCCACCGGTCATTCAAGAATTTGTGACCTTTATTTCATCATTAGATTTTGACATTTAAAATTACGTTGAGGTGAAAGGTGTTTGAGAAATTAGAAGAGGTCGAGCGCCGATACGAGACCCTCTCTCATCTCCTCGGCCAACCTGAGTTTTTGACGAAACAGGACGAGTTTCAAAGGGCCGCCAAGGAATATGCAGAACTGGGGAAGGTCGTCGATCTTTACCGAAGGCTTAAACGGTTAGGAGAGGAGATCAAGGGAAGTGAGCATCTTCTGGATGATGAAGAAGATGAAGAGATGAAACGATTGGCGAAAGAGGAGCTCCATCGATTGACCCAAGAAAAGGAGAGGGTAGAGGGAGAATTGAAAACGGCTCTTCTTCCCAAAGACCCGAATGACGAAAAAAATATCTTGCTTGAAATCCGTGCAGGAACGGGTGGAGAAGAGGCAGGTCTTTTCGCCGGCGATCTCTTCAGAATGTATTCGAAGTTTGCAGAAAAACAAGGCTGGCGATTGGAGATATTGAGTCGCCATTTCACGGGGGTAGGAGGATTTAAAGAGATCATCGCCTCGATCGAAGGGAAGGGGGCCTATAGCCGACTAAAATTTGAAAGCGGTGTCCACCGGGTTCAGAGGGTTCCAATCACCGAATCTCAGGGTCGCATTCATACCTCTACGGTCACCGTCGCCATTCTCCCGGAGGCAGAGGAGGTGGACGTCCAAATTGATCCCAATGACCTACGCATCGATATCTTCCGATCCTCAGGGCCGGGGGGGCAGAGTGTCAACACCACGGACTCCGCTGTTCGGATTACCCATCTTCCCACAGGAATGGTCGTCTCCTGCCAGGATGAGAAATCGCAGCACAAAAATAAAGCCAAAGCCCTTAAAATTCTCCGAGCGAGATTGATGGATAAGGCTCAACAAGAAAAGGAGATGGAAATTTCTGAAAAAAGAAGAAACCAAGTGGGAAGCGGAGAGCGGAGCGAACGCATCCGAACCTATAACTTCCCTCAAGGGAGAGTGACCGATCACCGGATCGGATTAACCCTTTATCGTTTGGAGTCCATCCTGGAAGGAGAACTTGATGAAATCATTACTGCCTTGACCACCCATTACCAGGCAGAGGCCTTAAAGGGAGAGCTTGAGCAAAGTAAGCAACAGGGGAGTGGATGACGTGGGATGAGGGACGGTTGGGTTTGATATGAACATATTGGAATGTCTCAATTGGTCGACGAAATGTTTAAAAAATCATCCGATTGAAAATCCTCGGCTCAACGCAGAGCTTCTTTTAGCTCGGTCACTTCACCTCAGCAGGGAAGGGCTCTATCGGAATCTTCATAACTCGCTTCAGGAAAAGGAGCAAAGGATGTTCGAGAGCCTGATCCGAAGAAGAATTTCGGGAGAACCCCTCCAATATATTTTAGGACATCAGGAATTCTGGTCAATCGATGTGAAGGTGGACGATCGGGTGTTGATACCAAGACCTGAGACAGAGCTATTAGTGGAGCAAGGTCTGATCGTTCTCTCACAAACTCAGTCGGGGAGGAGACCTTTTGTCCTCGAAATTGGTACCGGAAGTGGCGCGGTCATCGTCGCCTTGACCAGAGAAAGAAAAGATATTTTGGGGGTGGCCACGGATCTTTCAAGAGACGCATTGATATTAGCCAAGGAAAATGCAAAATCGGTGGGTGTCCACCATCAGATCGAATTTGTTAATGGTGATCTCTTTGAACCATTCCGTGTTTTAAAAAGGGAAGGTCCTTTTGATTTGATCCTTTCTAATCCCCCCTATATTCAACGACACGAGATTCGCACCTTGGCCAAAGAGGTGAGGGATTATGAGCCCCTCTTGGCCTTGGATGGAGGGGTGGATGGGCTGAAGTTTTATCGGCGTATTCTCTCCCAGGTCCATTTTTATCTCAAACCTAAAGGGTGGCTCCTATTGGAAGTTGGACAGGGTCAAAGTCCGATCGTCTCTAAATGGGTGGAGGAGGGAGGCCAATTTTTAAAACCTGAGAGCGTTCCAGATCTATCGGGGATTGAAAGGGTGGTCAAGGCACAGCGTCAGTATAAATGAGAAGCACAAAATTATAAGTCTCGTGAGAGCATGAGGCGCAAGGCGGAAGTGGTTTTGATCCCTAATGCCTGACGCCTCCCGGATAGGAGATTTTAGAATGGATAAGATCGTCATCCGTGGAGGGGAGAGATTAATCGGGGAAGTAGAGGTGAGTGGTTCGAAGAACGCCACCCTTCCCATTTTTGCTTCCTGCCTCCTGAGCGAAGGCACCAATGTATTTCACAATGTTCCCAATCTGAAAGATGTGCAGACCATTATTAAAGTTCTAAACAATCTTGGAGTCAACGTCTATAAGCAGGGGGAGGCTTATCGGATTGATACGAAAGAGATTACCAACGTTGAGGCTCCTTATGATTTGGTCAAAACCATGAGAGCCTCCATTCTGGTCTTAGGACCTCTGGTCGCTCGAACGAAAAGGGCGATGGTTTCTCTACCGGGAGGGTGCGCCATCGGCGCACGTCCGATCAATCTTCATCTCATG
The DNA here is from genome assembly GCA_013388645.1 of Syntrophaceae bacterium. Classification (GTDB taxonomy): domain Bacteria; phylum Desulfobacterota; class BSN033; order BSN033; family UBA1163; genus UBA1163. Next base: position 27,692 of record JACAEV010000164.1, on the reverse strand, counting down.
GGGCTTGAGGCGATGGGAGCGAAGATCCAACTTCGTCATGGTTATATTGAGGCGAGGGCTGATGAATTGAAGGGAGCGGATATCTCTTTTGATACGGTTACGGTAACCGGAACAGAGAATCTCATGATGGCCGCCACCCTGGCCAGAGGGAAGACTATCTTGCATAATGCGGCCATGGAACCTGAGGTGGTGGACTTAGCGAATGTCCTGACCAAGATGGGTGCGAGGATCGATGGCGCTGGGACCAGTCTCATTGAGATCGAAGGGGTGAAGTCCCTCCACGCGGTCGAACACACGATCATCCCGGATCGCATTGAAGCGGGAACATTAATGGTGGCCGCCGGCGTGACCCGTGGAAATATTAAGATTAACAAAGCTCCTGTTCAACACATGCAGACCATTATCCATAAATTGAGAGAGTCAGGAATGGAGATTGAGCCTGACGGAGATGGACTCCGGGTCGTAGGGATGAAGAGAATCCGGAGTGTCGATGTGAAAACACAACCTTACCCGGGATTTCCAACGGATATGCAAGCTCAATTTATGGTCCTCATGTCTTTGGCAAGAGGGTTGAGTGTCATTTCTGAAACCATCTTTGAAAATCGGTTCATCCATGTCAGTGAACTTCAGAGAATGGGAGCGGACATTCGGATTCAAGAAAACACGGCCATCATTCAGGGTGTCGAAAGTTTAAGTGGAGCGCCCGTCATGGCAACGGATCTAAGGGCGAGCGCATCGCTTATCCTGGCCGGATTAGCCGCAGAGGGGGTGACGCAAATTTCGAGAGTCTACCATTTAGATCGTGGATATGAGGGGTTGGACAAAAAATTATCCAGACTCGGAGCAAAGATAGAAAGGGTGAAAGAGGGGAGCTGAGGGGTCGAATAGGAGTGGGTGGAGCGTAGGATGAGAGGCCCATCATGCAAAGGGGTTTTTGGATGAAGATTCTTCGAGCAGGAGAAAAAGGGTTTGATCGATACCTCTCCGAGGTGGAGAAAAGGGGGACACAGGTTAACCTTCGCCTCGAAAGGGAAGTTCGTTCCATTTTAACAGAGGTGAGGAATCACGGTGATCGAGCCCTCCTTCATTACAGTCAGGTCTTTGATGGGGTGACCATTCCAAGCCATCGACTTCAAATAAAGAGAATGGAGGTGAAAGAGGCTTACAGGAAAGTCCCAAAGGAATTTTTAGACACGTTGAGACGGGCCGCTCATCGTATTCAAACGTTTCAGGAACTTCTTATGAAAAGATGGATTCCAACCTTGAAGGAAGAGGAGAGAGGGATTCGGCTTGAGCAGATGATAACACCTTTGGAAAGAGTGGGAATTTATGTCCCTGGTGGAAAAGCCTCTTATCCTTCGACTGTACTGATGGCTGCGCTTCCTGCAAGGGTCGCCGGAGTTCGGGAAATTCTCATGGTCACTCCTCCTCAAAAAGAGGGAATCAGCCCATCTGTCCTGGTTGCAGCAGATTTAGCAGGGGTGGATCGAATCTACCAAATTGGAGGGGTACAAGCGATTGCCGCGCTTGCTTACGGGACGAAATCGATTCCCAAGGTGGACAAGATTGTTGGGCCAGGCAATCAATACGTGGCTACGGCCAAACGATTGGTCTATGGCGAGGTGGATATCGATATGGTGGCGGGCCCAAGTGAAATTGTGATTATTTCCGATGAAAAGACACCCCCTTCCTTTGTCGCAGCCGATCTCATCTCTCAGGCGGAACATGATGAAATGGCCCTTGCCATTCTCATTACCCACTCCGAAACATTCGGGAGAAAGGTGAGGAGTGAAATAGAGAATCAACTCTCTTCTCTCAAACGTGGAAAAGTTGCCTCTGTGAGCCTTCGTCAAAAAGGGGCCATCTTGATTGTCAAAGATATCGAACAGGCGATCAGGTTGGCAAATCGGATTGCTCCGGAGCATTTAGAACTTGCTGTTTCAAGACCGCATCTCTTGATCAAAAAGGTCAAACATGCGGGCGCAGTCTTTTGGGGACACTATACTCCCGAAACGATTGGAGATTATATGGCTGGGCCCAATCATATTCTTCCAACCGCAGGTACCGCACGATTCGCTTCACCTCTGGGCGTGGAAGATTTTGTCAAGAGGACCAATCTGATGCGATTTACACGGAGCGCATTGAGACAGTTTGAGGATGATGTCAAGAGATTTACAGAGTGGGAAGGATTAGAAGGGCACTATCGATCGGTTCAGATAAGGATGAAGAATTGTGACACAGTCTCTAAAGGGGATTGGGATGATGGGTAAATGGTTTCTAATAAGGGAGAGACGATGAAGAAAAATCGCAAGGTAGATTGGAGACGAAAGACGAAGGAGACAGAGGTCGCCTTGAAACTGAATCTCGATGGGTCTGGAAGACATTTCATTCAGACGGGAATCCCCTTCTTCGATCATATGCTCAGTTTACTGGCTTATCATAGCGGGATGGACCTCTCTCTCAAGGCAAGAGGTGATATCAGTGTAGATGCGCACCACACCGTTGAAGATGTGGGCATCTGTATGGGGGAGGGATTGAGAAAAGCGGTTGGGGACGGAAAGGGAATCCAGAGGTATGGAATGGCCATGATTCCAATGGATGAGACATTGGTCAGCGTTGCGATAGACGTTTCGATGAGGCCCTGCCTGGTCTTTCAGATGAAGCTGAGGCGGTCAAAAATAGGGAGCTTCGATCTGGAATTAGTGGAGGAATTCTTCAGGGCAGTCTGCAACCACGCCAGGATTACTCTCCACATCAATCTTCTTTATGGAAAAAATAGTCATCACATGGTAGAAGCGGTATTTAAAGGATTTGGAAGAGCACTGAGAGAAGCGGTTTTGATTGATAAACGATCTTCTCAAATCCCATCAACGAAAGGAATACTGTAAACAGTCGAATGGTCTCTTCGTTACATAGTCAATGAGCCTCTCTAATATTTAATGCACTATAAGACGATATGACGAAACGACTGTCAGATCACATGGATATGTGATGAAATCAAAGATGGTCATCGTTGATTATGGCATGGGAAACCTACGAAGCGTCCAAAAAGCCTTTGAGAGGGTTGGCGTTGAAACTCAATTAACACGGAGCAAAAAGGAGATTGGAAGGGCCTCAGCGATTGTATTTCCAGGGGTAGGGGCATTTAAAGATTGCATGGAGAATCTGGAAAAGTATGGACTCGTCGAGCCTCTGCTCCGATTTATTGAAAAAGGGAAACCTTACTTGGGCATCTGCCTTGGACTTCAGATCCTTTTCTCCGAAAGCGAAGAATTTGGATCTCACAAAGGGTTAGGCCTGATTAAAGGGAAAGTGGTGAAATTCAAACCTGATCCAGATCACAAAGTTCCTCACATGGGTTGGAATACGATTGAAAAGAAAAAAGAGGTCTCCCTACTCCAGAACGTAGAAAACGGAGATTTTTTCTATTTTGTCCATTCTTATTATGTTGTCCCAGAGGAGACACCGGTCATCTCCACGCTCACCCCTTATGGTATCCCTTTTGTTTCCAGCATTTGTAAAGAGAACCTCTTTGCCACCCAGTTCCATCCGGAGAAGAGTCAGGTAAAAGGGTTGAGGATATTGGAGAATTTTGTGAAGTCGATTTAAAATTGTTTTTTTGATTTATTGTCTCGTGAAGTTTTCAAAAAGCTAAATGGATACAATTTAAGTAGGTTTTGAGTTTTTACGATTCACGAGGCACGGACACGAATCAGGTTGTTTAAAAGGAGTCATTCATGAACGAAGTCAAGGTTGGTGAAATTCGGATTGGAAAAGGAAATCCTCTGGTATTGATTGCAGGCCCTTGTGTGTTGGAAGGAGAGGCGAATGCGATGGAGATCGCAAAACAGTTGAAGGAGATCTGTGAAATCCTCAAAATCCCTTTCATCTTCAAAGCCTCCTATGAAAAGGATAACCGAGGGTCGGAAAAATCTTATAAAGGCCCAGGGCTGAAGGAGGGGTTGAAAATCTTGGCTAAGGTGAAAGAGAAAGTAGGCATCCCTGTCCTCTCCGATGTCCATCGGATGGAGGATGTGGAATATGCCAAGGAGGTTTTAGATATTATTCAAATCCCTGCTTTTCTCTGTCAGCAGACGAGCCTCCTTCTCAAAACAGGGGAGGCGGGAAGAGTGGTCAATATTAAGAAAGGGCAGTTCGTTGCACCCGAAAATATGGCAGGGGCGGTAAAAAAGATTTATAGCACCGGGAATCACCAGGTTCTTCTTACCGAGCGCGGAACCTGTTTTGGTTATAATAAATTAATTTCAGACTTTTGTTCTATCCCCATCATGCAAGAAATAGGCTGCCCGGTGATTTTTGATGCCACCCATGTGGTCAGAAATTATGGTATTCCGAGTGAAGACCCGAGAGGGGGAAGTCCGATCTATGTACCTCATCTTACCAGAGCAGCGGTGGCGGTAGGTTGCAATGGTCTTTTCCTCGAAACCCATCCACAGCCCAGTCAGGCACTCTGTGATGCCTCCAGCATGATCCCTCTCAACGAGATGGAACGTCTTCTTCGACAGACCAAAGCGATTCATGATATGGTGAGGACATGGGGAATCGTCTAATGGAAGATTGCGGATTGTAGAATTCAGATCGGAAAATCTAAAATCTTAAATCTGAGATATGAAATCAAATAAAGGAGGAGGGTGACCGGTGAAGATATTTATCGATACAGCGAATCTCAATGAGATCAGGAAAGCTAAAGCGCTTGGTTTGGTCGACGGTGTGACGACTAACCCTACGCTTCTTGCAAAAGAAGGGGAGGAGGCTGAAACGCTAATCCGGAAGATTTGGGAGGAAGTGAAAGGACCTGTCAATGTGGAAGTGACAGGAATGACCTGTGAAGAGATGGTGAAAGAAGCAAAAGTCATGGCCACCTGGGGGGAAGAGATTGTCATTAAAATTCCCATCACCTCGGAAGGATTAAAAACGGTCAAGATCCTTTCCTCAGAGGGAATACATACCAATGTCACACTCCTCTTTTCTCCGAGTCAGGCCATTTTAGCTGCAAAGGCAGGAGCCACCTATATTTGTCCCTTTTTAGGGAGACTCGACGATATCAGTTTTAATGGACTTGAACTAATTCGTCAAATTCGGGCAATCTATTCCAGCTATCCGAATATAGAGACCCAGATCATCGTAGCGAGCATTCGAAATCCGATTCATGTGATTGAGGCCGCGATGTTAGGAGCAGAGATTGTAACCATTCCTCCTGCTATCATCGAACAGATGGTGAAACATCCCCTGACCGAAAAAGGGATTGCCCAATTTTTAGAGGATGCCAAGAAGATCGGGACAAAAAAGTGAGCCCCGTTAGAAATTCCATTGGGGCACGCTTTCTAAAGGGGGAAAGAAATCCAAGGGAGGTGGAGATGAAAAAGTATCTGTTATTGTTATCAATATTAGGGATGATCTTTGCAGGGGACGTTGGATTGCAGGCAGCAATGAAACCCCGTCTGGCTGTCATGCCCTTTTTGATTCATCGAGGGGAGGAATTAGGAAAAGGAGCTCCCTGTCCCATTTGTAAAGGGGTGATTTTAAGAGGGGAGGTGGTGCCTGGCTCACAGAATACCCTCACCCGACTTCTTCAGCAGAAAATGGAGTCCATGGGGACGTTCAATGTTCTTCCTCTGGAAAAAGTGGAGGAAGCCTTTTCTCAAATCGAGAGGAGACAGTTTGAATTGAAACCATTGCGTTCGTTCATTCACTTAGGAAAAACATTAGAGATGGATTTTATTCTTATTGGAGTTCTTTTCCGTTTCGAGGAAAGGATTGGATCTCATATTGGTGCAGAAAAGCCTGCCTCGGTGGGATTCGATGCCCATCTCATCCGGTTGAAGGGCGAAAAGATGGTTTGGATAGGGAAGTTTGATGAAACCCAGAGGCCCCTCAGCGAGAACCTTTTAAAAATAGGGTCTTTTGTCAGGAGAAAGGCATCCTGGTTGACGGCAGAAGAGCTTTCAAGTGTAGGGATGGATGAGATGTTGAGAAGATTCCCTGGATTGAAAGAGTTGGAGGAAATGCCTTGATCGTCATCCCTGCCGTGGACCTGAAAGATGGAAGATGTGTCAGGCTTTCTCAGGGGAGGATGGATCAGGAATCAGTCTATTCGGAAGATCCTGTTGGAATGGCCAAATGGTGGGAGTCAAAGGGCGCTGAGAGGCTTCATGTGGTGGATCTCAATGGAGCCGCGACGGGGAAACCCTTTCACCGATCTTTGATCAAGGAGATCGCTCGATCCATTCAGATCCCATTAGAGGTGGGTGGAGGCATTCGTGATTTATCTACTATTGAAGATTATCTGTCTGATGGAGTGAGATGGGTCATCTTGGGGACAGCCGCCATTCGGAATCGTCCCTTCATTCAGGTTGCATGCCATCATTTTCCTGAAAGGGTGATCCTCGGGATTGATGCCAAAGAGGGAAAAGTGGCCATTCAGGGATGGAATGAAATCGTTTCCTTTGAAGCGATTGACTTGGCAAAACAGTTTGAGGGAATCGGTCTTTCAGCCATTATCTTTACGGATGTTGAAAGAGATGGAATGGGCACAGGTTTAAATGTCGAGTCGACTCAGAAATTAGCTCGATCTGTTTCGACCCCGGTGATTGCCTCAGGAGGAGTGTCTCGGATCGAAGACATTGAACAACTCATGGAGTTAGAGCTGGATGGGGTCATCGGAGTGATTGTTGGGCGTGCTCTCTATACAGGGAAGCTTGATTTGGAAGAAGCCATTCGCATTGCCAGAGGGAGATCCTAAATTTAAATATCGAAATCTTAAGGAAAGTTTTTAAACTCTAAACGCGAAACCCGAAACTCTAAACCAACCCAAATTCCCAAAATACGAAATTCAAGACCGTGTCATTTTTGACTTTTGGATTTTGGACTTGTTTAGAATTTAGAGTTTAGTGTTTAGAGTTTAAATACCGAGAAACATAAATGAGTATTGATTAGGCCAGGAAGAAGGAACGGAGCAGGATGCTTGCGAAAAGAATTATTCCCTGTCTGGATGTTAAAAGCGGAAGAGTAGTCAAGGGAACTCAGTTCCTTAACCTGAAGGATGCGGGTGATCCAGTTGAGAATGCGAAGGTCTATGACGAGCAGGGTGCCGACGAGATCGCCTTTTTGGATATTACTGCTTCGCAGGAGGAGAGAGAGATTCTCATTGATGTGGTCCGAAAGACCGCAGAGGAAATTTTTATTCCCCTTACCGTAGGAGGGGGAATCCGGCGTTTGGAAGACATTCGCAAATTGCTGATGGCCGGAGCGGATAAGGTGTCGATCAATACTGCTGTGGTGAGGGATCCCTCTTTTGTAGAGAGAGCCTCAAAACGTTTTGGAAGCCAATGTATCGTCATTGCCATTGATGCGAAAAGAAAAGGGGAGGGGTGGGAAGTTTACACCCATGGGGGAAAGGTATCCACAGGGATCGATGCGGTCTATTGGGCTAAGGAGATGGAGAAGAGGGGGGCAGGAGAGATCTTATTGACCAGTATGGACCGTGACGGAACAAAGGATGGTTACGATATTGAATTGACTCGAACGATTTCAGAACAGGTGAATATCCCTGTCATCGCTTCAGGAGGTGTGGGAACCCTGGAACATCTTTATGAGGGGCTCATTTTCGGGAAAGCAGATGCCGTGCTGGCTGCTTCCATCTTCCATTATCGAGAATATACCATTGCACAGGTCAAAACCTATCTGAAAGAAAAAGGAGTCGTTGTCAGGCTATAAATAATGGATCCCAGGGGCCTAGGGTTCGAGGGTTCAAGTAAGAGACTCTAAAAACTATTTTAATCGACCCCTAAACCCTTGAACCCTCAATCAAAGATGAATCATTTTTTCCTCCTCTTTGCCACCGGCTTTGGCGTCGGCTATTCTCCTTTTGCTCCTGGGACCCTGGGAACGCTTATTGCCATCCCCATCTATTATTTTCTTTCTGAAATACCATTACCCCTCTATGAAATCACTCTCATTGGTTTTTTCTTTCTCTCTGTATGGATCTCAGAAAATGCTGAGAGTTTTTTTAGAAAAAAAGATGATCCGAGGATCGTCATCGATGAGATGATGGGATTTCTCATCACTATGCTCTGGGTTCCTAAGTCAACGCTTTTCATCATCGTTGGTTTTATTCTCTTTCGCTTTTTCGATATTCTCAAGCCATTTCCCATCCGCCGTCTGGAAAAAGGATTAAAGGGAGGATTGGGTGTGGTGCTGGACGATGTGATCGCAGGAATTTATGCCAATATAATTCTCCATATTATTGGGAGGCTATATCTATGAAAATAGAAAAAGCGATTGGGGATCGTTTGAGGGAAAAGGGGTGGACCCTTTCCGTTGCAGAGTCTTGTACCGGAGGACTGATCTGCGATCGCATCACTGATGTCTCCGGGAGCTCAGATTACTTTATGGGGGGAATGGTTAACTACAGCAACGAATCGAAGATGAAGCATTTAGCGGTTCCTTTAGATGAGATAAAGAACTACGGAGCGGTGAGTTCCCAAGTGGCAAGAAAGATGGCTCAAGGAGTTCGAAAAACATTTGGCACCCATTTCGGATTATCCACTACTGGTGTCGCAGGGCCCACAGGCGGAACAAAAGAAAAACCGGTTGGACTCGTCTTCATCGGAGTGTCCAACGGGAAAAAAACCTGGGTGGTAAAATTGAATTTAAGAGGGAGCCGAAGGGAGATAAAAGAAAAATCTATGGAGAAGGCCCTCCATTCTATTTATGACATATTGGTTTATGGGGACCTTCTTGCGAAGAAAGCCGGTGATTGACCCCTTACCGATCGCATCGAAGAATGAAGATGAATCTACTTTATGAATGGGTGGGTATTAGTTGAAAGAGAGTATAAAGCGCCAGACCGGGATGGTCAGTTTTGGTAATTCTTAAGGCAACCTCTGGAGTTTACCCCGTACCTGATACGGGGCGGGAGTGACGAATTAGGAATTATTAGAGATTCCCTTAAGCTTATCCCATCGAGATGATTCATCAATCCGTTGGAGGCTCACGGCCCCCACAGTTCCCTATCAGCCACCGCATGGGGGCGGTGCACTTTGATTTAAGGCCTCCATTCTATCAATATATTGGCCTCCGCATTTAGGGCATTTTAACTCTTTTTCTTCTCTGGGACCACGAGGCACCGGCGCCACGAAGTTGGATTTGCAAAGGCGACAAGTGAGTTCCCATGTCATGATGAATTCTTCTCTGTTCTTTCGAGGCATTCTTGTTAACCTAAATGCAATGTCTGATTTTTTTCTAATTAGAACTCGGTTAGGAATAAGTTAAATATATGAACAAGGGACTTTTAATGTCAAGAAGAAGAAAAAGGTCGAAGGACGGAAAAAGACAAGTTTTAACAGAAATTGATAATCTACAATTAAAACCATTCTATCAAAGGAAAGAGATATTGAAGCATTAAATTTTTTCAGGATACGCTGAATTTCCTTTCTCGTCATATTCTCTGTTATTTCTATATTAAGAAAGAAGTCCTCATATAATATTTTCCCGAAAAACGAATAGCTCTACCCTATCAAATTTTATTCAGGCCACGAGTTCTCTATGAAGGGAACCGATTAAAAATGGCCCTCTCTTGGGAACCCGTATTTTCTTCTGCACTTTCTTAAATGCCTCTTCTTCGGAGCGCCTAATCGCCTCCTTGGAAAGGCCCCATGCATCACAAATATCCTCTGGAGTCCACGGATGCGTGATCAAACAGCAGCAGTTTCTGATCTCTATCGCTTTATCGGTCATTTGGATTTTTTCTCTATCGAGTTTTAACTCTTCCCAGAATAAGTTGTGGGGACATTTGAAATGGGTACAATATAAATGGAAACTCAATACTCTGCACATCTCTTATCCCTCCTCTCGGTAAGGCTCTCTTCCAAATAGAGTGATAAAGATCTCTTCAATCAACATACAAATCCGTCTCGCCATCTTCTTTCCGATGACCTTCCTGAGTTGGTACTGTAAGCAAATGATTTTATTGATGGCGTAATTTCTCAAAATGAAAGAATCACCTCCAAAAAAAAGCCCGTGTTGAAATCAACCACGGGCGAAATATCTTCTTTGATTTCGGCAACCCGGCCATCCCAATAGGACCCGTGGCTTTCCGTCCCACGATTACTCATGGTTTGGTTTTATCGACAGTGTAGAATTTAATTCTATTCTTTTAAGATAATAATCAGCAATTTTAATGCCAAAAGAGGTTTGATGCCTAAATCTATTGATTATTAAAGGGTTTTTTAAAATGGAAATTTTCATCAAGGGAAGATGGTGCCCTTTTTTGTCTCAAGGAATAAATATTTGTCGAATCATCATCCCCCTTGATAGACCATAAGCAACTTCTGCGGTTACCAGTGAGCATGATTTAATGGGGAAGGCATTTTTGTAGGTCAACAGTTTTAGCTTCAAACGTTTCTTGTCCTATCTGCATATCGGCACATGGCGGAAAGAGCCTTGATTGCCCTTTCGGACGAATGAAATACTGGAATAGAATTAGCCTCAAGCCTCTCAACCAATTCCATTTCTTCAGAGTCCATTGTGGTGCACCACAATGCAAAGGGTTTCCCATATTCCTTTACACTGATCAACCATTGAACGAACTCCTCTTTTAGGGATCCATTCATGTTTTGAGGCCCACTCGGAATGGTCATTAACGCATCGAACAGGTTGGGAGGCATCTGCATGATTGTGCAATCAACATTTTCATCCTGAGGGATGGCCGTCAGAGTCTGAAAAAACAAAATAAGATTAGAAAGATGGAACTCCATACAAACACCGGCATCAAAAGGATTCAAAGGGATTTCCCATGGAGGAAAGATCTTTTTGATCTTTTGATGGGTGTCCCTGCTTAGAGAAGCCAACTTAAGACCGTTCAACTCACATGCATCCGTGGCCATAACTCCTTCTCCCCCAGAAAGCGTGATAATGGCTGTACGATTTCCCTGGGGTAATGGAAGGGATTCAAAGGCCTTCGCCAGGTCAAAAAAATCATCCAGGTTCTGGGCGCGAATGGCCGAGGCTTGCTTGATCATGCTGCCAAAGATCACATCGTTTTCACGAGCAAGAGAACCGGTGTGAGATGCCGCTGCTCTTGAGCCCGCAGGAGTTTTCCCAGACTTTAGGATAATGGTCGGTTTTTCTTTTGAGCCGTATTTGAGGAGACCCAAAAAATCGCGGCCATTCCCTTTCAGGGTTTCGATATGCATGGCAATGACCTTTGTATCAGTGTCATCATAAAGGTATCTCAGCGTATCCACTTCATTGATATCCATCTTGTTGCCCATATCAAGCATTTTATTGACCCCCATATGGGATAATATCCAGTTTATTTTGGGCTCGTAAAATCCGGACTGAAAGGCAAAGGAAAGGCCTCCACATCTCATTTTTTTGATGGGATTAAAACTGATGGCCAGGTGATTCTTGGTGTTGACCGGGCTGAGGGTATTTGGTCCCAAGACTCGAATTCCCTTTCCTTTTATAAAAGTGGCGATTTCGTCATGGAGCTTTTGGCCCTCTTTGCCTCCCTCTGAAAAACCCCCCGTGATAATCACCAAATGCTTTGCTCCGATTTCATCGCAGTCTTTTACAATATCTATGGTCTTTGATGCCGGGACTGCAGAGACGACTAAATCGACCGCTTCAGGGATATCTCGGAGACTGGCAAACGCTCTGATTCCTAAGATTTTGTCTTCACCCGGATTGACTGGAAAGACTTGTCCTTGAAAGGCAAGGTTGACCAGGTTTTGCATGATGCAGAAATTCATCTTCAAGGGATTATTAGTAGCCCCCACGATTGCGACCGACTTGGGGTTGAAGAAATTTTCTAAAAAATGTTTTGGTTTTGTCATGATCGTCACCATTGGTATTTCTACTTCAATTTTTTTGCTCCCTGAGACCGGTCATACCCCTTACTGCCTTGTGGACTCGTATCATTCGCTTTCGTTGTCAAATATAAAAAAAAGGGGGTTGAATGTCAAAAAACACCGAAAAAAAACCGTCACATGATGCGTCATAAACGGGAGGTCCTAATAAGATGAATCTTTTTTAGAATTTTTTCACCTCTTTTGCTTGTGAATCTTTTCTTCTTGAAATTCTGTCTTTTTACCAATAATATAGATCATCACTTAATGGGAAGGAGGAGGTTGGGATGAAACTTGAGAAGTTTGAGGGTTGTTGGACGGCAATGGTGACCCCGTTCAATCGAAAAGGGGAGGTCGATATTGAGGGACTTGAGAAAAATATTCAATTCCTCATTGGAAATGGGTCAAATCTTGTCCCAACTGGAACAACGGGCGAATCTCCCACCTTAGATTGGAGGGAGCATGATCGGGTGATCACAAAGACGGTCAAGTTGGCAAAGGGAAGAGCGTTCGTCATCGCAGGGACAGGATCGAACTCTACGGATGAGGCGATGAGAGGGTCAAAACATGCTGTTGAAGTAGGTGCTCCAGGAGTACTTCTGGTTGACTGTTATTATAATGGCCCTTCCTCTCTTGAGTTAAGGACTCAGTATTATGAAGTGATTGCGAAGGCCTTCCGAAAAACTTTCGTTGTGCCTTATGTCATTCCAGGTAGAACAGGTACGAAATTGGAGGTTGAGGATCTGGCCATTCTCCATCGGAAATATAGAAATGTGAGATCTGTCAAGGAGGCAACAGGGGACCTTGAGCGGATGGCCAAGACGAGAGCCCTATGTGGGGAGGACTTCGATATTCTCTCAGGAGATGATGATAAGACCTTTGACATGATGACTCGAAATGATATTCGTGCTTCGGGCGTGATATCAGTGATGTCGAATATCGTTCCAGGCCCGATTAATGAAATGGTAAGGTTGATCCTGAAGGGAGAGATGGAGAAAGCCAATCGACTTAAAGGGGTTCTTGATCCTCTCTTTAAGGTGGTGACCGTCAATACGATGGAATCCTATGAAGGATTCGATGTTCCCTGTAAATTTAGAAATCCGTTGGCAATTAAGACCATGATGAAGGGCCTGGGGCTCCCCTCAGGACCCTGTCGTCCGCCCCTTGGAAAAATGACGCCGAAAGGAGTGGAGGTTGTGAGAAACGCTCTGAAAGAGGTTTACGAAAAAGACAAAGAGGTGCTCAGACCCATTCAAGAATTTTATAAAATTAATATAGAAGAACGTCTATCCAACGATCGTTATTGGAAGTAAATAGAATGATCATTGGAAAGGAATCAGGTGGGCCTGTTCCTTGGTCGGGGACAGGCCCTTTTTGTTACCAGTTGGGGATGAAGAAAAGAAAGGCGAGTGAGGTGATGATAAAGTAGACGAAGAAGACCATGAGCAGCCAACCCATGATATCCCTGAAATTCAGTTTAGCCACAGCAAGCATGGCAATCGCCCAGAAGGGCTGGATCATATCAGTCATCATATCGGCCCACGCAAATGTGACGACCGTTGTACCCATTCCAACTCCTAACTCCTTGGCTGCAGGAACGACATAAGGCGCAACCACTGCCCACTCCCCACCACCAGAGGGGATGAGGTAATTAAGAATCCCCCCATACCAGTAGACGAAAAGCGGAAAGGTTTGTGGATTTGAGATCGCCACAAAAGCCTTGGTGAAGACCGTAGAAAGAAGGGTGAACTTAAAAAGTCCAAGAATCCCTGCATAAAAAGGAAATTGGATGACAATTCCCCAGACAGCTCTTCCAGCATCCTCGGTGGCTTTTAAAAATGACCAGGGCCTCCAGTGGAAGAGAATACCGAGCATGAGCATTGCAAAATTGACCACATTGAGGTTCAGGTCAACGCCCTTGGTTGAAAAGTGCCAGATCAACCAAATCAGTCCTCCAATGAAGACGATGATGTTAAATCCAGGCCACCAATTCATCCAATCAGAGGGGCTTTCCCATTTTGAAGGCATGGGAGGCGCTTCATAAAGTTTAAGTTGGTTCATCAACTCAGGTTTGACCACAAAGGCCTTTTCGGGCCGGGGGTGCATCAAAGCCATCAAGATAGTGACGACCACAACAATGATGAGAGTCAAAATAAGGTTGAATGGATGAAAGATGGTATTGGCAACAGGAATAGTTGCATCTAATAATTTTCCTTTTATTAAAAAATTATCTGGGGTGGCCACGAGAAGCGTGGCAGAGCCGGAAAGGCCTGCATGCCAGGTGCAGCCGAGTCCTAAATAAGCTGCAGCAACCAGTAATCGATAGTCTACCTTTGGGTTTCTTCTTACGATAAATAGGGCAAGCATCGCACTGGCAATCAAACTCAATCCCCAGTTGAGCCAAGCCATAATCATTGAAAAGATAGCCATTGTGACAATCGCCTGCCACGGTTTCTCAGGATTAGACAAACCGGAGAGCCCATCCATTAATCTTCGAACCGGAGGAGAGCAGGCCAAAATATAACCTGTCATCATAATCAAACACATTTGCATCGCAAAGGTAAGTAATTCCCAAAAACCTTTTCCCCATGCCAGAATGGATTCATAAGCTCGGGATCCAAGACCGATTTCGGGTTTAAATCCCCAGATGAGTGCCAGGATATAGGTAACTAAGGTTAAAATAATAACGATCACCAGAGCGTCAGGGATCCAACGCTCTGTCCATCGGGTGAGAGCATCCCCCCAATCTTTGAGAAATTCAAAGGTTCCACGAACTTCTTCTTTCTTTTTCTCAACCATATTCGGTTCCTCCTTCCTAAAACAGTTTAGGGCATGAGGTCATGGAGCCATCGAACTGGAAAATGATTCGAGGCCTCAAACCTTCTCACCTCCTTTCTGCTAAGTTAACTGAAAAATTTTGAGGTAAAATTTGATTAATTTGCTGAAGAATGAACCCTACATGACTTTCCATATCTGAAAAGAGCTTTTTTGTCAATAAAAATCTTAAGATGGGAAACGCCCACAAGGTCCAATTCTGATTGACTTTTTTTGTAGTTATGTTAACATCGAATAAAAATAATCCCTTCTTATCCCCTATTATGGTGAGGGGAATGGGTGGGATTGTGAAGAGGGTTTTGATTGATCCGATCTTTTCTGGCCATTGAGCTTCCGACGCCGATTCTAAAAAAGATTGAGGGGGTTCAGGAAGACTTAAGATTAACCCGTGCAGATGTGCGGTGGGTCAATCCTGAAAAGATCCACCTAACCCTAAAATTTTTTGGAAATATTGAAGAGTCGAGGATTGAGCCCATCTTCAAGGCAATTGAGGGGCCGGTCCAAAACACTTCGCCATTTTCTCTGAAGGTGAGAGGGGTAGGAGCCTTCCCCCTTATAAAGAATCCAAGAGTAATCTGGATAGGATTAATGAATGGGGAAGAAGTCCTCACTGTGCTTCAGAACCAAATAGAAATTAAATTGAGGGAAATTGGATTTGAACCTGAGAATCGTCCTTTCCATCCTCATCTAACCTTAGGAAGGATGAAATCAAATCTGGGGAGAGAGGCACTGGTGGGGAGGATGGAGAAACACCAAGAGGAGGAGTTTGGAGATTTTCAGATAGAGAAAGTGGTTTTATTTAAAAGCGATTTGAAACCTACCGGTCCTATCTACACGCCTTTAAGAGAGATTAAATTGGGAGGTCCTTGAGTAGCCTAAAGCAGAGCGCATAGAGCATAGCATTAAAAGTTTACCCTATATGCCTTGCGGACCGACATCGTCGGTACAGGAGAGATAATGAAAGTAGATCCAAAGGTAGATTCAAAAGTGGACTCAAGTAAAGGTAAGGCAGTGGATTTAGCCGTCACCCAAATTGAAAGACAGTACGGAAAGGGCGCCATTATGAAATTAGGCGCGGAAGCCATGCTCGGAGAAATTCCAACCATCTCCACCGGATCCATTTCATTGGATCTGGCTCTGGGGGTTGGGGGATTGCCAAAGGGAAGGGTGGTGGAGATTTTCGGTCCTGAGGCCTCTGGCAAGACAACATTAGCCCTTCATGTGGTTGCCGAAGCACAGAAGAAAGGGGGCATTGCGGCCTTTATTGATGCAGAGCATGCCTTAGATGTTCAATACGCAAAAAAATTAGGCGTAAAAATTGACGACCTTCTTATCTCCCAACCTGACACAGGGGAGCAGGCATTAGAGATTACTGAAATTCTGGTTCGGAGTGGAGCGGTGGATGTCATTGTAGTCGACTCAGTGGCAGCGCTTGTTCCTAAAGCAGAGATAGAAGGGGAGATGGGCGATGCCCATATGGGACTTCAGGCCAGATTGATGTCCCAAGCCTTGAGGAAATTGACCGCCACGATCAGTAAATCAAATACAATCGTGATTTTCGTCAATCAAATTCGAATGAAGATCGGCGTTATGTTTGGAAATCCAGAGACAACCACCGGAGGAAATGCCCTTAAATTTTACTCGTCCGTTCGGCTCGATATCCGACGAATCGCTTCCATCAAGCAGGGCCAGGAAGTGATCGGCACACGGACAAAAGTTCGCGTGGTCAAGAACAAGGTCGCCCCTCCATTCAAAGAGGTCGAGTTTGACCTTATTCACGGGGAAGGTATTTCCAGGGAAGGGGATGTCCTCGACTTAGCCGTGGACAAGAATATTATAGAGAAAAGTGGGACTTGGTATGCCTATGGTGGTCAGCGCATTGGTCAAGGGAGGGAGAACGCAAAGCAGTTTTTAAAAGAAAATCCTAAGGTTCTGGAGCAGATGGAAAAGGAAGTTCTGGAAAACTTTCGAAGCTCCAAAGTATGACCGACAGGATAAGAAAAGGAAGGAGAAGAAGATGGATTTAAATCAGATCCTACTGGAGGCGCTCTCTCAGGAAGCCTCTGATGTGCACATCAAAGAAGGAGTCCCCCCAATCTTCAGAGTCAATGGTGCTTTGAGAACTTGGAATAAGGTGAAGCCTTTCGATCACAATGACTTATCAAAGATGGCTTTTGGATTGATGAACGATTGGCAGAAAGAACGATTTATCAAAAATCGGGAAGTGGATATGGGTTACGAAGTCTACGGTTTGGGACGATTTCGCGTGAATGTTTTTCAGCAGAGAGGTAAGCTCAGGATTGCCCTTCGAATCGTGCCTTATCAGATCAAGGGCCTGGAGGAATTACATCTTCCTCCAGTCCTTAGAAGTATTTCTTTGGAACAACGAGGCCTCATCCTGGTCACAGGAACCACTGGGAGTGGTAAATCAACGACCTTGGCCTCCATGATTGATATTATCAATAATGAGCGAAATTGCCATATCATCACGATTGAAGACCCCATCGAATTTGTCCATGAAGATAAGAAGTCGATCGTAGACCAAAGGGAGATCGGCTCCGATACAAGCACATTTTCCAGTGCCTTGCGTGTGGCTCTCCGGCAAGATCCAGATGTGATCTTGGTTGGAGAAATGAGGGATTTTGAGACGATCGAGACAGCACTGACCGCTGCTGAGACAGGGCATCTGGTCATGTCCACCCTTCACACTTTAAATGCGACGGAGACGGTGACTCGAATCATTTCCGTCTTCCCTCCCTACCACCAGAAACAGGTTCGCTTGCAGCTTGCGGGAGTGATTAAAGGTGTCATCTCTCAGAGATTGGTGCCAAGGGCAGATGGAATGGGAAGAGTACCTGCGGTGGAGGTCATGGTCTCTACAGCAAGAGTCAGGGAATGCATTATCGAAAAGGATAAGACCAACGAAATCAATGACGCCATCTCCAGAGGAGTCACCAGTTATGGGATGCAATCCTTTGATCAATCCCTTATGTTCTTAATGAAAGAGGGATTGGTCACTTATGATGAGGCGCTCAAACACTGCACCAATTCGGATGATTTTGCACTGAGGGTGAAGGGAATTCTTGCCGCAAGCGATACCAGTTGGGAGGATTTCGAGCTGTTAGAGAAGGAGAAAGAAGCGAGCAAAGGGAAGGAAAAAGAGGAAGAGAAGAAAGTAAAAGTGGCAAGGCCCTTGGATTCAAAAATGAATGACCGAAGGGGGACGGGTTTCAAACCATGACCTCTCATGAGATCCGAAGGGCTTTTCTCAACTACTTTGAACAGAGAGACCACCAAATTGTTCGAAGCTCCTCGTTGGTCCCCAAAAACGATCCCACCCTGCTTTTCACCAATGCTGGAATGGTCCAATTTAAAGGGGTCTTTTTAGCCGAAGAGATTCGAAGCTATCGACGGGCTGCCACATCGCAGAAGTGTGTTCGTGCCGGTGGAAAGCATAATGACCTCGAAATCGTGGGCAAGACCGCCCGGCACCACACCTTCTTTGAGATGTTGGGAAACTTTTCTTTCGGGGACTATTTTAAGAAAGAAGCCATAGAAATGGGATGGGACCTCCTCACTCACCAATGGGGATTACCAGCAGAAAAAATGTGGATTACCATCTATTTAGATGACGATGAGGCTTTTCATCTCTGGAGGAGAGTGGGCATCCCAGGAGATCGGATCGTTCGATTAGGTGAAAAAGATAACTTTTGGGCAATGGGTGAGACAGGCCCTTGTGGTCCATGTTCGGAGATCGTGATCGATCAAGGAGAGGGAGTAGGATGTGGACGTCCCGGTTGTCAAGTGGGATGTGATTGTGACCGATTCTTAGAACTCTGGAATCTCGTCTTTATGCAATTTAATCGAGATTCCGCAGGGGGGCTCCAACCTCTCGCCAAACCCTGCATCGACACTGGCATGGGCTTAGAGAGGATTTCTGCTATCCTTCAAGGGGTGAAAAGTAACTACGAAACAGATCTCTTCAGGCCGATTTTTGAAGAGATTCAGACGATCAGCCATATTCCCTATGGACAAGACTTGCAATCCGATATCTCCCTACGAGTGATTGCTGATCATAGCCGGGCCGCCACTTTTTTAATCAGTGATGGTGTTCTCCCTTCCAACGAAGGGAGAGGATATGTACTTCGCCGAATCATGAGAAGGGCAATGCGGCATGGAAAGATGCTCGGGATGGAAGGCCCTTTTCTGTATCGGACCTCTTCGAAAGTAGTAGAGATGATGAAGGACGCCTATCCTGAGCTGAGAGAAACGGAGGCCTTCGTTTCAAAGGTCATCCAGAACGAAGAGGAGCGTTTCTCAGAAACGCTCGATTCGGGGCTGAAAATCCTGCGAGAGGAGTTGGAGCAACTTCAGCAACAAGGGGGAAGGGTGCTGTCTGGGGAGGTCGCTTTTCGCCTTTATGATACCTATGGATTTCCTCTTGATTTAACGGCTGAAATTCTCCAAGAGAAAGGGATGAATTTTGATGAAGCGGGATTTAAGGCTCAGATGGACGAGCAGAAAAACAAGAGTAAACAGGCGTGGCAGGGGATCGGCGAAGGAAGAACAAGAGAGATCTACCGACAGCTTGCAAACGAAGGGTTGAAGACGGTTTTCTTAGGATATGGAGAGACGCAATCCGAATCGAAGATTCTTCAGTTGATCAAAGGTGATGAAAGAGTTCCTTTCGCCGATCAAGGGGAGGAGATCGAGATTGTGACGGAAAGAACACCTTTCTATGGGGAAGCAGGGGGTCAGGTCGGAGACCGAGGGGTTATCTTCCATGAAGAATTCTCCATCGACGTGGAAAACACGATCAAACCCATCGAAGAGTTGATTATTCATCAGGGAAAGGTCAAGAGGGGAAAGGTGAGGAAAGGAATGGAGGCGGTGCTCCGGGTAGAAGAAGAACGCCGAAGGGCAATCGCCCTAAACCATACCGGCACCCATCTCCTTCAAGCCATATTGAGAGAAGTTTTAGGTGATCATGTGCATCAAGCAGGTTCTCTGGTCTCCCCAGATCGGTTAAGGTTCGATTTTACCCATTTTGCTGCCATGGAGAAAGAAGAACTGGAACGTGTGGAGGCGTTGGTCAATCAAAAAATTCGAGAGAACCTAAAAGTAGAGACAAAGATTATGGCGGTCGAGGATGCTCTACAGACCGGGGCAATGGCTCTCTTTGGGGAGAAGTATGGTGAAAAGGTCCGAGTGGTCATGGTCTCGGACTTCAGCATGGAACTCTGCGGGGGGACTCATACCTCCAGAACAGGGGATATCGGTCTTTTTAAAATTGTGAGCGAGTCCGGCGTTGCGGCAGGGGTCAGAAGGATAGAAGCCTTAACCGGGGAAGGCGCTTACCGATTTATCAAAGAGGAGGAGCGAGAACTTTTAGAGATCGCCTCTTTTCTCAAATCAACCCCTGGGGAACTTTCTTCAAAAATAGAGCGGTTATTAGAGAGGCAGAAGGAGTTGGAAAAGGAAATCTCCTCTTTTCAAGATCGACTTTCCCACCAAGAACTCTCTACGCTCCTTCCTTTGGTGAAGGAGATAAAAGGGGTGAAGGTTCTTTCCGCCAAAGTGGATGGGAAAGAGATCAAGCGGATGAGAGAATTTGTTGACCAGTTGAAAGGGAAGATCGGATCAGGCATCATTCTTCTCGGAGGTCAGAGCCAGAACAAAGTTTCCATGGTCATGGGAGTGACCCCAGATCTCACCCATCGATTTCGGGCCAATGAAATGATTAAAAAGATTGCGCTTCATATCGGAGGGACCGGAGGGGGGCGTCCTGATTTTGCGCAGGCCGGTGGGACCGATTATAAAAAACTGGATGAGGCACTTCAAGCCATTGACGATCTCATTTAATGACCTCTTTGGAAGTCGAATCCCCCCACCCCTTTCCACAAAGGGATTGAGGGGGATTTTTTTATTATTTTTTCCATGATCCAACATGAGAGTCACGATGACTAAGGTGAGGACGCGATTTGCTCCGAGCCCCACAGGGGACCTTCATATTGGAGGGGCACGGACCGCTTTATTCAATTGGTTACTGGCGCGCCATGCTCAGGGGGTCTTTATTCTCCGTATCGAAGATACAGACGTGGCGCGATCCACCCCGGAGGCGATCCAAGTGATCTTGGATGCCATGATCTGGTTGGGAATGGATTGGGATGAAGGCCCTTTTTATCAGACAGAACGGATTTCCCTTTATCAAGAGGCGGCAGAGAAGCTCTTGAAAGAGGGCAAGGCTTATCGATGCTACTGTACTCCTGAGGAGTTGGAGACAAAAAGAGAAAGGGCACTTCAGGCTGGGTTGAAGCCCAAATATGATCGAACCTGTCTCGGAAGAAAAACTTTCCCCACAGGGAAAACATTTGCCATCCGTTTCCTCTCTCCCGAGACAGGGAAGACCGCAGTGGAAGATCTCATTCAAGGTCGAGTAGAATTTGACAATACGGAACTGGATGATCTCATCATCCTCCGAAGCGATGGTCTCCCCACATATAATTTTTCGGTGGTGGTGGATGATGCCACCATGGACATCACCCATGTCGTCCGTGGAAATGACCATCTCAACAATACTCCTCGCCAGATTCAGATTTACCGAGCCTTGGGTTATCCTCTCCCCCAATTTGGACATGTCCCGATGATCCTCGGTCCAGATAAGAAAAAACTTTCTAAGCGACATGGGGCTCAATCGGTCATGGAGTATCAAAAAATGGGATATCTCCCACAGGCCGTGGTCAACTACTTAGTCCGCTTAGGGTGGTCCCATGGAGACCAAGAGGAATTTACTCGTGACGAGTTGATCGAGAAATTCAGTTTGGAAGCCGTGGGGAGATCAGCGGCAGCCATGAATCCAGGGAAGCTGGATTGGCTCAATTCGCAATATATCAAGAAAATCGGACTGGGGGAATTGATTCAAAGGGTACGACCTTTTCTGGAGGCGAAAGGATATGTTGACATCAACCCAGAACTTTTAACAAAAGCTGTTCTCTCCCTCAGGGAAAGGGTCAAGACTTTGGTGGAGATGGCAGAAATGTCTGAATTTTATTTCTGCAAAGAGATAATTTATGATGAGAAGGCGACCGTGAAATTTTTAAGTCAGGGAGTTCTCCCTATTTTCAACGAGGTGATCACTTCTCTATCGAAAGAGTCCATATTAAAAAAGGAGAATGCTCATCGATTGATTCAACAATTGGCCGAGTCTCGGGGTCAACCATTAGTGAAGATTGCTCAACCGATTCGCGTGGCCTTAACTGGGAGAACAGTCAGCCCTCCGATTGATGAGGTGATGGAGATCCTTGGGAAAACAGAGGTGACCAA
This sequence comes from Syntrophaceae bacterium, assembly GCA_013388645.1. Classification (GTDB taxonomy): domain Bacteria; phylum Desulfobacterota; class BSN033; order BSN033; family UBA1163; genus UBA1163. The sequence continues at coordinate 5,664 of JACAEV010000164.1, read as the reverse complement.
ACGGCTCGAGATGGCGATTGAATATATTAAGAAATCCTAAGTTCGAATATCAAAATCTTAATTAAAGAGGTTAAACTCTGAGCTCGAAATCCTAAACTCTAAGTTTTAAGGCAATTTCTAAAAATGTCATTCCTGCGGAAGCAGGAATCCATAAACTTTTGAAATGACTGGACTCCCGCTGGAGTTTACCCCGTACCTGATACGGGGCGGGAGTGACGAATTAGGAATTATTAGGGGTTCCCTTAAAACACCTCTGCCGGAGTAGCTGTGTGATACCATTTACTGTCTTGAAAGGACTGGAGGATGCAACCAATATCTTCCTGCCAATCGAAATTGCTATTGAATTTATTGAGGGAGCAATTTGACTATGAGAATTAATCGAACTCGTCTTAAAAGAGAGCGAATCGCCATTCTTACCGGCGGGGGGGATTGTCCGGGTATCAATGCGGTAATACGCGCTGTGGCAAAGAAGGCCATCATTGAAAAGGACATGGAAGTGATAGGGATAGAAGACGGGTATCATGGGGTGATCAACAATCAATACAGGATCCTTCACTATGAGGATGTTTCAGGAATTCTGACCCTGGGTGGAACGATCCTGGGGACTTCGAAAACTGCCAATCCGTATCGTTATCCCTTAAAAAAGAGGGGGAAATTAGAATTTCAGGATCGATCGAAGATAGCTATACAGAACATAAACAAACATGACGTAAGTTGCCTTGTGTGTATTGGTGGGGATGGAACACTGAGCATTGCTCATAGACTTTTTGAAGATGGAGTTCCTATCATCGGGTTGCCGAAAACCATAGACAATGATTTGAGAGGGACGGATATTACTTTTGGTTTTGACTCTGCCGTATCAATTGCCACGGAGGGTATTGATAGGATCCATACGACTGCTCAGTCGCATCACAGGGTAATGATCGTAGAAGTGATGGGACATCGGGCAGGATGGGTTGCTCTTTACTCCGGAGTGGCCGCAGGTGGAGATATCATCCTGATCCCTGAAATTCCCTACGACATTAATGTCATCACTGAAAAAGTGAATGAGAGAAATAAGAAGGGAAAAAGATTTAGTATCGTGGTGGTTGCTGAAGGAGCAAAACCCAAAGGCGGAGATATGGTTATCCAGAGGATCGTAAAGGAAAGCTCTGATCCCATTCGTCTTGGAGGAATAGGTTTTGTTCTGGGGGAGCAAATCGAAAAGATCACGGGTCTCGAAACTCGCACCGTAGTGATGGGGCATCTCCTAAGAGGGGGCTCCCCGACTTCTTTTGATAGGATATTGGCCACCCGCCTTGGAACAAAGGCAGTCGATATGATAGGGAATAAAGAATTCGGGTACATGGTAGGGATGAAAAAGAACTCCCTCGTTGCTGTACTCCTGAAAGAGGTAGCCAGAGGGCCGAAAACAGTCCCTCTAAATCATCCCGTCATCAAGGCTGCACGTTCTGTGGGAACCTGCTTTGGGGATGATTAAAAAAATATAAACCTAAATTGAGCGGTTCTCAAAATTTTTATGGAGAGCAGGAATGCCGAAAAGGCTTTTGGAGCGATCACCTTTTATTGCTGAAGCACTATGAGAACTGATGAACCATTCACCAGTTTGGTGTAATGAAAAAGTATTGACCTCACTTAAGAAAAAATCGCTTCCTAAAAGACTTTGAGGCATTTCAGCTCTCTTTCAGGAACGCTGAATCGCTCAGATTAGGATAAAGAAAGGGATTAAGCAGCGGAAAATGAGAACTAAAATCCTATGGATCGGCATTCTTCTTCTGATTCTCTTGTTCCATATGGAAAATCACCTCAGTCTTGCAACGGAAGCCTCGCTCACATTGATCTACACGTCGAATACCCTGGGGGAGTTAGAACCGTGTAGCACTTGCCCCGAAGGAGGAGATAACGGAGGGTTACCCAGAAGGGCTCACTACCTCAAAACAGTCAGACAGGAGGCTGAAAATCTACTGACCATCGATGGAGGGGATGCATTGGTCATGAGTTATTATGGCCAACCGAACGAAAGAGATAAAGCCCGAAGATGGGCAGAGTTTGTTTTAACGTTATATGAAACCTTGGGTTATCATGCCCTCAATATTGGAGATACTGATCTCGGTTTGGGAGTTGAATATCTAAAAAATCTTCAAAAAAATTCTAAGATTTTATTCCTCTCTGCAAATCTCAAAGATAAAAAGACAAATAAACCTATTTTTAAACCCTACCTCATCAAAGAAATCGAAGGCATCAAAATCGGAATTCTCGGCTTGATCACCAATGAAATTCCCCCTAATATTCAAAAAGAACTTAAAAACTATTCCATCGAAAATCCCACCAAAGCTGCCAAGGAGACCATCAATCGCTTCATGGCCTCCTGTGATCATATCGTCGCCCTTGCCCATTTAACTCCACCTGAAATTGAATCCCTTGCCAAAGAAGTGCCGCGGCTCTCGATCATCATTGGAGGGAACGACCGCTCTTTCATTTTCCCAAAACAGATTCACCGCTCTATTTATGTCCAGACGGATGCCTTTGGCGCTCATGTTGGCAGGATGAATTTAAATTTAATCAAGGGATCTTCTGAATTCATAGATATCTCATCCAAAACCTTAATTCAGAAAAAAATCGAGGAAACCCAGAAAAAAATAGAAGATCCAAAATATGAAAAAGATATAAAAGGCCTGAAGGATTTACAGGCCATATTGATTGAACAAAAGAAAAAAATGCCAAGCTCCGAAGGAAAAAATGCTTATGAAAATTATCTCATCCTGATGCACCCAAAAATGGAATCTGACAAAGAGATTGAGAACCTGATCGAATCATCAAGAGCTCGATTAAAGAGACCCATTCCGTATTGAGAAATATTTTTTACGTAAGGCGTCACTGAAGTGGGGGGCCATGGGTAGGGGAGGCTTTAGTCTCCCTTTCTAAAGGGCGACTGAAGTCGCCCCTACCCCGTTTAGATGAGGCATTACCCCTATACTTCTACTTTGTCCAAAGGCGGAAATGTTTTTCCTCCCTTTGGCAAAGGGGGGTTGGGAGGGATTTTATGAAACGAACTCGAACAACTACTAAATTAATACGAATTTTTTAAAAAGAGGAGGAAAAAATGGCTACAAAAGTGAAGATTTTCGGCACGATAAGTTGACCCTATACCACTAAGGCTCGTGAAGCCTATGGAGACAAAGCGGTTTTCTTCGATGTAGGTTCAGACCCTAAAAAACTTGATGAGATGTTGAAACTTTCTGGTGGCCGCCAACAAGTCCCCGTCATTGTCGAGGGAGGCAAGGTGACAGTTGGCTTTGGAGGAGCCTGAGGGGTCTGATTGCCGGTAGTTCACCGATCCAATTAAACTAAACCCGAAACAGTCTGTTTAATAAGCTACCTTACCAGTAATGTAGGAAAAGTGCATTGCCTCTTTAGTTAAGCAGAAAAATGATGGACGATAGACTATTTTATTAACGCGTTGTGGCCTCAATCCGGTCCACAGGAATGTTCTCGATGGTGATATTGACCAAGTCTTTTAAAGAAAGTTTTTTACTGGCATCGAGGATTTCGATTCCTACAATGTGTCTGTTTTCATCGAGGTCAAGGGTAATGCCTTCTTCCACATCAATATTATCTTCAACATATACCTCCCTGAGCTGGATATACAGGGCGTCAGCCTCTCTGTCATATTCGATCTTCAAATGGAATCACCTCCACCCTTTATTCTTCTTTACAGCGCTGATGATTAAAACTCTATCGCTTTCCTCTCTGTATGTTAGACTAAGGAATTTATCATAAATCTTTATCCATGCATTCAATCTATTCTCCACGGATGGTTCAAGAAATTCAGGTGCCTTTAAGGCTGATTCTACCTCCGACTCAGTAATTTTGTGCCACCTCATCCTGTTCTTGGCACGCCTTGTATATTTGATGGGCTTCAATGGAACAATATTAACAAATACCAATTCAATTGGCAATTAGAAAAACTGCGGTTATCACTCACTGAAAGGCGGAAATATTTTAGGCACGAGAGGGATATTTCCGAAAATCCATAGAACGCGGATAGATTCGACATGAATAGGTTAGGAGGAAGTCCTATTCCCCACGGAATGAGTGAATGGTTACTACATTGTAATATTTTTCTCTTGACAAATAATAACCTTCAATTTATATATCTGCATATACGGATTCAAATATAAAGGAGTTGCATAATATGGAACAGTTAACACAGTTTTTTAAAGCCCTTTCAGATGAAATAAGGCTTAGGATCATGATGCTTCTCACGCAAGGCGAGCTTTGCGTTTGCGACCTGATGTACGTTCTGGATGAACCGCAGTCGAAGGTATCGAGACATCTCGCCTACCTGAAACATTCCGGCATTACTGAGAGTAAAAGAGCAGGAGTTTGGATGCACTACCGCCTGAAGGATTCGCAGAATGGGATTTACAAGGCTCAAATCGATTTTCTAAAAATGCAGTTATCCCATTTCCCTCAATTTCGTGAGGACAAGGACAAGTTATTAGAACTTAAGAAGCAAGGGAGCTGCAAGGCACTCATGAAATTAAAGAAAGTGCGTAAAAAAATTAAGAGGAGGATTTGAAGGATGGCTGGAGAACAGGTGATGAAAAAACTCTCATTTCTGGATCGGTTTTTAACTTTGTGGATCTTCCTGGCAATGTTTGTAGGCGTGGGTTGGGGGTATCTTTTCCCCAGTATCGTGGATTTCTGGAATCAGTTTCAGGTTGGGACGACCAATATTCCTATTGCCATAGGTCTGATCCTGATGATGTATCCACCGTTGGCAAAGGTGAGATACGAACAGCTTGGACAGGTATTCCGGAACTACAAAGTCCTTACCCTTTCTCTCATCCAGAATTGGATCATTGGTCCTATCCTCATGTTCCTTTTAGCCATTGCCTTTCTTTCTGGTTACCACGAATATATGGTTGGCTTGATTTTGATCGGCCTGGCACGCTGCATTGCCATGGTCATCGTATGGAATGATCTGGCCTCAGGGGATAGGGAATATTGCGCAGGCCTTGTTGCTTTCAACTCCATCTTCCAGGTCATTTTCTTCTCCGTCTATGCATACATCTTCATTACTGTGCTTCCGCCATGGTTAGGATTAAAAGGCATGGCAGTGAACATCACGATAGGTCAGATTGCTGAAAGCGTCTTCATCTATCTCGGAATCCCTTTCATTGCAGGTGTTCTTTCAAGACTCATCGGTTTAAAAACACTGGGACGGGAGTGGTATGAAGAGAAATTCATACCCAAAATTAGTCCGATCACATTAATTGCATTGCTTTTCACGATTCTCGTCATGTTCTCCCTCAAAGGGGAATACATTGTCCAGCTTCCAATGCACGTCGTCCGGGTAGCGATTCCATTATTCATCTATTTCGTAGCCATGTTCTTTATCTCCTTTTATTTGTCAAAGAAGGTGGGGGCTACCTACGAACAGTCCGTTACACTTAGTTTCACCGCAGCCTCGAATAATTTTGAGCTGGCCATTGCCGTGGCTGTGGCTGTGTTCGGAGTTAACTCAGGCCAGGCGTTTGCGGCTGTTATCGGTCCTTTGCTGGAAGTTCCGGTCTTGATCAGTTTGGTCAATGTGGCGCTCTGGTTTAAGAAAAGGTATTTTCCTTATGCTATTGAAACACTTACTGGAGTCTGTCATGT
>JACAEV010000250.1 GCA_013388645.1 Syntrophaceae bacterium | reverse complement strand
TATTTTGAAACTGAAAAGGGATTTTAAACTCAGCAAGGTCTCAATCGAAGGAAGGCAGGAGTTGCCGAGAGGGTCGCTTGGACTTCAAACCCAATTGGGAAAGATCTTAATCCACCGAAAATCAATTGCTTTTTAGAAGAGGTGTTTTAGGGTTTCTAAGGGAGACAGAGAATGTTATGGGTGGTGCGTTCGGGTCGCCCTTTCGCCTTGATCCATTTGTTCGGCACGTTTTTGGATCTCTTCCTCTCGGCTTAGAGATTCACGGACAATGCGGATAGACTTATCCATCTTCCGATATCTGAAGACGCCGAAAATCCCAATGGCAAGACCAAGGGGGATGCACAGAATCCCTATATAAAGAAGCATGCCCGTGTCAAAAAAATTGAGAAAAGTTATCCCGGCAATGAGAAGGGTCAGCGCCCCGCGAAGGTAGGCTAAGACGGTGCGCTCGTTCGCCAGCATGGTGCGGTCAATAGCGAGTTCATCGCGTAATATGAGTTCCTTATGTTTGAACCGTTCGTAGGGATTCCCTCTCATAAAGGTTCCTCTCAATGATCGAAGATGATATCTTAAGTGGATACGAGGTTTATTGATGGAATTTATATCAAAATAGGGGAAAACAGTCAAATGGACGAAAAAGATTGACAAAAAGTTCATTTTTGAAATATAAAATTCAAGGCAACCTCTAAAAATGTCATTCCTGCGGAAGCAGGAATCCATAACCTTTTGAAATGACTGGACTCCCGCTGGAGTTTACCCCGTACTTGATACGGGGCGGGAGTGACGAATTAGGAATTATTAGAGGTTCCCTTAAGACATAAAAAATGAGAAATTTAAAATTAAAAATTACTCCATCCCCATTTCTCATTCTCCTGCTCTCCTTCCTCTTTTTTTTACCTGCTTGTGGGCCCAAACATGTTGCGATGGATAGACGAGCTTCGCCCTCTGACATTCAAGAGGCCAAGATCGAAAAAAGGGAAAGTAAAGACATCCAATATGGGGTGGCCTCCTGGTATGGGGGGGAATTCCATGGAAGGCCCACTTCAAGCGGCGAGATTTACGATATGTACCAACTGACCTGTGCCCATAATACCTTACCTTTGGGCACGGTTGTGATGGTGACAAATTTAGAAAACGGAAGAACTCTTGAATTAAAAGTCAATGATAGAGGCCCTTTTGTGAAGGAAAGAATTATTGACGTTTCTTATGCAGCAGCCCAGATGCTCGGAATGTGGGAAAAGGGAACGGCTCCGGTCAAAGTGGAGGTGGTTAGTCTTGCCATCGAGCCTGTTCAACGATTCACCCTTCAGGTAGGCTCCTTTGCTGATGAACCCAACGCTCAGAGATTAGCTGAACAACTCCGAAAAAGTTTTGAGAACGTCTATGTAGCCACGGTGGAGACACTGACACAAAAATATCACCGGGTCAGAGTGGGTCAATTTGAAACCAGAGAGGCAGCTCTGGTGATTGCAGAAAAACTCTCCCAATTGGGTTTCAAGGTTTTGGTCACCAGCCGGTAATTTCAAACCACCTTCCAACATCGCACTTGGTGTTGCTGATTGACCTCATAAACCTCAATCTCTTTTTTACGGCAACGATCTTCAACTAAGGGACACCTCCCCTGGAACTTACAACCCGGCGGTGGATTCAAAGCGCTCGGAACATCACCCATCAATGCGGGTTGTTCTCGGCGGAGATCCGGATCAGGGGAAGGGACGGCCGAAAGCAGGGCCAATGTATAAGGATGGAGAGGATGATCATAAAGTTCATCGGCTACAGCATACTCCATGATATGGCCCAAATACATTACCGCGACGGTATCGCTGATGTAACCCACCACATTCAGATCGTGGGAGATAAAGAGATAACACAAACCCAATCGGTTTTGTAATTCTTTCAGAAGGTTGATAATCTGCGACTGGATGGATACATCGAGTGCTGAGACAGGTTCGTCGCAGATGATCAATGAGGGCTCAACGCTTAGGGCACGGGCAATCCCTATCCTTTGCCTCTGACCGCCACTAAATTCGTGAGGATAAAAGTCAGCAGCCTCAGGTGCAATTCCGACCATCTCCAAGAGTTGACCCACCCTGTTTTTCCTTTCATCATGGTTCCTAACGCCCAGGGTACGAAGCCCTTCTTCAATGGATTGGCCCACCGTCATTCGAGGATTGAGTGAACCAAATGGGTCCTGAAAGATGATCTGCATCTCTTTCCTTAACGGCTTCATTTCATCCTGGCTCAGCCCACTGATGTCTTGCCCTTTGTAAAGAATTTCCCCCTCATCAGGCTCCAGAAGTTTCAAGATAAGCCGACCGATCGTAGACTTACCACATCCGCTCTCACCTACAAGACCCAGCGTCCTACCCTGCAAGAGGTCGAAATCCACGCCGTCCACGGCCTTGACCCATCCTTTGATCCTCTGCAGAAAACCTCTATGAATAGGAAAGTGCTTTTTAAGCCCTTTGACCTTGAGGAGGGGATCATCTGAACGGTGGTTCTTTTTTAACAGTTGACGTTTATCGTTCATAAAGCACAGGGCATCGACTCAAATGTCCATCTCCGTAATCACACATCTCTGGAAATTGGACCCGACAGGTCTCAATGACATAAGGACATCGCGGATGAAAAGGGCATCCCTCCGGCTTATAGGCAGGATTAGGGACGGTTCCTGGAATGCTATGAAGTACCCTGCCCCGTTTGACCCGGTTGGGAAGGGACGCTAAAAGCCCCTGTGTGTAAGGGTGCCGGGGATGATGGAAAATGTGAGCGACGTCTCCCTGCTCTGCGATCACCCCTGCATACATGACATAGACCCGATCCGCAATGTTGGCCACCACTCCGAGATCATGAGTGATGTAGAGAAGTGACATTTCCCGTTTCTGCTTCAATTCACGAAACAGATTGAGGATTTGTGCCTGAATGGTCACATCGAGGGCCGTGGTGGGTTCGTCAGCAATGACGAGATCGGGGTTGCAAGCCAGGGCCATTGCAATCATGACGCGTTGTCTCTGTCCACCGCTCAATTGATGAGGGTAATCC
>JACAEV010000006.1 GCA_013388645.1 Syntrophaceae bacterium | reverse complement strand
GGAGGGTTTATTCTCGTCGAAATTCCGGCAAAGAGAGGAACCTTCATTACGGAAGTTCCTCGAGCGATGGAGGCAGATGTGGACCATGCTGTGAAGGCTGCTGCTAAACCTTTTGAGAGCTGGAAACGGATGGTTCCGAGGGATCGTGAAAAATTGATATTAAAGATTGCATCGGACCTGGAAGCCCAATCCGAGGATCTTGCGAAGACCCTTTGTATGGAGATCGGCAATGCGATCCAGATGGCGAACGATAATCAGAAAAATGGCTCAAAGTAATTTCGGAGGAGAAAAATGAAAGAATACAAGGATCAAGCAATGGAGGTGTTAAGGGATTGGAAAGGGGATTCCTATACCTTTGGAGAAGATGTTCTTGAAGTCTGCGGAAGCTATGCTAAGAATTGGGGTGGAAAAGCGCTCCTCGTCGTGACCGGATTAGGACACTCCTGGATCGAAGATCCGCTTGAAAGAGTTAAAACTGCCCTGAAGGCGAACGGTGTCTTTTTTGAAACGGCAAAAGGGGCAAGACCCAATGCCCCCCGGGAGGATGTCTATCGAATTAGCCTCCAGTTTGCTCGTTCCAGATCTGAGATGATCATTGCGCTGGGGGGAGGAAGTACCATTGATGCCGCCAAGGCGGCAGCCACCCTCAATACCTATTCTCCTTCTGAAGTGATGGAAACCCTTGAATCTTATATCGGAGAGGCGGATTCCATTGAACCCTACTTTGGGATGGGGATGGTAACGAAGCTAAAGGAGAAGACGGGGAGATCCGTGGTGCCCGTCATTGCCGTGCAGACCGCTGCCAGTTCAGCCGCTCATCTCACAAAATATTCCAACATCACCAATCCGGTCACTGGACAGAAGAAATTGATTGTGGATGATGCGATCGTCCCTCCCGCTTCAGTTTTTGATTATAAAGTTACGCTCGATTCTCCAATCAGCCTGACTCTGGATGGAGGCCTGGATGGTATTGCCCATTCTTGGGAAGTTTTTATGAGCACCATTGGCCCTTCTTATGAGAAGGTAAAAAAAATTGCCGAGTTAAGTATTCGATTAATTGTAGGCGGCCTCCAGAGGGTTAAAAAAGACAGTAAAGATATAGAGGGTCGGATTGCCTTAGGTTTAGGGACGGATTTGGGCGGGTATTCGATCATGCTGGGTGGAACAAGCGGTCCCCATTTAGGCAGTTTCTCTCTGATTGATATCCTCAGCCACGGGAGGGCCTGTGCTCTATTAAACCCTTACTACACCGTTCTTTTTGCACCGGTTATTCAGGATCAATTAAAGATCGTCGGTGCAATCTTTAGAGAATCAGGTTATATTGAAAAGGAGATTGAAAGGTTAAGCGGAAGGGATCTCGGGGTAGCGGTGGCCAAAGGAATGATGTCTTTTGCCAAGGATTTAAATTTTCCGACTACGTTGAGAGAGGCCGGGGCCACCCAGGAGCATCTTCAGCGAATGCTGGAAGCTGCTAAAAATCCCCAGTTAAAGATGAAACTACAGAATATGCCGACTCCGATGGATGCTGAAAAAGGAGATTTAGACCGTCTGATGAAGCCAGTGCTGGAAGCAGCATTTTCCGGGGATTTGAGTTTAATCCCGTAAAATAGTTGCGAGTTCGGAGTTCAGAGTTCGGAATAAAAGATCAAATAATATAGGTTCTAAACGAACAAGAGGAGAAAACATGTTATCTGAAATTAAAAAAGCTATTAAAAAGATCCATACAGAAGGCTGGAAGAGAATCCCTGTTGAATTTGGGAGAGATACCATAGAGATTTCGGTTCCTCCGGATTGTGTTGAACTTACCATGAAGGATGTCCCGATCTCTCCAAATCCTCCGAAGGCGATTGAGGAAGCTTTCTTGAATCCCATCAGCAGCCCCCCTTTGGAGGAGATCATCCGGAAAAAAGGAAAACCTGCAGGAGAGATGACTGTGGCGATTGCGGTTTCCGATATCACAAGGCCTGTTCCTTATCGAGGGGAAAGTGGCATCCTCTCCCCATTGCTGAGACGTTTGGAATCTTCAGGGATCAAAAAAGAGAAGATCAAAATTATCGTAGCAACCGGAATGCATCGAGCCAGTACCTGCGAAGAGAAAGAAGAGATGTACGGGAAGGAGGTGGTTGAACAATATACCATCCTTGACCACGATTGCGAGAATAATGATCTACTCGAGAGCATCGGAACAACAAAAAGGGGGACTCATGTCTATGTCAATCGGGATTTCTATTTTGCGGACTTAAAGATCGCTACGGGATTGGTCGAAAGCCATTTTTTTACAGGGATATCCGGCGGAAGAAAGGCGATCTGCCCTGGGTTGGTGGATGTGAAGACCATCCAGAAGTTTCATGGTCCTTATTATCTTGAAGATCCAAACGCAACCAACCTCGTCCTGGAGGGGAATCCTTGCCATGAGGAGGCATTGGAGGTGGCAGAGACCGTTGGCGTTGATTTTATTGTGAATGTCAACCTCGACAAAGATTTACGCCTCGTACGGGTCTTTGCCGGTGATATGGTTGAGGCAAATTTGAAGGCTTATGAATTGATCAAAGGTTATGCTGAAATCCCCTTAGAGAGGGAGTTCGATATCGTGCTCACGCATGGGGGGTATGTGGGGAGAGATCATTATCAAACCGCCAAGGCAGGGGTGGGTGCACTTCCCGCTGTCAAGAAAGGGGGAATGATCATCATTGCTGCGAATAATCGAGATCCCATCCAACCCATTGGGTCCACTGAATATAAAACGCTGATCCATCTGCTAAAAATTCAGGGACCGGATCGATATTTAGGGTTATTGCAGAGTTCCAATTGGCAATTTACAAAAGATCAATGGGAGCCTGAGGTTTGGGGAAAGGTGATTAGAAAAGTGGGTGAGGAAGGATTGATTTATTGCACGATGGAAATTTCAAGAGAAGATCACTGTCTCCTTCCCGGTGTTTGCGGACTTGATCTTCTGAAAGGGAAAAGAAAAAAACCATCCCTTGAAAAGGCTCAAGAGATGGTCCAAAATGCAGTTTTTTTAGCGATTAGCCGGTATCAGGGAAAAGGGATCAACCCTACCATGGCTTTCATTAGGGAAGGGCCTTATGCCGTTCCTGTTCTGGCCCCAAGATAATTTCGCTGGATCATTGTAGGGAACGCAGATCTGCGTTCCCTACTCTTCAAATGTCGCACCTGTATTAGCAGAAGTGACCAGCCTTGCATATCGTTTGAGATAACCCTTTAACTCTTTTTGGGGTGGTTTCCATTGGGATAACCTTCTCTTTAATTCTTCATTAGAGATGAGGAGGTTCAGTTTCCGACCAGGAATATCGATTTCGATGGGATCCCCATTTCGAACCACTGCAATGGGCCCACCCTCTGCGGCCTCTGGTGAAATGTGGCCAATGGCTGCTCCTCGACTGCCGCCAGAAAAACGGCCATCGGTCAACAGCGCGACATCGCGGTCTCTTCCAATGCCAACAATGGCAGAGGTTGGCGCCAGCATCTCCCTCATCCCCGGGCCTCCCTTGGGACCTTCATATCGAATAACGATGACTTCCCCCCTCCTAATTTTCCCATCGAGAATAACTTTGATGGCTTCCTCTTCAGAATTAAAGACCCTGGCCGGGCCCCGATGCTTAAGCATGGTTTCATCTACAGCAGATTGTTTTACCACCGCACCCTGAGGGGCTAAATTTCCAAAGAGAAAGGCTAACCCGCCTGTCGGATGATAAGGTTTTTCCAATGAGCGGATCACCTGGGGGTTCAATATTTCTTTTCCTTTGAGATTTTCTTTAACTTTTTTTCCCGTAACCGTCATCGGATCTGGATGGATCAATCCTCCGTCACTCAATTCCTTCATCAGAGCTGGGATTCCCCCAGCACGATGAAGATCTTGGATATGGTGAGGGCCCGCGGGCGACATATTGCAGAGGTGAGGAGTTCGGTCACTCATTTGATTAAAGGTCTGTAAGGGGAGTTTGAGCCCTGCTTCTTTGGCAATCGCAGGAAGGTGAAGGGAAGTATTGGTAGAGCCTCCAAATGCCATATCGACCGTGATGGCATTTTCAAAGGATTTTTTTGTCAGGATTTTTGAAGGGGTCAAGTTCTTTTTAACCAAATCCATGATCTGGATTCCTGATTTTTTAGCCAATCGGATTCGGTCAGCCAACACTGCGGGGATCGTCCCATTGTAGGGGAGGGCAAGACCCAGGACCTCTGCGAGGCAGTTCATCGAATTTGCCGTAAACATCCCTGCACAGGAACCCACTCCAGGGCAAGCGCACCCCTCCGCTTCTTTTAGTTCGGTTAAAGTCATTGCACCGGTTTTCACCTTTCCCACCCATTCAAAAACGGTGATGAGGTCAATCTCTTTTCCCTGAAAGTTGCCCGATAACATAGGACCACCACTGATCAGGATCGTTGGAATATTCAGCCTTGCTGCAGCCATCATCATCCCAGGAATGATTTTGTCACAATTCGGAATGAGCACCAAGCCATCGAAAGGGTACGCCATGGCCATCGATTCGATGGAGTCTGCAATTAACTCTCTCGAGCTAAGAGAATATTTCATCCCCTCGTGGCCCATGATGATTCCATCGCAGATACCGATTGTAAAGAACTCAAGAGGCGTCCCTCCGGCCATTCGAATCCCGGCTTTCACAGCCTCAGAAAGTTGATGTAAATGGAGGTGACCTGGAATCACCTCATTGGCCGAGTTGGCAATCCCAATCATGGGTCTTTCGATTTCTTCATCCGTGAGTCCAAGGGCCTTAAAAAGAGAGCGATGGGGAGCCCTTTCAAGTCCCTTCTTCATTCGATCCGATCGCATGTGCTTTCTCTCCCTTATTTTTAAAATAACGTGACCGTATTCGTGTCTGTATCCGTCACTTTTTTAACTTCTAACATAAGAAATTTACAGAGACAAGGGGTTGACAAAACCCTTGAAAACTTATAATTATTATTACAACGTGACACGCATTGCGGATCACGGAAATCGAAAAAAAGCCTGGGTGGCGGAATTGGTAGACGCAAGGGACTTAAAATCCCTCGGTGGTCCCCCACCGTGCCGGTTCAACTCCGGCCCTAGGCACCAATGATTTCAATACCTTAGGGGGCTCTTCGGAGCCCTTATTTTTTGCCTCATTGGTGTCCGTCTGAACATTATCTGAACTTTCAAAAGATTTTTGCGTAGATAAGAACAGACCCAGTCGTTTCAATCTATTGGGCACCCAAAATGAATCGTATAGAGCTGGTTGAGGTTGTTAAGGAGGAGAAGCTGAAAAAACAGGTTTTTGAAAAGAGGAAAGAAAAATTTACGGCAGAGCAGAGCCATATGTTCTAATAAGGAGAATTCTCTTAATGTAGTAAAAAGGTAATAATTTTCAGAGAGTAAAGAGCGCCCTAAAAGATTTTGTGAATTGCTATAAAATTGAATTTTTAATATAAATAGGTCAATTTAGGGAGGTGATGTGAGGAAAACCCAAATGAGTATCTTCGACCTCCGCCAATCTGTAGTTGATGAATACAGCAAGTACGTCCAGAGCTTTCTCTCTATTGCTGCTGACCGAATAAGGGCATTCATCGAGGAGTCCCTTTTAAAGAACCAAACCCTTCAAGATCTTGTAGACGAGGGTAAACTTCATCCATTGTGGACGCAAATTTTTTGTGACGATAAAGGCCAGACTATTATTTTGTTCCCATTTTTGATACCATTCTTCGGACTAATCCATCAACTACCAGGATCTCGAAGAACAGATTCGCCGATACTCCGATGTTTTTGGCTAACTCTCTTACGCTTTCTCCTCTCCATCGCACCTTCACCCCTTTAGAAAAGGGGGGATGTGGGATTTGAAAGGATGAGAATGGTTTTTGGAGGAAAATTTTTTGAACTTATGCTAAATAGAATCTAAGGAGGTGGTGAGCTTGAGAACCATGGTGAAAGAACATGTCAAAATCACTCCTGGGATAGGCGGTGGGAAGCCCCGGATCGCTGGGCATCGAATTCGCGTGATGGACATAGTGGTCTGGCACAATAAGTTGGGTTGGTCTCCTGATGAGATCGTTTCTCAGTTTCCACAGTTGACGCTTGCGGATGTTTATGCCGCCCTGACCTACTATTGGGATCATAAAAAAGAGATTGAGGCGGAAATCCGACGTTCTGAAGAGGCTGAAGCAAAGGCCCGTTCTCGCCATCCATCAAAGCTGATGGAGAAACTGGAGGAAAAGCGGAGTGAAGTTCTATCTGGACGAGCATATTCCAAAAGGCGTTGTTGAAGGACTGCGCCGTCGTGGTGTGGATGTCCTTACGGCGCAGGAAGCGGGCCGATCGGGTGATTCAGATGAAAAGCAGTTGGCCTTTGCTGCGAGAGAAGGCCGTGTGCTTATAACTTTTGACGACGACTTCTTAAGGCTTGATGCGGCCGGGGTTCCTCATAAAGGCATCGTCTTTTCCCAGACTGGGCGTTATACAGTTGGCGAATTGATCGAAAGGGTGATGCTTATAGCGAATGTAATCGACCCCAACGACATGAAAAATCACATTGAATTTGTTTGATCTTCTTAACAGGCGAATCTCCGACGAATATGTTCACAGTTTTCCCTCTCCCTTCGGTTTGAGAGGAATAGTTCATCCCTCCCTTTACCTCACGCCTTTGAGAGGAGGAGGATAGGGCCAGAACGACTTCCAGGAAAAGGTTCTCAGATGCAGAGCTTATCCGTTGGCTCCATTGGTCATTGTCGTAACCGTGAATGGATCATCCTTCCCTCTCCTGATGAAAACCTGATCTTACTCCGCCCCCTGACAGGAAGTGACAAAGAAGTCTGTGGAATTTACAGGCCATTGGCAAACCTTGGCTTCGATCGTGTAGAGCCAGCAACCTTTCCCTTGCCAACTCCCCAGGATTCAAGTGATGCGGTAAGCACAGAACTTCTCTGGAATGCCGCCCGTCTTTCATTAAGAGATGGGGCAGGATCAGGTGGACGGATATTTGCAAAATCTGGCCTAAAGAAAGCACACCAGAAAAGTGAAAGGTGAGGGCGGGTGACGTTTCTGAAGCGCAAAATAATGGCAAGAATTCAACCCGGCCGGTCGGACTTAAGTTGTTTTAGAACCAACGTCCCCTTTGGATTTTGCCCGTCCCCTTTGGATTTTGCGGCCTCGGCTCTGGGGTATGAATTTCCTGACCCCAATCCAGAGGTGAAAAAACAGTGGGCTGTTTTCGAGGCCATGATTGCCTTGATGACGCCTCAGGGTTTTGCAAGTTTGATGGAGACCATGTGGCCGGAGTTGATCGACGCCATGCCACTGAGTATGGGTCTTATGATGCGGTTTATGGGGAAAATTCCAGGAGCCTTAGAGCTAATAAAGCGAATGTTTCCTGTCCTGTTTCCAAGGTTATTGCCCATGATGATGCCAAAAGTCATGCCCGTCTTACTAAATCGGGTTTCAGAACGAATTTCCATGCCGGATGATATGCTGGAGCAGATGCCAGAGCTTATGCCCAAGGTGATGAACCAATTGATGCCCCATATGATCAAGGACGTAGTCCCTTTGGTGACAGAGCCGATGATCGAATTCCTAAAAAATAAGGGGAGTTAAATCGGCTCCAAATCCACCGAAATATGTATTGATACGATATTCACTCCATTTGAACCCTGTTGACATGTTTTCTCATGTCCTTAAACAGTTAATAGAATTCTATTGGTTTTATCTTTTAAATGCTATATAATTAATTGGTTATCGACAGGAAATAGAATCATGATTTCAAATAGTTATAGGTTCCACTGATCAGAGTGAATAATTCAAGTGCTCTGATTCAAAATCCTCAGCCATTTTTGTCACTCATAAATGAAAGGGAAATAAGATGGTGGTAAAAAAGAAGTCTGGTTTAAAAGAGCCTAAGAGAGTTCGTAAACCGGGTAACACCGCGGGTAAATCCCCTTCTCTTCAAAAGAGGGATTCTGAGGATTTGGGAAAGACCTTTCATGAGCAATGGGAAAGTGCCAGTAAAATGAAGAAAGAGAAGGTCGAAGAGAGAATTGATCGGCTTGCTTCTTTCCCTGAACTTGATCCAAACCCTATTGTCGAGTTAGATTTAAAGGGTCATGTCCAATATCTCAATCCCTCGGCAAAAAAGTTGTTTCCTGATCTCCGATCCAAAGGATCCGATCATCCATGGATAGCAGATTTTGAAAGCTTGACTCTGTTGGTTAACCGAGACCCTAAAAAGGCGCATCTCCGTGAGAAAAGGATCGGGGATTCTTGGTATCAACAAGTGATCTACTACACGCCCGAATGGAAGCGGGTTCACATCTATGGATATGACATCACCAATCAAAAGCAATCAGAAGATTTGATAAGCCAAGGTGAAGAGCATTACAGAAAACTTTTTGAGGATGATTTAACAGGAGATTTTTTTGCTACTCCCGAGGGGGTGATTCTAGATTGCAATCCGTCCTTCATAAAGATTTTCGGCTTCCGTAGCAAAGAGGAGGCATTAAATACTAATTTCTTTGATCTGTATCCAAGTCACGAAGAGAGAGAAATTTTTATGAATCGGTTAAGAGGAAAGAGAAAACTTGAATTTTATGAATCCGCTCTCTTAAAGCGAGATGGGACCTTGATCAATGTGATCGAGAATATTGTTGGTCATTTTGATGAACAGGGAAACCTCAAACAATTCAAAGGTTATCTGTTCGACAATACCGAGCATAAACGTGCAGAGGATGAGCTAAAAGAATCAGAGAAAAAATATCGTGAGTTATACGAAGGGAGCCAGGATGGGTATGTCCATGTGGATATGGATGGTAACATCAAGGAATTCAACTCCGCCTTTATAGAGATGCTTGAATATTCTGAAGAAGAGTTAAAAAGACTCACTTACATAGATCTGACACCAAAAAAATGGCATTCTATGGAGGCTGAGATTATAAAAGGGCAAGTGCTCGTAAGAGGATATTCTGATGTATATGAAAAGGAGTACATAAAGAAGAATGGGACCATTTTCCCTATATCGCTCAGAACTTATCTTATTAAAGATATAAATGGTAATCCTGACGGAATGTGGGCTTTTATAAGGGATATTTCCAAACGGAAGGAGATAGAGGAAGCCATCCGTAACGCTCGTGATGAGTTAGAAAATCAGGTTCGCGAAAGGACTGCTGAACTGAGCAAAGCCAATGAAGAATTGGAGAGAGAAATTGTAGAGCGGAAACGAGTAGAGAGAACCTTGGTTGAACAGGGAAGAATTTTAGAGGCATTCTTTACCTCTACGATCACCCCTTTGGTACTTCTGGATAAGGATTTCAATTTTATTCGAGTCAATGAAGCCTATGCCAAAGTGTGTCAGCGGCAGGTAGCCGAATTTCCAGGACATAACCATTTCGAGTTTTACCCATCCGATATCAAAACCATATTTGAAGAAGTGATTAAAACGAAAGAGCCATATCAAGCCATTGCACACCCTTTTGTTTTCCCTGATCATCGCGAATGGGGAGAAACTTATTGGGATTGGACTCTGACCCCTTTGTTGGATGATAATGGTGGGGTAGAATTTTTGGTTTTCTCACTCGAAGATGTGACTGAACGCAAGCGAGCCGAGGAGGCTGTGAAAGCCGAACGGGAGCGTTTCAATAATGTCCTGGAGATGCTGCCGGCTTACTTGGTGCTGTTGACGCCCGATTATCACGTACCCTTCGCCAACCGCTTCTTCCGGGAGCGCTTTGGCGAGTCCCAGGGGCGGCGCTGCTTTGAGTACCTGTTCGGCCGTAGCGAGCCCTGCGAGATTTGTGAAACTTATACCGTCCTTAAAACCGGTGCGCCCCACCAGTGGGAGTGGACCGGCCCGGACGGCCGCATTTACGATGTCTTTGACTTTCCCTTCACCAACACAGATGGCTCCATCCTCATCCTTGAGATGGGTATCGATATCACCGAGCGCAAGCGGGTGGAGGAGCAGTTTAGGGCTGCCTCATTATATGCGAAAAGTCTTATTGAGGCAAGTCTCGATCCATTGGTTACCATCAGCAGAGACGGGAAGATCATGGATGTGAACAGGGCTACCGAACTTGTAACGGGTGTCCGTCGTGAGCAGCTCATCGGAAGTGATTTTTCAGATTACTTCACCGAACCGGAGAAAGCCAAAGAGGGGTATGAGAAGGTATTTTCGGAGGGGTTTGTCACAGATTATCCTTTGGCGATTCGCAACATCTCAGGGAAAGTGATCGAAGTATTATATAATGCAGCAGTTTATAAGAATGAGCACGGAGAGGTTCAGGGTGTGTTTGCGGCGGCGCGGGATGTCACCGAGCGCAAGCAGGCGGAGGATTCACTAAGAGAGAGGGAGGCGCTTTTACGAACCGTATTTGAGACATTGCCAGTGGGTGTCTGGATAACGGACAAAGAAGGTCGTATTATTCGTGGGAACCCGGCAGGTCAACAAATTTGGGCAGGTGCCAGGTATGTGGGGATTGATCAATTTGGAGAATATAAAGGGTGGCGGGTGGACACAGGAAAACGTATCGAACCGGAGGAATGGGCGGCTGCAAGGGCAGTCCTTAAGGGAGAGACGTCCATCAATGAGGAAATTGAAATAGAGTGTTTCGATGGATCACATAAAATCATTCTTAACTCAGCTGTCCCAATTCGGGATGAAAGGCAAGAAATTCTTGGCGCATTCATTGTCAATCAGGATATTACTGAACGTAAGCGGACTGAAAAGGCTATCCGTCAGATGCAAAAGATGGAGGCTCTCGGGACACTGGCCGGAGGCATTGCACACGATTTCAACAATATCCTCATGCCCATTGTGATCAATACGGAACTGGCCCTTTTAGATACCCCTTATGGCAGTCCAATTTCGAACTACCTGAAACTGATACAGGAGGCTGCCAATCGCGGGAAAGACTTGATCAAACAGATTATTACTTTCAGCCGCCAGAAGGAACAATTGAAGGCACCTATACAGATCGGGCCAGTCATAAAAGAAGCCTTGAAATTCCTCAGATCGTCCATACCTAAAAACATTGAAATTCGTGAATGTATTGAGGTGGCACCCAGCGTGATTTTAGCCGATCCCACCCAGATTCATCAGGTTTTGATGAATCTGGGTAATAATGCGGCTTACGCCATGCGAGAAAAAGGTGGTGTATTGAATATCAGTTTAACGCCCGTTGAGGTTGATGCGGACATGGTAAATCGGCATTTGGACTTAAAACCTGGGCCATATCTCAGATTGACTGTGGCTGATACAGGCCTGGGTATGGACAAAGAAATTATGGAAAAAATTTTCGATCCTTTCTTTACAACTAAGAAACCGGGTGAAGGGGCCGGAATGGGACTTGCTGTTGTCCATGGAATTGTAAAAAATCATGGTGGAGCCATCACCGTCTATAGCGAAGTTGGAAAAGGATCCACTTTTAGTATCTTTCTTCCGATAATAAAAGAGGAATTGGAAACCGAGCCCGCTTCGCCGGAAATGATTACTATGGGAAAAGAGAGAATCCTTTTGATCGATGACGAGGAGATTCAGATTCGCAGTGTTCAGCCCATGTTGGAACGACTTGGTTACAGAGTGATTGTAAAGGCAGATGCCATCGAAGCTTTGGACATCTTCCGTTTGCAACCCAATGAGTTTGACCTTGTGATTACAGACCAAACCATGCCTCGTATGACAGGTCGGGAGTTGGCTGAGGAAATCTTGCGCATTCGTCCTGATATTCCGATCATCCTGTGTACCGGGTTTAGTGAAGTCATTCATGAGGAAGAGGCGAAATTGATGGGAATTCGAGAGTTCATTATGAAACCTTTCTCCATGAATGAAATGGCCGGAATAATACGAAAATCTTTGGAAAGAAATGGGTAGGAAATTAAGAGGGAGAAGATCGCCATGGCCAATGTTCTGATCATCGATGACGACAAATTGATCTGCGAAACCATTGCAAATTTAGTTCGTCGGATGGGTCATCAAGCCACTTGCTCTTATACTCTTCAGGACGGGCTTGAAAAATCCTCCTCACAACTGGTGGATGTTGTTTTTCTCGATGTCAGGTTGCCCGACGGAAATGGTCTTGAAGTCTTGCCGCGTATCCAAGCTTCACCTTCTTTGCCCGAAATCATCATCATGACAGGCTATGGGGATCCGGATGGAGCGGAATTGGCAATTAAACATGGCGCCTGGGATTATATTCAAAAACCTTCTACGATGGACACAATGACCCTTCCCTTTGTTCGCGCTCTCCAATACCGGGAGGAAAAGAAAGCGAGCAAAGCGATGATGATCTTAAAGAGGGAAGGGATTATTGGTAATAGTCCGAAGATAAAGGCATGTCTTGATCTCTTGGCTCAGGTGGCCAGCAGTAACGCAAATGTGCTCATTACGGGGGAAACAGGAACTGGCAAGGAGCTCTTCGCTGTGGCCATTCACAAAAATAGTCCTCGTGCCAATAAGAATTTTGTGGTCGTTGATTGTGCTGCGCTTCCAGAAAACCTTGTTGAGAGTATTCTTTTTGGTCATGAAAAGGGAGCTTATACAGGAGCAGATAGAGCCAAAGATGGCTTGATCCTTCAGGCTGATGGGGGGACCCTCTTTCTCGATGAGGTAGGCGAACTTCCTGTGCCAATACAAAAAAGCTTTCTCAGGACCCTCCAAGAGAGAAAATTCCGTCCGGTGGGGGGAAAAGAGGAGATTGAGAGTGATTTTAGACTCATCGCTGCTTCCAATCGAAATCTTGATGATATGGTTCGCCAGGGAAACTTCCGGGAAGACCTTTTATTTCGTCTGCGGTCGTTTTCAATAGAATTACCTCCATTGAGAGAACGACCAGAGGACATAAAAGATTTGGTAATATACTATACGGAGGTATTGTGCAAAAGATACGAAATTGAACCAAAGGAGTTTTCTCCTGATTTTTTTGACGTTCTGGTGAGCTATCCCTGGCCAGGAAACGTTCGCGAGTTGATCAATGCTTTGGAGAGAGCGTTGGTTAACGGGAGATATGAACGTATTCTCTTCCAAAAACACCTGCCAACCCATATCCGAGCCCAGATTGCCCGTTCTTCAGTGAGTGAAAAGGAAACAGCTGAGATAAAGAAAACCCCTTCTTCGAAGATCTTTCCCAAAATCCAGGAATTGCGTGAAAAGGCCATTGGTAAGGCGGAAGAACAATATTTGAGAGATTTAATTTCATTTACTCAGGGCAACATAAAGGAGGCATGTGGAATATCAGGCATTTCACGGTCCCGTTTATATTTGCTGTTGAAAAAGTACAATATCTCCACCTAAAGTTGATCTAAGTTTCAACATCCCTACATTAAAATAATTTTGATCTCCTAATGTTTCACTTGCCCAACCAATCTGTCCTCTTTTTTAAATTATTCACAAATTCTTAGAAATAGATTTTTTCACCCATTCGCCCGAAATTCTAAACCTCAATATTTAAATTTTTATCGAAAGAAAGGAGGTTGCCATCATGAACAACAGAATGCTTATGACCCCCTGCACTTGCGTCAGCCATGACGACAAGAATGGGCGTCTAAAAATAGAGTTGGAACTTCCAGGAGTTGATAAAAAAGATATCTCGCTGGAAATGAGAAAGGATAGTTTTTGTGTCTCAGCTCTAAGAGGAGAAGATACAGAGTACTCGGGATGCTTCATGTTGGCTCATGAAGTTGTACCCGAGAATTCAGACAAAGAGTTAGGGCACATTCCCTATATGATCTGAAGATTTACGACTTGAAATCGAGTATAACGTTGTGGGTAACCGGCGCGCGAAAGGAGGCGAAGCCGACTGAAGCCCGTCCGTGTTAGATGTGGGACCTGAGCTTACTCTTGCCTGACTATATCGACCGAGATCTCCACTGCCGGAATCGTTCCTCTGTTCTCAAGCCAGTGTGTGGTGTTCCTATCCTCGGGCCAGCCCACTCCCGGCCCGTAGTCCGTAGCGACTCCCTTTCGATGGTCAGTGATCGTTCCTTGCAGGATGTAGACGACGCCTGGTCTGTCCTTATGGTCGTGAATCGGGCCGAAGACGCCTCCAGGCTCGATGGTCACCATACGCATTCGAAGTTGGCGCCCTGCCATCCCCTCGATCTCAGGGCCAAGGTCAACCGTTGCAAGTAACTTCACCGTAACACCTTTCGTCTTAGGTGCCGCCTGTTCGTTGCTCATCGTGCTCTCCTCTCTGTACTTTCAGGGTCTAACATTGTTTATTATGTTGCTATGATCTTTCTGTCTTGAACCCGGGTCTCTCAGCCGCTCGAAAGGCCATTTTCAAGCCCAGATAAGCTCGTAGCAAGCCTCTTTTGCAACAAAATGTTTCCTAAGTAGTATTATATCGCAAGCCGCATAATTACAAATTAGTTATCCGGCTCGTCTTCGGGCTTACCCGTTGTTCATTTCTGGTAGCAATATACATTTTTTCCCAAGATTAAAAAAGCGAGAGTTACAGAAACACGCGCGACAGCGCAGAGACTCCTCGCCGCTGGTGGCCACATATCTTGCCACTATAGGTCGGCATAAATAGTAAGAAAAAAGTTCTATCTAATCTTGAAATAGCAACTTTTTGAGCCCAGCGGAAGGGAATATTTTAGCAGTAAACCCCCACCATCGAGACCAGGCCTCTTTTTAAATCAGGTTATCCGTCAATGGGCTAAAATCTTTCAGGAAAATATGTAGAGGGTCGGGCGCAGGTAGCACTTAGTAATGCACACCGGTACTTTACGGGGAGAAAACCAGTTATTGTTGAAAGCAAAAATGGCTACTCAGGTGAATAAACAACTTTTCATCCGTTCTTGCGAGAATGAAAGAAGGTCAAGAATCATTGATCGAATCAATAAGACTCCTGAGCCTGCCGAAGTCCTTGCGGTTAAAATCTATCACGAGGCGAGGCATATGAATAACATCCGCATCATCTATTTCAGATTTCAAAGCCCCGGAGGCGACTATTTTTCCTCCAGGCAAAATGATGTCATGAAACTGATCTGTCAGCTTCTGGATGTCATCGAGGCTGAGCTGGGACGTGAGCCTGATCACGAGTTGACCGCCCACATACCGCATGCTGTGATAGCGGCTATAGAAATGCCGAATCTTCTCCACCGCTACATCCACTGAACGTACCCGCTCGAAGAGCGCCAAATCCGATGAGGAAATATAGTTACTAGCCAAGAGTTCTTCCCCAAAAAGCTTGATCAGGTGGGACCAGTAAGAACATTCAGGATCCTCCACGAAGACAATTGGCATGGGATTGTGTTTGCCGGTTTGTACCAGGGTAAGCGTCTCCATCGCCTCATCGAGTGTCCCAAAACCGCCCGGGAAGAGCGCCACCGCATCCGCTTCTTTAAGGAAGGCAACTTTGCGGTTGAAAAAATATTTGTACATGATCAATCGCGGATTACCTTCGATCACGGGATTCGGCTTCTGCTCGAAGGGTAAGCGAATGTTCATACCGAAGGAATGCTCGGGGCCAGCTCCTTCGTTGACGGCCTGCATGATGCCGCTTCCTCCGCCGGTGATAACCATATAACCAGCCTCCGCGACCTTTTTCCCGAAGAGCTTTGCCATTTCGTACACCGGATCGCCCGGCTGGATACGAGCCGAGCCAAAGACCGTGACCTTGCGAACATTCCGGTAGGAGCCGAAGACTTTAGAAGTGAATCGCATCTCCTTCAGCGTCGTGTTCATAAGCCTGAGGTCCGCCACGCTCTCGTCGGCCTCCTGTCCGGCTTTAAGTGAGGCGATGATCATTTCGCGGACGTATTTCGGCCTCCGAATGCCCTTGGCGGTCTCCATCAATTTCTCGATGATCTCGTCAACGGGACCATTATTTCTGGTGAAATAAAGTTTCATGGCTCCTCTGTATTGTCCTCCCAGATTATTTGTACTCTTTGCGAGTTCGAGTTAAATTCATTAAAATTAAATTAGAGGATATTTCTATGAGAGGGTTTCTAATCAACAAAAACCTTTGCTTTTATTATAGGCTCAGAAAGAAAATCGGGAAGGTGTATGCTTATAAGATAGCAATTACCATCGAAAAGATAATTCTTATCTTTGGGAGACAAGCAACACCACCTCACCGTCATTAATCTATTAGCTTAAAGGCATTTCAGTTCTTAAGTACAACGGACAAGGAATACAGGCTTTGCGGAATAACGAAGCACCTTTTCTGCCACACTCCCAAGAAGAAACCGTTTGATCCCACTTCTCCCATGGGTCGTCATTGCAATTAAATCAATTTCCTTCTGAGCGGCATGATCCAAGATCTCTTCTGCATCATGGCCATACCGGACATGGGTTTCCACTTTGTATCCTTCGGCTTCCAGTCTTTTTTTCAATTTATCCAAATATTCTTCTGCCTCCCGGACGACTTTCACTTCGGCTTCAGTTGGATCTGTTCCTGGAAAAACATGAGCATAGGCAACACGCAGAAGAACGAGAGTAGCCTTCAAATCGGTTGCTAATTTTTCAATCCTTGGGAAAACATCTTCTGCACAATTTGAGCCATCTAAAGGGACAAGAATTTTTTCAAACTTTTCCATGAATCTCCTCCTTTATTTCTTAAGTTCTATTTATGGATAAGCGCGACCTGTCTCAAATCAAACATATTAATCGAGACATTGTTTGTCAAGAATAACCGAGAAGGATTACCTACTTTCAAAGTCTTGCCAAGAAGGATAAATTCTTGCTGTACAAGACTTTTTCCTTTCTCACAGGACAAATCTCATTCTTCTGCCGACATCGATTCGTTCCCAGATAGTGTTAACCTATTGGAAAGAATAGAAAAGGTAAGGTGCCCAAATCTTGGCATCCCGCTTGCTGTGTATTGAGTGCAAATGGAATGAAGAATTGCTCCGATTATGATTATTAAGAAGAGAGGGAGGGAGGATGACAATATATCCTAAGCTTGAATATGAAGGTGGATGAAAAGAGATTTACTTTGAAAATGATCCTGATAGGAACGATGGTCTTTTTCATCTTTTGGTCTTGCTCCAGTGGAAGAAAGGAAGGGCCTGAGGTGGCTTGGCCCGTGGAGGTAACTGCTGCCGTTCAAAAGACTGTCCCTGTCCAACTTCACGCCATTGGAAATGTACAAGCTTATTCAACCGTCTCTGTGAAATCGCGGATCGCAGGACAACTCATGCGGGTTTATTTCAAAGAAGGTCAGGACGTGAAAACGGGAGAGCTTCTTTTCACCATAGATTCTCGTCCTTTCGAATCAGCTCTCAAGCAAGCCGAGGCCAACCTCGAGAGGGATATGGCTCTTGTGAAGCAGGCCGAAGCAGCCCTGGAAAAAAACTTTGCCCTTGTAAGACAGGCCGAAAGCATTCTCGAAAAAGATATCGCCCAGGCGAAAAATGCTGAGGTGGAGGCCAGGCGTTATGAATTCTTAATTGAGAAGAAGGTTGTTGCTAAGCAGCAATATGATCAGTTCCGCACGAATGCGGAAGCCCTTGATGCGTCGGTTCGGGCTGATAAAGCTACTCTGGAGAGTGCCAAAGCAGCAGTCCGTGAGTCCCAGGCAGCAAAAGAAAATGCCGAAGCAACCGTCCGTGCGGACAGGGCCGTTGTGGAAAATGCAAGAATCCAACTTGGATACTGCTCCATTCGGTCGCCTATGGATGGTCGCACAGGAAGTCTCATTGTTCAAGAAGGCAATATGATTAAAGAGAACGATATTGCGATGGTTGTAATCAACCAGATCACACCCATCTATGTGGCCCTTTCCGTTCCTGAACAGTACCTGGCCGAGATCAAGAAGTATATGGCAGGAGGAAAACTCAAGGTTGAGGTCGTCATTCCCAATGATGATGCGCGTCCAGAGAGTGGCATTATTTCCTTTGTTGATAATACGATAGATACTGGTACGGGAACAATACGGCTCAAAGGAACCTTTGCCAACAAAGAGAAGCGCCTCTGGCCAGGACAGTTTGTTAGGGTGGTTCTGACCCTGGTGGAAGAACCCAACGCAATTGTAGTTCCATCCCAGGCAATTCAGACCGGGCAAGAAGGTCAGTATGTGTTTGTTGTCAAGCCCGACCTCACTGTGGAATCCCGGCCAGTTGTTTCAGGCCTGATTCTCAACAACGAGACGGTCATTCAGAAAGGCCTCAACCCAGGTGAAAATGTAGTGACCGATGGACAGCTTCGCCTCTATCCAGGAGCTAAGGTAGAGATTAAAACGACCACCCACGCGACGACCCCTTAGGGTAGTGATCAATGAACATTTCTGAACTTTTTATTAGACGCCCCATCATGACATTCCTTGTCATGCTGGCCATCCTGCTCTTTGGTGTCATGGGTTACCGGCTCCTGCCGGTGAGCGACCTGCCAAACATCGATTTCCCGACCATTTTGGTGACTGCCAACCTTCCTGGAGCCAGTCCCGAGACCATGGCGTCATCTGTGGCAACTCCGCTGGAGAAGGAATTCTCCACCATTGCTGGTGTCGATTCAATGAATTCAGTCAGTACGTTGGGGACCACACAGATCACGCTCCAATTTAATTTGAGCCGCAATATCGATGCCGCTGCTCAAGATGTTCAGGCAGCCGTTGCAAGGGCCCAAAGACAACTCCCAACCGATATGCCAAGCCCTCCTTCTTACCGGAAGGTGAATCCGGCCGACCAGCCCATTCTTTACTTATCCTTAAGCTCCCCAACCCTTCCTCTCTCAATGGTCGACGAATATGCAGAGACGTTCATTGCTCAGCGCATTTCCACCATCAGTGGTGTCGCCCAGGTCCAGGTCTTCGGTTCTCAGAAATACGCCGTCCGCATCCAGCTCGATCCAGAGGCGCTCGCCACAAGGGGAATTGGAATTGATGAGGTGGCGAGTGCCATTGCACGAGGAAATGTGAATCTTCCTACGGGGACCCTTTATGGAAGGTATCAAGCCTTCACCATAGAAGCAAGCGGCCAGCTCTCTAATGCCGAGGCTTATCGGCCTCTCATCGTCACCTACCACAATGGCTCCCCTGTCTATCTCCGGGATCTTGGGAGAGCGATCGATAGCGTGGAGAACGATAAGATAGCCAGCTGGTATAATACGACCCGAGCAGTTGTGCTGGCTATTCAGCGTCAGCCGGGGACCAACACGGTCGAGGTGGTCAATTCGATCAAACAAGTCCTTCCCACCTTCCGAAGCCAGATGCCTGCCGCCGTTAACCTAACGATTCTCTATGATCGTTCTGTATCGATTCGTGATTCTGTCAATGATGTCAAATTCACTCTGTTTCTCGCTCTCTGCTTGGTTGTTCTCGTGATCTTTCTCTTTCTGCGTAATGTTTCGGCTACGGTCATTCCGAGTTTAGCCCTGCCCATGTCGATTGTTGGGACCTTCGCCGTCATGTATCAGCTGAACTACACACTCGATAACCTTTCTTTGATGGCGCTCACACTCTCTGTTGGCTTTGTAGTGGATGACGCCATCGTGATGTTGGAAAACATCGTTCGGCATATGGAGATGGGAAAAGATCCTCTCCAGGCTGCTCTCGACGGATCAAGAGAGATCGGCTTTACGATTATATCCATGACGCTTTCCTTGGCGGCCGTCTTTATCCCTGTCCTCTTCATGGGAGGAATTATCGGACGTTTGCTCCACGAGTTTGCAGTGACCATCGGTATGGCGGTCTTGGTCTCCGGTTTTGTTTCCTTAACTCTTACACCTATGCTCTGCAGCAAATTTCTGCGACCGGCGGTCGTAGACTCGACTCTACGAGCTACAAACCGACATAGCCGTCTCTATGAGACTTCTGAGCGGTTCTTCACAGGCCTGTTAAAGGCTTACCGGCAATCACTCCAAGTGGCGTTAAAACACAAAGGGATCACTTTTACGATCTTCATCCTCAGCCTCGTCGCGACCTACGCCCTCTTTAAAGTTTCTTCTTACGGATTTCTTCCGAGCGAAGACACAAGCCAGGTCTTTGGTTTTACCGAAGGGCCACAGGGAATCTCTTTTCAATCCATGGTTGAACATCAGCAAGCCCTGGCTGCGATCATTCGGCAGGACCCCAATGTAGAGTCCTATATGTCTGCTGTGATCGGTAATAATTCTGGCCGTATGTTCATCCGTCTGAAACCCCGCTCTCAACGCCGATTCAGTGTGGATGAAGTGATACAAGAATTACGGCCGAAGTTGGCAAGGGTTTCTGGAGTTCAGATTTTTTTACAGAATCTTCCTCCCATTCAGGTCGGAGGTCAATTGACCAAAAGCCAATATCAATTCACGTTACAGAGTCCGGAAACGAAGGAACTCTACCAGCATGCCGTTGATTTTGAAGCAAGGGTGCGCCGAATTCCCGGCCTCCAAGATGTCACCAGCGATCTGCGGATCAAGAATCCTCAAGTGAATGTTGAGATCGACCGGTATAAAGCATCTACGCTCGCGGTCTCAGCCGAACAGGTCGAAGATGCACTCTACGGTGCCTATGGATCACGTCAGGTCTCAACGATCTTGACGCCGATCAACCAATATCAGGTGATTATGGAACTTTTGCCCCAATATCAGATGGATCCCTCTGCCCTCTCCATGCTCTACATACGCTCCTCCTCTGGCCAACTCGTTCCATTGAATGCAGTCGCCAATCTGAGGCGAGGTGTGGGGCCTCTGTCGGTAAATCACCTCGGTCAGTTACCTTCCGTCACCATCTCCTTCAACCTCAGACCGGGTGTTGCCCTTGGGGATGCTGTGGCAGAAGTGGACAAGCTTGCACGTGCCACTCTACCCGCCACGATCAGTACCAGTTTTCAGGGAACGGCTCAGGCATTTCAATCGTCGATGAAGGGATTGGGCATCCTGTTGGTTATGGCCATTCTGGTCATTTATATCATTCTGGGCATTCTCTATGAAAGCCTCATTCATCCCCTCACCATCCTTTCAGGCCTTCCCTCAGCGGGGTTTGGTGCTCTCGTGACTTTGCTGATCTTTCATCATGATCTGACCCTTTACGCTTTTGTGGGCATTATCATGCTGATTGGCATCGTAAAGAAGAATGCCATTATGATGATTGACTTTGCCTTGGAGGCTCAGAGAAAAGAAGGAAAGAACCCTTCCGATGCTATTTTTGAGGGCTGCCTCATTCGATTCCGGCCAATCATGATGACCACCATGGCGGCTCTGATGGCCACGTTGCCGATCGCCCTTGGATTCGGTGCAGGGGCAGAATCGCGCCGACCTCTTGGTCTTGCCGTCGTGGGGGGTCTGGTATTCTCTCAACTCCTGACACTGTATATTACTCCAGTGATTTATATTTATTTAGAATTGGCCCGGGGTAAGGTGAAGGGGTGGTTCCAGGGATAGATTTTTTTCTTGTTTTGCAGTGATTATTCCGCTCTTTATCTCGTTGGTGACTTTCTCAAAGGTACAGGAGGAAAGGAGATTCCTATGGGGAAGAAATTTGCACGAAATTTCTTCATTTTGGGAACTGCCATTTGCACTGTTGTGTTTATTTGGCTGACGATTGATACGCATACGACCATTCCGAAAAGAACCCATACTGATCAACTCTCTGAGGAAGTCATTTTAGGGAAAAGGGTTTGGCACAAGTACAATTGTAATGATTGCCATACCATTCTCGGCATTGGTGGCTATTACTCCCCGGATGTTACCAAAGTCTATTTTATGCGGGGAGAGGCATGGTTGAAGGCGTTTTTGAAAGATCCGGAAAGTCCTGATCCTAAGAGGAGAAAGATGGTTAATTTTCATCTCTCCGAGGACGAGACTACCAGACTGATTACCTTCTTCAAATGGGTGGATGGCATCGATACCAATCAATGGCCTCCCAAGCCGATTGGGGAAGGGAAGATCGCTGAGGTCGAATCGAAAAGTGAGCCTCAAGTAGCCTTAGGCAAAGGGGTGTTTGAAAAATACCGATGCGATATCTGTCATAAGATTGAAGGAAAGGGAGGCATGATCGGCCCCGAATTAACCCGTGAAGGGAGCAAGCGAGATGCACTCTGGTTAGAGCAACATATTAGAGATCCGAAATCCCACGATCCCACTACCGTAATGCCACCCTTTCCACAAATTACCAAGGGTGAACTCAATGCTTTGGTTGACTATTTAATAAACCTCAAATAGGGAGGAGGAGGAGAAAGATGGTTTATGAATCGCAGAAAGTGGCAATAAAATATTTTGTTATCTCAGCGATTCTCTTCGGGCTTCAAGTGATTGTTGGCCTTCTTCTCGTCTCTAAATACATCTGGGCTGATCCCCTCATTGGGTTCCTCCCCTTTAACACAGCGCGAGCCATCCATACCAACCTCCTTGTCGTGTGGATGATCTTTGGATTCATGGGAGGGACTTACTATCTTGTTCCGGAGGAGTCAGGAAAGGAATTGTTCAGCAAAGGATTGGCCAATCTCCAATTTTGGCTCCTTCTTCTTGGTGGTCTGGTGGGGGTCATTGGGTTTTTGTTTCGCTGGACAGCAGGGAGGCCTCTTCTAGAGTTGCCGGTGGAACTGAAGTGGGCCATTGTATTGGTAGCCTTAATCTTTATCTTCAATGTTTTTATGACCATGATCCGGACAAAGAAATGGACAGCCATTCAGGGCCTCCTTTTAGGGGGCATTGTGATGCTGGCTGTTATGTGGCTTTTCGGCATTCCTTTTTTCAAAAATCTCACGCTTGACTATTACTACTGGTGGTGGGTGATCCATTTGTGGGTGGAAGGAGCCTGGGAGCTGATTGCTGCCTCGCTCATGGCCTTTATCCTGTTGAAGATAACGGGTATTGATCGTCAGGTCATTGAGAAGTGGCTGTATGTGGAGGTGGCCTTGGTTCTGATTACGGGAATCATTGGGACAGGTCATCATTACTACTGGATTGGGACACCAAGATATTGGCTCTGGTGGGGAGGGATCTTCAGTGCCCTGGAACCTCTTCCCATCCTTTTGATGGTCTTTGATACACTCAACCATGTCAGGCATAGGAAGATTGAGATTCTGGATCGGTTGGTACTACATTGGGCCGTCGGTTGCGCGATCTTCCATTTCATTGGTGCGGGCGTATGGGGGTTTATCCATACGCTACCGGTAGTCAATCGCTGGACGCATGGAACGCAGGTGACAGCTTCTCATGGTCACATGGCATTCTTCGGGGCTTATGCCATGACCATTATTACCGTGGTATATTATGCCTTACCAAAATTAAAGGGATTGAAACAATACAATAAAAAGAGGGGATTTTTGGTTTTTTGGATAACCACCATTAGCATGGTAGTGGTGGGTTTAGGTTTTGGGGTGGCAGGGGTGCTTCAATCTTACATGCAAAGGGGATTAGGGATTGATTTTCTTACGGTACAGGGGTTTATGAGACCCTGGTTCATGGCTGTTCTATTTGGAGGCTTCGGGTTATTTATTGGAGTAATTTTATACATCATTACAGTCTTCCAATTGTTCCTCAAAAAATTTGAATAAATGATAGGGCGTATTAAATTTAAATTAGAGAAAAGTCTAAAGGAGGTGGGAACGATGGTAATCGATCCGGTTTGTGGAATGGTGGTAGGCGAAAAGACAGCCGCGGCCACTCAGGAATGCAAGGGGAAAACCTTTTATTTCTGTGCTGTTGGATGCAAAAATAAGTTTATCAAGAACCCAGAGAAATTCCTCAAGGAACAGAAAAAATAGAGACTCATTGTGGGTGCTTTGCTTTAGTGATTTGAAGGTGGAAAATGATGGGAGGATTTGGCATGGGTTTGATGGCTTAAGAGCGATTGTAGGAGATCCTCCCTGTTGTAAAAAACCTAACCCCTTTTTTGAGGATCATCTTTTTCCATTCCTACTAATCCTCACCAATTTTATATTTATCGTCCCACCAGAGAGGATAGATTCTTGTGAGACAGGACTTAATCCATTCTTACAGGACACATTCTTAAGCTCTTTCCACATCCAAAATTCTCTCAAAATTCTTAAGTAACGAAAACAAAAGGCAAAATATTTAAAGTCCCGATTTGGCATATTTCTTGTTTAAAGACATTTGAAGCATGGAACAGAGTTATTGGGAGGGTTTCCATGAAATGTAATCGATGTAGTGGAATGATGATTCATGAAAAGTTCTATGGCAACGAACCTTTCTGGGGATGGAAGTGTATTCATTGTGGTGAGGTGTTTGATCCCGTCATCCTAGAAAATCGGAACGGTTTCGGGAAGTTGATAATGCAGAGAAGATGGGGGAGAAATGGAAGATATGTGAGGAGGTCAACTCTATGATCACACCAGCGATAGGGGAAATATTTAAGAGTAGCAGAACGAGGAAGATGTATGAGGTAAGAAGGATTTTGGATCAGATGGTAATTTTGCAGTCATTGAATGGACTGAGTGAAGTCCTGACGGGAAAAGAAAATTTAGGTTTGTTTTACGAAAAGGTCTTTTCTATAGAACTCAAAAAGGGCGAATAAAATGGAGACAAATTTTCTTATAAACATTCTTACCCAATGGCGTGATTACGGATGGGGACATGGTCCAGGGATGATGGACTGGGGATTTGGGATGGGCTGGTTTGGTCTCATTATGATGGGGATTTTCTGGGTTCTTATCATTGTGGCGATTATCTTTCTGGTCCGGTGGTTAGTGGTATCAAGTCGTTCGGGGAGCCATGGCCAAGAAACGGAGGAGACTGCTCTGGAAATTCTAAAAAAAAGGTATGCCAGGGGAGAGATCAACAAAGAAGAATTCGAGGAGAAAAAAAAGGATCTGACTTGATTGAACAAGTAGGATCTTTAATGGAAAGGAGGACAGGAAGATGGTGCAAAATGATGAAAAGAAAGAGAAAGGCAACAAGAGCAAAGAAAGCCGTGTAAAGAAAAAAGTGGATTTCGGTCTCTATGCCCCGGAAGCAAGAGAAGTCTTCTTAGCAGGAGATTTTAACCAGTGGGAAACCCAATCGCTTCCCATGAAAAGAGATAAGCAAGGGATCTGGAAACTTAAGACACCATTACCTCCGGGTAGATACGAGTACAAATTTTATGTGGATGGCAATTGGTTTGAAGGTTCGACGGGTACAGAACAAGTCTTCAATCCCTTCGGTACCCAGAATTTCGTTTTGGAGATTTAATGGCCAAACCTGTAAGAAGGTTTTGTGCCTTCAACAAAGGATTATGGGTTGAAGAAGGCAGATTATATTGAAGCCTTTTTTAAGAATATCAATTGGAAAACAGTTGAGGAGAGAATCGGTTAAATTCAACAGGGAGAAGGAGGGTGACGACAATGATTGCAAAGGCTTTAAGAACATTATCGGACAGGAGGCTGAGTAATGCGGATGTTCTAAAAAAGAATGTGGCTCTTTGGTTCGTGGTCGTGGCATTTTTTCTTTATACAGGATGTGCAAGCAATCAGGCGATGACGAGAGCTGTTACACCTCCCTCAGACTCAAAACCGCCTGTCATCACGAGTTATTTTGCTCCCAAGACAGGCATACAGGGAGACACCATAAGAATCTATCTTGCGGCCGAGGACCCTGATGGAGATATGCGGGACATTGGAACTCAAATAACCCAGGTGGGTTATGGAGTCTACCCCACGGATTGGACTTATCTCGGAGCCGAAAATAGACAGCGTTTCGTCGGATACCTTCAGTGGAATACAGGGAACAGTGACCCCTTGCCTGAGTGGACGCAGATTAGGATCAATATTTCGGTATTCGACCGATGGGGCAACGAAAGCAATCAGATCGTGCTTCCTTTTGAGTTCACCTTGGGCGCAAGTACTCTCGCACCTCCAGCCCCCTTTAACCAAGCGGGTATTCCAAGATTGGGATATATCAGCACTGAGCTTCGTAACCCGCAGTTAAGAGAAGAAACGCCCCACAGGCGATGGAAGATTGAGCCATGACCATTCCCCATAGGTTTCGGTGGGCCAAGGGAATAGGGGAGGAATTGTAGCACGACCTTTTTTATAAATATCAATTAGAAAATCGCGGGGCTATTAAATGAGAGATAAAGCAAGGAGGAAAACAAAAATGATTCCAAAGATTGAGAAGGTTCTTTATGCGACCGATCTCAGCAAAAACTCTTCTTATGCCTTCTTATATGCAATCGATATGGCAAAAAAGCATGATGCAAGAATTGTTATTTTACATGCGATTGAACCCATTCCCGCCTATGCAGAAGTTTATGCTGCCATGACGGACGAATTCAAAAAGAAGCAGCATGAGGAGATTATTGAATCGATGAAAGAACACCTGCAAGGATTTTGCAAAAAAGCAGAGGCCCAAATTGGC
This sequence comes from Syntrophaceae bacterium, assembly GCA_013388645.1. Lineage (GTDB taxonomy): Bacteria > Desulfobacterota > BSN033 > BSN033 > UBA1163 > UBA1163. The sequence continues at coordinate 4,983 of JACAEV010000006.1, read as the reverse complement.
CCTCCCTGCGTTGAACTCGTGTCCAAAATCCTTGTTCCGGTTGGATACCCCCCAAATGAGATCTTGGATGCTGCAGATGGAGAACATTGCGATGTGATTGTTCTTGGGACGCATGGAAAGGGGTTTTTGGCCCATACCTTCCTTGGAAGTGTCTCCAGCGCAGTTTTGCATCGAACTCGAAAGCCAGTTTTTACCGTACCATTGCCATCTGAGAAGACTACGATTAATTGGGATGGGATCTAAGAAGTTTTTCTAACGGTTAAAGAACAAAACAGGGGATATTTCAGCGTCCTCTGGTAGGGATTTAGCAGGGGATTGAACGGGATGAGGTTCAACTCAAAGTTAGAGAGAAGGAAGATGGAAGCAGATTTTTTGTAGATAATTTCCATAAGATATTCAAAAACCGAATAAACGGGATAAGGAGGTAGTAAAAATGGCAACACATATCGCACCAGCAACCAAAGTGAGTGAAAATTTGAGGAGGATGTTAAACGATGCCATTGCCAAGGAGATTGCGGTCGGCATTCAATACATGTGGCAGCATGTTCAAGTCATCGGTGTCAAGGCGGTGGCGGTACAGGATCAATTCAAGCAGACGGCCATCACTGAAATGAAACATGCCGAAAAGATAGCCGAGAGGCTCTGGTATCTTGAGGGAATCCCAACCACCAAACCTGCACCGATCAATGTGGGAGAAAGTCTCAAAGAGTTCCTCGAGTTGGACGTGAAGGCTGAGGAGGAGGCGATTACCCTCTATAAAAAGATTATTGAGCAGGCCCAAAAAGAAACGGATGTCACCACGGCCTTCATATTCAAAGAAATCCTTGAGGACGAGGAAGAGCATCACGATCTTTTTACCACCATGCTTGAAGAGGTGTGAGCCCTGAAAGGGTCACTCTTCTTTGGGCCGCAAAAGATCCCAGGTACAAAAACGCTGGCGCGTCAAAAGAGTATCTCGAAAGAGAAAAGCGGAGATAGAAACAGACCATAACCAAAAAGAAATCTTCGGAGGGTCAACGATGAAGATACTTGTCCTATATTACAGTATGTACGGAAATAATTTTTACATGGCGAAAGCTGTTGTTGAGGGAGTCAAAGAGGCCGGGGGAGAGCCTGTTGTGCGAACTGTCCCTGAATTGATTCCGGCTGAGGTGATTGAGAAGGATGATCGTTTGAAGGAGGGGAAAGAACTACAGAAGGACGTCTCCATTGGAACTTTAGATGATTTAGCACACTGCGATGGCCTGGTTCTGGGGTCACCAACACGGTTTGGGAATATGTGTGCTCAAATGAGAAACTTCTGGGATCGGACAAGCCAGATCTGGCTGAAAGGTCAACTCATTGGAAAACCAGCCGGTCTATTTACTTCCACAGGGACATTCCATGGAGGTCAAGAGACGACACTCATCTCAATGATGTTTACCCTTATCCATCACGGGATGGTCATCGTAGGTATTCCCTATTCCGTACAAGAATTGATCGCCACGGAGAGAGGAGGGACACCCTACGGTGCATCATCAGTGGTTGGACCGATGTCTGATCAATCTCCTACTGAAATTGATCTGAAGCTCGGACGAATATTAGGAAGGCGGGTTACTGAGATTGCACAAAAACTGAGAAGCTGAGGAATATTTAGGATCTTCATTTGACCGAGAGATCAGACGAATCAGTTTTGGCAAAGTTTTAACAGAGAGAGGAATAATTTATGGCATGCGAAATTATTCACGGAGTAAACAGAAATCTTCTAAAAAGAAAGGTAACTTCTATGAGAAAGAAAACGGCTTTAGTGTTTGGAATGGCGAGTATTTCCCTTTTCTTGGTTCTATCCATGGGGAATGCTTCGGCAGAACTGAAGGTTGGAGACGCTGCCCCAAAGTTCATGCTCGCTACGACGCATGATAAACCAGTCAGTTATAGCAACGATTACTACGGAAGGTATCATCTGGTCTTGCAATTCTTTGCCAATGCTTTTGGAGAGGGCTGAACAGATGCAATAGATGGGCATCAGAGAGTTAATTTTCTCTATGAGCGTCTAAATGCCCGGGTCCTGGGTGTCAGCAGAAGTGATCTCGGTACTAATGTACAATTTGCCCAATGGCTTTCGTTGGAGTTTCCTCTCGCGTCAGCCTCAACATCTAGAATAGGATGGGATTACGGGGCTTACGCTAATGAACCACCTTTTCCTCCAAGATTTGAAAATCGCGTGGTGATTATCGACAAGAAAGGAATTGTTCGGTATATCCGGGATGGTTCGCCAAACTTTAAGGAGATTCTTACTCTTCTATTGAAGCTGGAAGAGGAGTTTAAGGGTAAATGAAATTCAAAAAGGAGAAATCATTGAAAACAAAACCATGTCAAGACTGATCTCAGGAATTTGCCTGCTGTCCGTGACCGTGCTTTTCCTCTTGGGATGTGCCACCACGGTGAGGGAGAAACCAAAGCCAGCTTTTGTGCCTACGGATCAAGGCACAGTCATATACGAAGAAAAGTATGAGTTCAAGGCACCGAAAGGGTGGAAGGTGCTAAGGGTAGAGTCAGGGAGTGATTTTGAATTTGGATTTTCCAAGCTCGAGGGCGAATACCCCAGTCAGACGACCTTTGTTTATGATGATGAGCCTTACGGCAGTTCTCAAGATTTGGAAGTGCGAGCTAAGCAGTATCAGGCCTTATTTTTTGCAGCAACGGGGTTGATAATGACCGGGAGCAGCATAGAGAAGGCCGAGGTGACGGGACAGTCCGTAGTCGTTCTGAATACAGAGGGGAAAAACCCAAATCAGAACGAAAAGGCGAAGTCAAAGGTTTATTTCGTCAGAAGGGGGGACTGGATTGTTTCCTTTCTTTGCACACAGTGGCGGCCGATGAATGGGGCTTATGAGCCGAAGGATTTTGAAGTATTTGACACCTTTGTCAAAAGCTTCAAATTCCTGAAGCCGAATGCTTTTGAAGAAATCATAGAGCAGATCGAAAAATTAGAAGGATGAAAAGAGTCAAGGATCAGGAAAGCAGACAAAAGGACGAATCAAAATGGCCATCTTAAAAACACAGGCACTTACGCGTTGTTTTGGCGCGTTGACGGCCGTGAATGCCTTAACGATTTCGGTGGAAGCGGGTGAGATGTTTGGGTTGCTGGGCCCCAACGGGGCTGGGAAGACCACTGTGATCAAGATGTTGACGACACTCTTGAGGCCAACCTCTGGTGGAGCAAGCATAGCCGGTTTCAACATCATCCGTCAGGCTGCGAGTGTACGCCGGGTCATTGGCTATGTGCCCCAGGCGCTTTCGGTAGACGGCTCCCTGACTGGCTACGAGAACCTGTTGATCTTTGCAAAGCTGTACGACATCCCACACACTGAAAGGGAGAGCCGTATTCGTGATGCTCTGTCTTTCATGGGACTAACCGACGCAGCAGGTAAGCTTGTCCGTGAGTACTCCGGCGGAATGATCCGACGCCTTGAGATTGCTCAATCGACGTTGCATCGTCCCCATCTCCTGTTTTTGGACGAGCCGACCTTAGGGCTTGATCCGCTGGCTCGTAAAGCTGTTTGGGAACACATCAAGCAACTCTGTACTCAATACGGGACGACCATATTTTTGACGACCCACTACATGGAAGAGGCCGACAGTCTGTGTAGTAGGGTGGCAATCATGCACTTGGGGAAGGTGGTTGCTCTTGGAACGCCGACCATCCTCAAAGCCTCTATAGGTACGGGTGGTGATACTTTAGACGACGTATTCATTCATTACACAGGCGGCATATTAGAATCGGGAGGAAGTTACCGTGAGACTTCGAGTGAGCGACGCACAGCTCAGCGGCTTGGCTAACCAGGCTCTGTCTCTTGTGACAGAACCTTTTGGTAACATTACCATGTTCGCAAATAAGACTCTGGTCATTGCCGAACTGGAAGTACGTAAATTGCATCACGATCTTACCGAACTGTTTACGCGGGCAGTTCAACCTGTAATTTGGCTGCTGCTGTTCGGAGAGGTATTTAGTAAAGTCCGTGACATCCCCACAGAGGGGATGCGCTACCTTGATTTCATGGCCCCCGGCATCCTTGCTCAAAGCGTGCTGTTCATAGCCATCTTCTATGGTATTGCAATCATCTGGGAGCGCGACATGGGGATTGTCCAAAAGTTTCTGGTAAGCCCAATACCTCGGGAAGCCCTTGTGCTTGGCAAGGCGCTGTCAGCCGGTATCCGCGCTCTTGCACAAGCCTTTATCGTCTACGCCCTGGCATTACTGCTTGGTGTAAAGATGAATTGGAATCCCGTTACGCTGGCAGGAGTGGTAGTAATTGTGGTCCTGGGCGCGGCTGTGTTTTCGACTTTTTCATTAATTATTGCTTGTGTGGTCAAGACACGCGAGCGATTTATGGGTGTTGGTCAGGTGCTAACGATGCCGTTATTCTTTGCCAGCAATGCGATTTATCCGATCTCGATGATGCCGGGCTGGTTGCGGATAATCTCGCACATGAACCCCTTGACATATGAAGTGGATGCGCTACGAACCTTGATGATTGCTCATGGGGCAAGCAGTTTTGGGTTGATCCTGGATTTTGGCGTGCTATTGGCAGCTGTGGTGATCCTAATGACCTTAAGTGCTCGGCTGTATCCTAACATCGTTGCATGAAATGGAATACAATTTAGCTCAAACTTTAATGATATGTGTTTATTTATGAACACGGAATGGTAAACTCATGGTAGAGGTGCCAGTAGTCCAAAACTCTTTAGAATCATATCTTATCAAGATCAATCAGTTTCCTCTTTTGACCCGAGAAGAGGAATTCAAGCTTGCGGTAAGATATCGCAGGTACAATGACATGGAAGCTGCCCATGAATTGGTGACATCGAATTTAAGGTTTGTTGTGAAAGTTGCTTTAGAATACAGAACTTATGGGGTTAAACTTGCTGACCTCATTCAAGAAGGAAATATTGGTATTATGATAGCTGTCAAGAAGTTTAACCCGTATCGAAGATATCGAT
>JACAEV010000246.1 GCA_013388645.1 Syntrophaceae bacterium | reverse complement strand
TCTGTGATAATCGTATTTTCCCCTCTTCATCTATGGAGATGATCTCCACCTGAATCTCCTGTCCTTTCGGAAATTTCTTTTTTACATCCTTCTTACCAGATTCTTTCAATTCCTCCATAGGAAGCAACCCTCTCACCTTGGGCCCCAATTGTGGAAGCCTGATAAAAAGACCATAAGGTTTACTGTCTTCAACAATTCCTTTTACGACCTGTCCCTTTTCAAGGCGAACTTGATCCGTTCCCCCTTCCTCTGAGATCCTTTTCTTGATCATCGCCTCTTTGATCGAAAGGGAGATGCGATGGTTTTCCCGATCGATTCCCATGACCAGCACCTCCGCCTCATCTCCTTCCTTAAGAAATTTACTGGGGTGAGGAACGCGCTCATAGCTGATTTCAGAAATATGAACAAGGCCATCCACCCCTGGTGCTACTTCAACAAAGGCACCAAAGTCAGTGAGCCTTGAGACTTTGCCGCGAATGATTTCTCCTTCTTCGAATCCAAGGCCCTTTTCCCATGAATCGGGCTCCAAAGCCTTGAGGGAAAGGGAGATTTTGGGACGGCCTTCCTTGTCCGAATCGATCTTCACCACTTTTACATTTATCGATTGACCAGGGTTAAGAATCTCTGATGGATGTTTGATCCTTCCATGGGATATTTCAGAGATATGAACCATCCCCTCAATACCCCCAATATCCACAAAGGCACCAAAATCGGTCAGCTTGGTTACCTTTCCTTCACACTCGAGGTCAGGTTTAAGTCTGGCAAGGGTCTCTTTGGCTTTCTTCTCTTGCTCCTCCTCTAAGATCACCCGTCTGGAGACAATGATATTCTTCCCCTTTTCTTTAATCTCCATAATACGGAATGAATATCTTGCTCCAATGTGCTCTTCAGGTTTTTCAAAGAACTGCAGGTCCATTTGGCCTAAAGGGCAAAAGGCACGAATCCCAGAAAGATCAATTTCAAAACCACCTTTCACAGCCTTTGAAACCCTTCCTTCTATAGGAATGAGGTTTTCTTTTGCCTCCCTAAGAATTTCGAGAGAATCAGGGCCTTGAACCTTCATCCCTTTGGTGAGGAGAATTCCATCCCGAGTTGATGCCACTCTCATCTCAACCCAATCTCCTTCATGAATGGTCAAGCTCCCAGCCTTATCGAGAAATTCTTGGATATCTGCAATGCCCTCGCTCTTTCCCCCCAAATCAACAAAGATCGAATCCTTGCTGATTTTCAACACCTTCCCTGAAACTTTGTCCCCAGGGAAAAGCTTGCGCCCCGGAGCTTCAAAACTGGCTTTCAGGAGCTCCTCAAAACTCTCTTTTTCTTCCATCTCGTTTTCTGGCATCGTCTCACACCTTCCTTAAAAATATGCTAAAGTATAACTTTTTCTATTGATTCAGGGAAGGGGTTTAAGACATTTATCTCAAACGTTTTGGCAGGGATAGGCCCATTGATGTGAAATCCATTGAGGAAGTCTTCAGGCCAAAGATGAAAAAGAAAGAAGAGCGAAAGAAAGGAAAACAGCAGAGACACTGCAAAATTGAGAGTCTGCGTTTACCCCTTAGTTCGGCCATGCCGTTTGAATGAATCAACGAATGTCCTGATTAAACTCAAACGGCTGCCATCATGGGACGTACTTCACGTTTCACCTGTTCGGACAGGGCATCTTCTGCAACATCCATATCATAGCGACTTTGTAGGTTTATCCAATAACGCGGGCTTTGCCCGAAATAGCGCCCCAGGCGCAAGGCAAGCTCCGCCGTTACCGGACGTTTGCCATTCACAATGTGATTGATACGCATGGCAGGGACGCCTAACTCCCGTGCGAGTCGGTATTGCGACAGTTTTAACTCGTCAAGTAACTCTTTTAGATACACTCCGGGGTGTACTGGAGAAATACGCTTTTTGTTCATGAAAACCTCCTCAGTGATGATCTACGATTTCCCCCTCTTCGGCATTACCATCGCGCCATTCAAAACAAATACGCCACTGATCATTAATGCGAATGCTCCATTGCCCTTTCCGTTCCCCCTCCAAAGCCTCAAGTCGGTTTGATGAAGGTAGACCTAAATCTTCAAGCTGAGTTGCCGCATCAATCGCATTAAGCTTCATAAAAGCACGCTGTTGAATGTCATGTGGAAACTTTCTGGAAAATTGGCGGTGAAATATTTTTCTAGTCTCGCGGCAACGAAACGACTTGATCATAGGACAATAATAAACAATTTGTTTATTATTGTCAAGAGGAAAAACCATAAGGATTTTCACAAAGTCCCAAGATTCTTGCTGAGGGTAGGTTATGTGGGCTTAAACTATTAGAATCCATGGAGGGTCTGCAAAGAAAAATTGTTGATTTGCGGAATTTCTGTCGTGAAAGAAGATGAGCCGAAAAATTCCCCGGTGGGATTTCCTGAAAGGAAATGAAAATTACATCAAGCCTACGATGGAATTTTGGGCAAGGGAGAGGATATTGGCAGGGAACACCGAGATGGGATTTGTGCTTGCATAATTCCAATAATTTCTTTAGAATTTCCTAAGTTTCCTTAAATAGCCTATCATGGATCGAAGAAAATTAATAGATCGTATTCGGAGTCTCAAAGAGAGTCGTAGGTATCCAGAGGCCGAAGAGGAACTCCGAGAGGAACTCCAAAAGAATCCAGAACAACCCTTTCTTAAAACGAGTCTTGCGGATCTTTACCTCCGGCAGGGACGTCTCACGGAGGCGAGAATCCTAATCGATGAAGTTCTAACGTTCGATCCTCAGCACCCGGAAGCCCTGTCGGTATTGGGCGACCTTTTCATAAAGGAACATTCTCCCCAGAGGGCGCTCGATTGTTATCGGCAGGCCTTTGCTCGGGATCCCAAACCTTATCTGATTCTCAAAACCGCACGGGCTTTCAAAGAGATGAAACTTTTTGACGAGGCCCTTCAGGAACTCGAAAAGGTCCTTGTGGTAAAACCCAAAAGCCTCGCTTTTCTGAAAGAGAAGGCTCTCATCCTTAACCGGATGAAGAGATTTGACGAGGCCCTTGAGACACTTGAAAGGGCAAAGGAGGTCTCACCAGAGGACCCCTTTGTGCAAAAGGAAATATTCCGCCTACGAGGCCACAAAAGACCTGAACCTCAGGTTATTAAAGAGCTTCAGACAATCATCGGCATGGAGTCGAAGAAAGACGATGCCCAGCTTCACGGGCTCCTGGCCCAGAGGCTTAAAGGGGCTGGCATGGTCAAGGAGGCTGCGGTTGAATATAAGAGGGCTTCCGATATTGAACCTGATAACCTCTATTTCCTAAAACAGCAGGGATTCTGCCACTACCGCCAGAAAGAGTATGAGCGGGCTGTTGATTGCCTAAAAGAGGCTTTTCAAAAGGACCCTTCAGATTTCGTCGTGCGAAAGACCCTGGAAAAAATTTATGAGGCACGGGACGACATCGGTGCCTACCTTGCCCTCCTTGAGGAGACTCTTTTGCAACATCCGGGCCAGAAATCGCTTCTCGGATCGATCAGGAGGATTCGGAAAAGATTGAACGTACTTTGATGGTTTCGTAAAAGTCTAAAAAGGCTATTTCATGTCATTCCTCCTTCTATGTTGAAGAGCAAGTCCCATTTCACATAGAGGAAGACCGGCCTTTTTAAGCACATAGAACTCCCCTGATTCCCATTTACACGGGAATGGCGACTTTCTTACGAATTTATTATTTTTATCTCGCTCAAAAACTAAGGATTCATAAATTGCAAAATACTCCCTCTCATACTGATCAACTCCTTTCCCAGGCCCAGGAACTCATGGGGAGGGTCTTCGGATTCCGTGAGTTTCGACCCGGTCAGGAGGCGATTCTCGAGGCCATCTTCTCGGGAGAGGAAACCCTGGTGGTCATGCCCACCGGGGGAGGAAAATCCCTTTGCTATCAGCTTCCGGCCCTCATTCTCCCGGGGGTGACACTGGTTATTTCTCCGCTGATTGCATTGATGAAAGATCAGGTTGATTCTTTGAGTGTCTTCGACGTCCCCGCCATTTCCGTAAACAGTCTTATGGGGATCGGAGAACAGGAAGAGGCTTTGCAAAAGATTGCGGAAGGCTCTTATAAACTTGT
>JACAEV010000020.1 GCA_013388645.1 Syntrophaceae bacterium | reverse complement strand
GGGAGAAAGCAGGTAAGCGCTATTGTAGTGGTTGACTTTCCCCTTTTCAATTCTATAGGTGGGGGTTCCGAAGAGAAGAAAAGCATTCGTCCTCTTCGGAATTTCTTGTACAAGAGGCTGATATTCCTTGGCATCCTGAAAGAAGAAGGGAGTGGCTGTTTCCGGCCAGATAATGAGATCCGGTTTTTCTTCTGAAATGCGCTGAGAAAGTCTACTGTAAATCTTTAGCGTCTCCTTCTGGAAAGATTCATCCCATTTTATGGATTGATCGATATTTCCCTGAACCAATCCAACCTTCAATGAAGGATTCTGGATTATTTGCCGATCGATGATTCCCAACTTAATATATCCATAAGTGAGAGATCCTGAAAGGACGATAAACGTGAGAATCACCTCTTTCAAGGGGAAGATCTTTTGGACCCATTGACGAGCCACCTGAAAAAGAGTGGCATTGACCAAAACAATGACAAAGGAGAGGCCATAACTTCCCGTGATATCTACCATCTGGATGAATGGGATGTTGAGATATTGAGAATAACCCAGGTTGGCCCAGGGAAAACCTGTGAGTAGAAACGACCGAAGGTATTCTAAGGCTACCCAGAGGAAAGGAATGAAAAGAATGGTTTCAATTCCCAAGCGTATCTGGATGAGACGGATGAGGTAAGTGAAGACACCGATGTAAAGGCTCAGGTATCCCACCAATAGCAAAAGGATGAGAGCACTCAGGATCAAAGGGACATTCCCATAGGAATGGACTGCGACAATGATCCAGTAAAGAATTCCAAGAAAAGAAATAGCTCCCGTCAAGAATCCAATTTTAAAACTATAGACTAACCCTTTTCCCTCTACGGCGAGGAAAAGGGGTACCAGTGCAACCCAGGCTAAAAATTCAAGATCAAAATATGGGAAAGAGAGGATGAGGAGAGCCCCTGAGAGAAAACTCAGCAGGATATCCCTTTTTTTCATGGAATCCATCGTAAGAGAAAAAAGTCAATTTTTCAACGTCGGTTTGAATTTCCAAGGGGATTTGTTAGAATAGTTTCGATGAAAATTTTATTGGTTGAAGACGACAAAGGTATTGTCCGATTTGTGAAAAAGGGATTATTGGAACATTCTTTTGAGGTGGAAGTAACTACCAACGGAGAAGAGGGTTTGGAATGGGCCCTCCATAAAGGCTATGAGCTGATCATCCTCGATATTCTGCTTCCGAGAATGGATGGAAGGGATCTCTTAAAAACCCTCAGGGAAAAAGAGATTCGAACCCCTGTCATTTTCTTAACGGCCAAAGATTCGGAGAGTGATATTGTTAAGGGCTTAAATTTGGGAGCCGATGACTACCTCACCAAACCTTTCTCTTTTAACGAATTGCTTGCGAGGATTCAGGCCATCCTGAGAAGAGGGAGACCCATAAGTCCTTCTTCAAGGTTACAAGTCGCGAATCTTATTTTAGAACCTGATGGCCATCGCGTCTATCGAGAAAGGGTGAAGATCGAACTTACTCCCAAAGAATATGCTCTTCTCGAGTTTTTCATGAGACACCCGGGCGAGATCATCACCCGGACAATGATCTCTGAGAGGATTTTTGATTATTCATTCGACACCTCAACCAATGTCATTGATGTCCATGTCTCACATCTTCGGAATAAGATCGATAAAGATTTCGAGCCAAAGCTTCTCCACACCGTGAAAGGGGTTGGATATGTCCTCGAAGATAGGGGGTAAGTTTTACCGAAGGACCGACTTCAAGATGACCCTCTGGTATGTCTTCACCTTCTTGATCTCTGCCCTCATCATCTGTTCGTTCCTTTACCTGAGGCTAAAGCACCAACTCCTCAAAGAGATCGACCAATTTCTTATTGATGAAACGCGAGAAATCGAGAGAGTTCTATCTCATGAGTCAAAAGAAACCCATTTCTTAATGAGGTTCGAAGACGATGTGATGGCAAGAAAGTATTACCCTTTCTTTTTTCAAGTTTTAGATCAAAATGGAAAACCCTTATATACATCAAGGGGTTTTCAGGAATTAGGATATGTGTTGAAGGAGGGCGTAATTGCGAATGCGATAAATAAGAAAGTGACCCGAGAGGAAATTCGTCCAGCGGGGAGGAGGACACCCTATCGCGTCATCAGCACCCCTGTCTATAAACATGGAAAGCTTACCGAGATCATTCAATTAGCAACCCATCTCCGTTTTGTAAGAAAAAACCTCTCTCATTTTAGAAATAATATATTGATCGGTCTTTTTGTTGTTTTAGTATTAGGGACTCTGGGAGGTTGGATATTAGCCCGAAGGTCTCTTTCTCCGATCGGTTATATTGCCTCGAAGGCCCGAAGCATTACCTCAGAAAATTTAAGTGAAAGGCTCATCCCAAGGGGAACGGGTGATGAGATGGACGAACTCATCCATACCATCAATGAAATGATTGTAAGGTTGGAAAGTTCTTTTAAGCGAATGGCCGAATTCACAGCAGATGCCTCTCACGAATTGAAAACACCCATCTGTGCCATGAGGGGAGAGGCAGAGGTGTTGCTTTCCAAAGAAAGAGAACCCGAAGAGTATCAGGAAAGCTTGGCTAAGTTTATAGAACAATTTGACCACCTCAATCAGATGATCAATGACTTGATCCTTCTTTCTAAGTCCGACACCACCCAAGTGGAGTTGAAGATGATTCCCTTAAGATTGGATCTTCTGATCAAGGACCTCTGTAATTTCTTTCAGGTCCTTGCCGATCAGAAGGAGATTACCCTGGAGATGGATACTCCTGAAGAGGTCAATGTGATAGGGGATAAACTTCGCCTTCAGCAACTTTTTACCAACCTGATGGATAATGCCCTCAAATACACTTCGAAAGGGTCTATTCGTGTTTCGGTTGAAAAAAATAAAGATTCTGCTCTCGTCAAAATAAAGGATACAGGGATGGGTATCCCAAAAGAGGAGCAAGAGAAAATCTTCAAACGTTTCTATCGAGTGGATAAATCTCGTTCCAGGGAGACCGGTGGAGTAGGGTTGGGATTAAGCATTGCAGAGTGGATTGTGCGCGCTCACCACGGAAGGATCGAAGTTGAGAGCGAATTAAATCAAGGTTCTACCTTCAAAATTTATTTACCCATCGAAAAACGTAATTCCTCCAAAACTAACCTTAAGAAATCTTAATTTAAGTTTAATCTCTATTTAATCTTTGTCTTGTAAAATTTCTTTTGAATTTACAAGGGCTTATTTTGCATTAAAAATGAAGAAAATTTAGCACAAAAGGGAATTTAAAATTTCAAATTGCAATTTCCGTCTTCAGGAATCGCAGCCTCTTATGAGAGCGATAAATTTGACTGAAATTAAAAAAGGAATTGGATGAAAAGTAAAATCTTTTTCCTCTTCATCATTCCGCTTTTTCTGTATATCTTCCTGTTACCCGTTATGCCTTTAATGGAGCCTGACGAAGCCCGTTATAGCGATATCCCAAGCCTCATGAACCGAACAGGGGATTATATCTCTCCCCATTTACTTCATGTAGTTTACCTTGAAAAACCTCCCCTGTCTTATTGGGCTACAGCACTATCGTTTAAAATATTTGGAGAAAATGAATTCTCTTCAAGGTTATTTGTTGCTCTTTGTGCCTGGGGATGCATCTTTCTTGTTTATCGTATGGGGGTCTTTTTTCAAGACGAAAAGACGGGGCTCTATTCCGCAGGGGTATTGAGTACTTTTCTATTCCATTCGATCCTTGGGAAAATTAATATCTTAGATATCCCCCTCACTTTTTTCGTCTGTCTTGCCACCTGGGGAGGATATCGGTACTTTACTGGAGATTGCCAAAGGAAAGGTTGGCTTTATCTCCTCTATGTCAGTAGCGGCCTTGCCTTTCTGACGAAGGGATTGATCGGAATTATTTTCCCCCTTGCCATTGTGATGCTGTGGCTTTTCATTTCCAAGAGATGGCGTGATGTGTTAAGGCTTTTTTCACCGGGTGGGATAAGTCTCTTTCTTCTGATCTCCTGTCCATGGGTCATTTTAGTTCAAAAAGCCAATAAGGACTTCTTCTGGTTTTTTTTCGTCCATGAGCATTTTTTGAGATATACCGCAACGAATGGGAGCCGAAATCATCCGTTTTGGTTTTATTTTCCCGTGGTCCTATTCGGGACTTTGCCATGGTCTGCTTTTTTATGGAAGGCATTGAAGGAAAGAGTAGGTGAAAAAGCTTCTCTTTTCAAAGTCGAAGAAAAAAATTTCCTCCTGATCTGGATTTTTTTCATCCTCATTTTTTTCTTTTTTTCTTCATCCAAGTTGATTCCTTATATTGCACCTATTTTCCTACCCATTGCCGTTATTTTCGGTCATATATTTAGGTTGTATGAAGATCGGAATATCAGCATGGAGAAGGGAAGGGGCAGGAGGTTTCTTTATGATCTTCCCATTATTTTAATGTCTCTCTTGTTCATCGCAGGTCTCATTTCGGCATGCTTCATAAGAAATGTGAGCCTGGGTGCTTTTCAGATCAACCTTCCTTTTGAAAATGGGTGGGAATTGATCATCTTGCCCATTTTATTTCTGATATCGATGACCCTCCTACCCTCTTTGGTCCAAAGGAAATGGGGAAGAGGATGGTTTTTAGCGGTCACCATACTTTCCACTCTTTTCTTGGTAACCATCCACTTTCCTATTTCTCATTTTCTAACTCCCTATAAATCTGCCTATCCTGTTTCGAGAGCCATCCGTATGTTGCTTCATACGAACCAGGAAGTGTATCAATTTAATACCTCTCTTTATGGGATTGAGTTTTACAATAAGATTCGAACACCTCTGGTGGGTCGATATGGAGGGGGAGAATTGGATTTTGGTATTCAGCAACTCCCTCCAGAAGAGAGATCTCATTATTTTTTGTTTTACCCTCGGTTTTATGAGTTTTGTAAAGAAAAGGGTGAGATTTACTGTATAACACAAGGTAAAGAAAATGTTGAGATATTGAAAAAAGAGATTTCCACCCTTGAAGTGCTCTGGGACAATGGAGTATATTATTTTTTGCGATTGCAAGTTTAATTCCTCAACCAGATTCGGATTTTTTTATGAAAATTAGAAAAGATTTTTTGCCTTTGAGCAGGCCTTCCATTGGTGAAAAGGAAATCAATGCGGTTGTCTCTTGCCTGAAATCTGGTTGGATCACCACAGGCCCCCTTTGCAAGGCATTTGAGGAAAAATTCTGTGGACTCACAGGTGCTTCGTATGCCATTTCCGTTTCATCTGGCACGGCTGGCATGCACCTCATATTATTAGGACTGGGTATCAAACGAGGCGATGAGATGATCACCCCATCGATGACCTTTGCTTCCACGTTGAATATGATCACTCTATGTGGAGCAAAACCCGTTTTTGTTGACATTCATTATGATACATTGAACATAAACGCTGATTTGATTGAAGGGAAAATCACGAATAGAACAAAAGGGATTGTCCCTGTCCATTTTGCAGGAGCTCCTGTTGATATGGATAAGATATTAAAAATTGCCAAGAAGAATAATCTATTTGTCATTGAAGACGCCGCCCATGGCCTTGGGACGTTCTATAAGGGGGTTCATGCAGGTGGATTTGGTCAATACGCTATTTTCTCCTTTCACCCTCTTAAGAATATTACAACGGGCGAGGGGGGCATGATTACCCATAATGACAATCACCTCGAAAGCCAATTGAGACTTCTAAGATTTCATGGAATAGAAAGGGACGCTTGGAAGAGGTATGGCAAAGGTGGAACCCCCGAATATGACATTAAGAAAGCTGGATTTAAATATAATTTAACGGATATTCAGGCCGCACTGGGTCTTGCTCAGCTATCCAGATTAGAGGAACTGAACAATCGAAGAAGGTGTCTGGCTGATCTATATATGAAAGGGTTAAAAGGGGTAAATGGTTTGGAACTACCAGGTGTGCCAGTTTACCCGCACACCCATGCTTGGCACCTCTTTGTCATCAAAGTACTTTCTATGGATCGAGAGCGTTTTATGAAGAAATTATCCGAATACCAAATCGGTTATGGAATTCATTTTCCAGCCGGACATCGGTTAAGCTATATTCAGGAAAGATATAAGGTTAAGAAAGGGGAGTTGAAAGAAACAGAACGAGCTGGTTCAAGGTTAGTTTCTCTACCATTATTCCCTGACATGGAAGAAGAGGATGTTTCTTATGTTTGCGAGGCCATTCGGGAGATATTAGCAAATGGATAAAAAGATGATGATTTCTCTTGTCATTCCGGTATACAACGAAGAGGCAAACTTAGCTCACCTGATAGAACGCCTCAGGCCAGTCATGCAAAAGATGGGAAGGAATTATGAGATTATTTTTGTGGATGATGGAAGCAGAGATAACAGCCTGGCGATCCTGAAAAGTTTTTTGATCTATCCGGAAGTCAGAGTGGTTGAGCTGACAAGAAATTACGGGCAACATGCAGCCATTTTTTCTGGATTTTCTGTGGTGCGAGGAGACATCGTGATCACTCTGGATGCCGATCTCCAGAACCCTCCAGAGGAGATTCCACATCTTGTAAGAGTGATGGAAGAAGAAGATTATGATGTCGTGGGAACGATCAGAAAGGAACGAAAGGATTCGTTTTTAAGGACTTTTCCATCTCGCATCATCAATGGAATCACACGGAAGATGACGAAAGTAAACATGTCAGATTGGGGGTGCATGTTACGGGCTTACCGAAGAAATGTTGTGGAGCGGATGGTGAACTGTCATGAACATTCGACCTTCATCCCGGCACTGGCGACCTACTTTTCTAAAAAAGTTACGGAGATTGAGGTGGGACATGAGGAGAGATATGCCGGAGAATCTAATTACTCATTGCGGAAACTCATTAATCTCCAGTTCGACTTAGTCTCCTCTTTCTCTGAATTTCCATTAAAGTTTATCATGTTTGCAGGCATCGCGATGGCGTTCCTGGGAATCTCCTTTGGAATTTTATTGGGGATTGCCCGTTTGGTTTATGGAGCACATTGGGCTGCGCAAGGGATCTTCACCCTCTTTGCCATCCTTTTTGCTTTCGTTGGTTTCCAGTTCTTTGCTCTTGGGGTCATTGGTGAATACATCGGCCGAATATATAGGGAAGTGAGGAAAAGGCCGGAGTATATGATTGAAAGGATTTATCCCACGGATGAAAACCGTCGTATTTGCATATCATAATATCGGAATCATTGGTTTAGAGGCATTAGTTCAGGAGGAATTTGATATTCAAGCAATTTTCTCCCATCTCGATGATCCGGATGAGAACATTTGGTTTGGCTCGGTGGCCGAATGGGCAAAGAAAAATCGGATTCCCGTGTTTTTCCCTCAGAATATTAACACCACCGAATGGATCGAGAGGATTCGTAAAATCTCGCCCGAGGTTATTTTTTCATTTTATTATCGTAATCTTTTAAGCCGATACATCTTCACGATTCCATCCGTAGGTTCTTTTAACCTTCATGGGTCGTTACTTCCCGCTTACCGAGGCCGGTGCCCGGTTAATTGGGTTTTAGTAAAAGGGGAACAACGTACAGGGGTCACTTTACATCATATCGTTGAAGCCCCCGATGCAGGAGATATTGTTGGACAGAAAGAAGTATTGATTGAATTCGAAGATACTGCCTTCACTCTTTATCAAAAGTTATGTAGGAAGGCAAAAGAGCTCCTTGAAGAACTGCTTCCGCTTATCAAAAAAAGAGTGGCTCCCCGCATCGCTCAGAACTTAAAAGAAGGCAGTTATTATGGGGGGCGGAAGCCTGAGGATGGAAAGATCGAATGGAATTGGCCGATGATGCAAATTTACAATTTGGTAAGGGCAGTCACAGACCCTTATCCAGGAGCCTTCACCTATCTTCCCGAAGGAGAGAAGTTGTTTATCTGGTGGGCCCTCCCTGAAAAAGATGAGTTCTCGAAAGGCCCTGCAGGGACCATAGAGTTTGGAGACGATTATGTTTATGTCCGGGCATCGGATGGAAGACTGAGGTTATTGGATATTGAAGTGGGGAAAGAGAGGATGAAGGGACAAAAGATTTTTGAATATTTTAAAGGAAAAGAAGGTGTGATCTTAAAATGAAGATTTTGATACTTGGAGTCAACGGATTCATCGGGCACCATTTAACCCAGAGAATACTTGATACAACGGATTGGAATGTCTATGGCATGGACCTCGCCTTTGATAGGTTGGATCGGGTCATTCAACATCCTCGGTTTCACTTTATCGAGGGGGATATCTCGATCAACCGGGAATGGATTGAGTACCACATTAAAAAATGTGACGTCATCATTCCATTGGTGGCCATTGCCACTCCAAAACTCTATCTGACCGATCCGCTGGGTGTGTTTCATTTAGATTTTGAAATGAATCTCCATATTGTAAAACAATGTGTGAAGTATAATAAGAGGATTGTTTTTCCTTCTACCTCAGAAGTTTATGGCGCCTCTTTAGAGCCTGAATTTAAGGAAGATGAGACCTTTCTTGTCCTTGGACCCATCCATAAAGAGCGATGGATCTATGCATGTTGCAAACAGCTTCTCGATCGAGTGATTTATGCCTATGGCACTCACGGACACCTAAAATTTACATTATTTAGGCCCTTCAATTGGATTGGCCCGAGATTGGATTCGCTGGATGCAGCGAAAGAGGGAAGTTCCAGGGTGGTGACCCAGTTTATTGCGGAATTACTGATGAAAAGACCTCTCTCACTGGTGGATGGAGGGAGTCAAAAGCGATGTTTTACCTATGTAGATGATGGAATAGATGCATTGATGAAAATCTTAGAGAATAAGGATGACTGCTGCAGGAACCAGATCATCAATATCGGTAACCCTGACAATGAATGTTCCATCAGAGAGCTTGCATATCTTCTGAAGCAAATCTTTATGGCCCATCCGAAACATAGAGACGACAAGGTTTTTTCCGAAATTATTGAAGCCTCTTCGGATTCCTATTATGGAAAAGGTTACCAGGACATCACCACCCGAAAACCTAACATCGAAAAGGCGAAAAGACTTCTTGGATGGACACCCCAGATTGGGCTCGAGGAGGCCCTTAAAAATACGGTCTACGCCTTCCTGGAAGAGAATTAAAACTTTGACGCAGAAAATCAATCATAAAAACATTTTGGGTTTTAAAATCGACGTAGATACCTATCTCGGTATGAAACGAGGGGTTCCACGTCTTTTGTCCATTTTATCCTGTTTTGGGATTCAAGCCACATTTTATCTAAGCATGGGGCCGGATGCCTCAGGGAG
Organism: Syntrophaceae bacterium; assembly: GCA_013388645.1. Classification (GTDB taxonomy): domain Bacteria; phylum Desulfobacterota; class BSN033; order BSN033; family UBA1163; genus UBA1163. The sequence continues at coordinate 12,566 of JACAEV010000020.1, read as the reverse complement.
GGCCATTTTTCAATTAATAAAGAACCCACGTTTTTTTAAAAAAATGTTTAGGACAAACGCAGGTCGTCTCTATGGATTAAAGACCGCCCTGTACGGCACGTTGCTTCCCTCTCCCCTGATTGCAATTTCCTTTCCTGAACTCGTTGGAAAAATGATCGCAGCAGGTCACGAAGTTGAGTTTCATGCCTGGGATCACCGGCGATGGCAAGATGAACTTGATAAACATACCTATGGGTGGATCGAGGAGTGGTTCGAGAAAGGGATTACAGCCTATAGAAAATTGGTTAAAAAGGACCCGTCCTCTTTTGGAGCGCCTTCTTGGGTGATAGATGATCGGGTATTAGAAATCTCACAAAAATACCATTTTGATTACCTGAGTTGCACACGGGCGAAGGAGCCTTTTGTCCATGAAATATCGAGACGGATCGAGATTCCTTCAAATCTTCCCTGTTTCGAGGAAATCGGCGTCCATCAGGGTGTTTCAAAGATAATGCAAATTCTAAAAAATGGAGGGATAAACGTCCTTCCTATCCATGCTGAGGTAGAAGGAGGGGTCTGGAGTAAATATTTTATTGAATTATGTGAGGAGGTGCGGAGAACAGATTTTGAGATTCTCCCTCTTTCCAAAATACGGGCGCTTCTGGAGACTGAAACATTACCCGTGCGAAAATATCATTTAGAGCTACTACCTGGTCGAGCCAGTCCTTGCGCTGTTTAGGCCAGTGACTCCTTGGGAGAATAAGGATTTTGATAGGGACTTCGTGGGAGGGATTTAATAACCTGGACATTCTCCATTGACGGGGTCAAAGAGGCTGTGATAAGTTGAGAAGCCAAATGGAAAGTGAATTCATCATCGCCCTGTGGTGAGAAATCATCAAAAAGGAGAGATCCATGAAACCAGTGTGGCTGCTCTTAATCTCAGTGTGTTCGGCGACGATCGGACAGATTTTTTTTAAGAAGGGTGTTTTTATGACCGGAGAGATAACGTTAAAAGGGTCTTGGGTCAGTGAATTACTCAAGCTGATATTGAACCCTTTTATTCTTTCAGGATTGGTCCTTTATGGAATCAGCACCATCCTTTGGCTCATTGCACTCTCCAAGGCGACGTTAAGCTTTGTTTTCCCTTTTACTGCATTGATCTTTGTTCTGGTCATGCTCTCAGCCCGAATTGTCTTTCTTGAGCCTATCCCAACCTTACGCTACTTCGGGATTCTTTTGATCTGCCTCGGATTTTTGATGTCTTCCTTGGCTTAGAGTTTTTAAGATATCTTAAGGTGATTTACTTTTTGAAACCGTCCATTGATCAAAAACCTTTCCGGGTTATATTCGTCCTTCTTCTTTTCATCCTCATCCTACAGGTCCTTTCCATTTGGAAGCCTGAGCTTTCGGGTCGGGATTCGCCAAGAGTGGCAGGGATTGCCAGGGAAATGGCGGTCACTTCAAACTATCTTATTCCCCGACTCAATGGAGAGAACTTTCTTGAATATCCTCCGTTGGGATATTGGCCCATGGCCTTCACCCTTCTGTGGAGTCAAACACCGACCGATTTTCTCGTGTTTATCCCTATCATCTTCTTCGGTGTCGGAACAGTTCTCGTCACCTATTTTATCGGGAGAAAATTGGCAAGTGGCCGAATCGGGCTGATGGCTGGATTTATTCTGTCGAGCATGCCAGCTTTTATTTCCTTACACCGGCATTGCCGGGTCGATCCTGTACTTCTCTTTTTTATCACACTCAGTTTGTATGGTTTTATATCTGTTTATCAGAAGGATTGGAGAAAAGTTCCTTTTTTCACCGTTTTCTATCTGGCAATGTCTGGAGCTTTTCTGACTAAGGGAATCATCGGGTTGGCCATTCCTATCGCCATTGCCATGGTTTTCTTAATCACTCGAAAAGATTTCAGAGGAATCCGGAAACTTCTCCTGAATCCAGGGATTCTTCTTTTTTTCTTACCTCTCTTTCTCTGGGCTGGGAGCGTTTGGTGGATTGAAGGGAGTAGCATTTTAAAAGAGGTGGTAAGACAAAGCCTCCAGCGATTTCTTTCTCCATCAGCTGATCATGCAAAGCCTTTCTACTACTATTTCATTCCTGCTTTTCTTTCTTCCATGCCATGGACAATTCTTCTTTTTGTTTTATTATGGTCCCGATGGAAACCTATTCCCCAAAGAGAAACAGGGTCTGATGATTTACTTCTAAGATTCACTCTTATTTGGTCCTTGACCGTTTTCATTGGACTCTCCCTGGCTTCAGCGAAGCGACCCATCTACCTTGCGCCCATCTTCCCTCCTTTTGCACTTTTAGCCGCCCTTGGATGGGACTATCTTCGCGAGAAATTCCCCAAACTGAAACGCTGGGAACTCTATGGCCTATTGATCATCTTTTTAATCTATATTGGAATCTATCTCTTCTTTATTACTCCCAAAGAAACGAAAGAAAGCCTTCGGCCTGTATTCAAAGCAGTGAGCATTCAACAAACCCGTGGCCCCATCTATCTGGTCAATCCTTCTGAGGCGCTTCGAGGTGCTTCATTCTTCTACCTTGGGGAAAAGATACCTGTTTTGAGTCTCGAGGATTTGTTGCTGGGGCGGTTTGAAGATAGGTCTGGAACAACTTTATTACTGGATGCTTATCTGGACGATAGCCGATACGGGTCTCATATTCGATCGAGAGGATACCGTCTTATCCTGAAACAGAAGTTTGGGAAGGACGCGATTTGTGTTTATTCCGCTTTTCGAGATTGAGACCTAAAGGTATCATTGAAGCAATAACTATGTTAAAATAAAAAAGTTTATAATTATAGTGAATGACTTTAAAAAGTAGACATTCGATTGGGTAAGGGTGACTTCAGTCGCCCCTAAAAGGGGAGGCTAAAGCCTCCCCTTCCCATTTCATTTGTCGATTTCTTTTTGTCGTTCACAATAATGATAGAATGGTGGGGACTCTTGATTCTTATGAAGGTGTCGATCATCGGGGCTGGGAGAACTCGAAATGGAATTGGGGAGTATATCGGAAAGTATTTCCATCAACATGGAGGACAAGTCATTTCTGCTTTGGGGACATCTGAAAAGACGACCCTCCAGGCTTGTTCTGCTCTTCGGAAATATGGAATCAATGCCCATCCCTATACTCGTTTTGATGAGATGGTGAAAAATGAAAAGCCAGAGGTCATGGTCATTGCCTCTCCTTCTTCAACCCATTATGAATATTTGTTACAGTCGATCGATTCGGGAGCGCATGTCTTCTGCGAAAAACCCTTTATTTGGACTGATCGCATAAATCCCTCTGAAGCGGTTGAAGAAATTTTTGGAAAGGCCAGGTCAAAAGGATTAATCGTTGCCATGAACTCGCAATGGCCTTTCGCCCTCGACGATTACAAAAAAATCTGTGGGAAGGTAAAAATTGAGGAACGAAACACTTTTTTCATAGAAATGGCGCCTCCCGTCTCAGGGAGAAAGATGATCTCAGAATCGGTACCTCATGCCTTGAGTCTCCTCTATTGTCTATTAGGAGACGGGGAGATAGAAAATTTGAGGTTCGAATCGAAAGAAGAGAGGGCGATGAGCATTCGTTTTACCTATCTCTTTGGAACCAAGACCTGTGATGTCTTTATCCAATTGGCTTATCAGGAGGCCCAACCCCGCCCCTTCTCATTTGGACTGAATGGCCAGATTGTTTCTCGAAGTCTGGATTTTGAAAATTACGAGACCTATTTCAATTATGAGAATAAAAAGATGAGGATCACAGATCCCCTTGAGTCCTCTGTGAAAGATTTTATGGAGGCTTTTGCAACGGGAAATGAGCCCTTCATCGGAGCTCAACATATTTTTCATAACCTCTCTCTACTGAAAAAGATTGACGATGAGTTTGGGGCATTTGAAAAGAGAAATCCATGGAAAAGATAAAGGAACGAGAACATGATTTTGTCTCTAAATTGAGGCAGGATGCCACCCTTCAGAGACTGAAAGATTATATTCAATGGCAGAGAAAATGTGATGTGGGTGATACCGACCAAGATCCTCCTCTTTTTAGCCCCATCTCTATCAATTTGGATCTGACCACCGCCTGCAACTTTTCATGTCCGTTTTGTGTGGATTCGACGCTGATCAATACGGGTAAAAGCTTGACTTTGGAAGAAGTTCAGAGGACGATTGATATTCTTCATGCCCATGGTCTTCTCTCCGTCATTTTAATCGGGGGGGGGGAACCCACTCTCCACCCAGACATTGAAAAAATTATCCGATATATCAAAAATAAAAATTTACAGGTCGGGATCGTCACCAACGGAACGAGACTGGAGAGAATTGAAACAGTGGTGAAATCCCTGAAAGAGAAAGATTGGATTCGAATTTCCGTCGACGCAGGAGAGGAGGAAACCTTTAAACAGTTACATCGCCCAAGAACCAAAGTGACGTTGACTCAAATATTAGAAAAGGCAAAACGATTGAAGAAGAAGAATCCAATCGTATCCCTTGGATATTCCTTTGTGATCGTTTGGGAAGGCTTGGAGGTGAACGGGAGGAGATTGCCCGCTAATATTCATGAGATTGCGAAGTCGGTGGAGATGGCCAAAGATTTTTCCTTTGATTATGTTTCTGTTAAACCCTGCTTGATCCGAATGGAAGAATCTCATCGGGAGACATTGATGAAAGATGTTGATCGAGGAAGAGAAAAAGAGATTATCGACGCGATCAAGAGCCATCTGGAAGAAGGGAGACGTGTTGCAGGAGATGCTATCAAGATTCTTGAAAGCTCAAATTTGAAGGCCATGCTCCATCAGGAGGTCGATCGGATCAAGAGGCAACCCAAAAGATGCCACATGCAATTTTTTCGAACCGTGGTGAGCCCTTTTGGGATCTTTCACTGTCCTGCCTTTCGGGGAGTGGAGGAGGCTAAAATTGGAGGTCCGGATGGTTACTTTTCGGAAAAAAAATTGAGGGAAAGTCTCCAGAAGATGGCGCAATCGATTTTGACCTTTGATGCGTCAGAGGAATGTAAAGATGTCGGATGCTTTTATCACCATACGAATTGGTGGTTAGAAGAGTTTATCCTATCAAAAGAAGACCTTGGCGAAATTGAAAGAATTGAGAATGACAACTTCTTCCTTTAACCTCCCTTCGCCCCCCCCTTAACTTAAGGGGGGAATAGAGGAGAGTTAAATTACTTAGACAATGAAAATACTCCATCTGTTCAGTAATTGGAAATGGACGGGCCCTGCCGACCCTACCTTGAACCTCTGCAAGGAGTTAGAGAGGCGGGGGCATGATGTCATGTTTGCCTACCGAAAGCCTCCTTTTCCCGTGGAGGAAAGTATTGAGAAAAGGGTTCTTCAAGCAGGGGTGAAGGCGACGGACCGCTTTCGATTGAATCACTCGGTTAAGGTCTATCATCCCTCCTTTCTACCCACCCATTTGAAAGATATTATGGATCTCACGGACTATCTTCGTGAGGAGAGGTTTGATCTCCTCAATGTTCACCACTCCCATGGTCATCTTATAGGTGGAATTGCAGTGAGGAGGTCCGGTCATCCTGCGATCCTCATTCGCACCGACCACAAGCGGGAACCTCTGAAGCCCAGCTTGGGAAATCGCTTTCTCATCTCCCAGTTCACTGATGGGTTGATCACTTTTTCAGAGAGAGCGAGGAGAGAGGATGCAGAACATTTTGGCCTCCCCCTTGAGAGGGTTGGGAAGATTTCACCTGCTCTGGATCTTAAACGGTATCATCCCAGAAGGGAATTTAAAGATATGAGGGCTTTCTTTGGAATAAAATCCGATGAGATCGTCATCGGAATGATCGCCCGATATCAAAAATACCGAAGGACAGATGTCTTTTTGAAGGCAGTGAAAATCATTGTTAGAGAATTTCCAAATATCAAGGTCCTTTTGGTCGGCCGATCAAGTCAGATAGAGCAAAGCGTCATCCAGCCCATCCAGCAATTCGGGATCGAGAGGTGGGTGGTCCTCGGTGGTTATCAAACCAATGATTATCTGGATACCTTAGCTTGCATGGATATCTTTGTCTTCTTAATGGCAGGTTCGGATGGAACAGCCCGAGCTTTAAGAGAGGCCATGGCGATGGGCAAACCCGTCATCGTGGCCAATCGGGGAATGCTTCCGGAATTGGTGGAGGATGGAATTTCGGGATTGGTGGTCAACGATACTCCTGAAGAGTTAGCCAATGCGGCCCTTCTCCTACTTCGTCATCCTGAAGTGAGAGAAACATTGGGTCGATCGGCCTATGAAAAGGCCCATCAAGACTTCCAGCTCGAACGGCAAGCCGAAGCCGTTGAGCGATTTTATCAAGAGATGATCAGGCTGGGGAAACGGAGATAAATGGGGACTCCCATTTTCAAAAGAGTATCCAAAGGGGATCTCAAAGGGTGGGTGAGGGAAGACCTATGCAATGCCCTTCCTTCAGCTTTTTTTGACGATCCCATCTCATCCATTCGGGAGATGGAAGGAAAGATCGTCAAAGAATCGAAATGGAGATGGGCAGCCATCTTCTCTCTTTTGAATGGAAGAAAAATTTTTATTAAGAGAGATTTGACCAAGGGGTGGGGAGACTCCTTAAAATATCTTTTTTCCCCGACGAAAGGAAGGAAAGAATTCTCAATTGTCTCCCAATTGAGAGAGAGGGATGTCAATCTTCCCGAACCTTTGGGTTGGATGGAAAGAGATAGAAGAGGGTGGATACGGGAAAGTTATTTCTTCTCGAATGCCATCGGAACAGGGATTTCATTTATTGAAGATGGAATGAGATCAAAAGAATCTCTATCGATTATTGAATTAGCCAAGACAGTGAAGAAGTTTCAAGAGGCTGGATTATATCACCAAGATCTTCACGCCGGAAATTTTGTCTGGGATGGAACCTCCTTAATCCTGACGGATCTGCATCATGCCAAAATCGGAAAGCCTCTATCTTTCAATAAGAAATTATGGAATATAGCACACCTGTTTCATTCGTTAAGATCGACGTGGGGCGAAGCGGAGCAACTTCAATTTTTGGATGAATATTTTAATGAGGTGTCCGATGGTTCTCAAAAAAAGAAAATGCTGTTTCAAAGAATTTATCCCCTCATGGATCGCCTTCAGACCAGACAATGGCGAAGCCGAACCAAACGATGCCTCAAGGAAAGCACCGAGTTTGCCGTTGAAAAGGAAAAGGAAACCCTCATTTTTCACCGGAGGGATTTCCCTTTGGATCGTTTAAAAAGGGTGATGAAAAACCATCGGTTCCTGGTCAGTGAAGACCCTTCTTGCCTGATTAAACATTCTCCGGAGGTGAATGTCTCTATTGCGGATGATGAAGGGGAGAGGATTTGTCTGAAGCAGTTCTGCTACCCCCATCTCTGGGGAAGGCTGAAGGAACATTTCCGCCATTCGAAAGGGCGTCAGGCTTGGGTGGCGGCGAACGGAATGCGATCAAGAGGTCTCCCAACCCTCAAACCCTTCGCTTTGGTGGAGAAAAAATCCTGGTGGGGAATGGAAGAAAGCCTATTGTTCATGGAAGTGTTGACAAATGGTCTGGAGATGGATCGATATCTTTTAAAGGGTTTTGACGATTTAAATCAAAAGAGGTTTTTCATCAAGGCGTTTGCTCACTGGCTTGGAGCACTTCACAAAATAAATGTTTATCATAAGGATATGAAGACCTGTAATATCCTCGTCTCGGAGAGAGGGGGAACCTGGGTTTTTCATCTTCTTGATTTTGAAGATATTCGTTTGAATGAGAAAATGAATCAAAAAAGGTTGTTTAGAAATTTTCTTCAACTCAATACCTCCACGCCTCAAGTGATCACCAAACTGGATCGCTATCAATTTTTGATGGAATACCTCCGCCTCAACCCTGTGATCAAGGATAAGAAGGATTTTATTCGAAAATTGATGAATGAAAGTCGCCGGCGAGGTTTAGTTTACGTCTCACCTCAAGGAGTTGTCACCGAGAGGATGGGATGAACAGAATGGATAAACGTTTTTTTAAAAGATCCCCTCAACCCTTAGCCCAATTCATCCTTCTATTGGGGTTCTGTTTGGTGATTTATTTTATTAACTTGGGTCAATGGGACCTCTGGAATCCGGATGAACCGCGCTACGCAGAGGTTTCAAGAGAGATGGTCCAGGGGGGAGACTGGATTCTTATGCATTATAACGGAAATGTTTACTCTGACAAACCTCCCCTCTTTTTTTGGCTCATCGCTTTCTCCTCTTTTCTCTGGCAGGGATTTACTTCTTTTTCTATCCGATTCCCATCCGCATTTTTTGGGACCCTTACCGTCCTCCTCACTTTCCTTATAGGTAAAAACCTCGATGGACACCGAACGGGCTTTCTTGGGGGGCTCATCCTTACCACCGGTGTCGAATTTACCTATCTTTCTACTCGGGCTAATATCGATACGACACTTACTTTTTTTACCACTGCTTCTCTCTTTTGTTTTTTTCAATGGCATCGGAATCGTTCCTCTTACTCTGCTTCTCTTGCTCCAGGGAAGATGTCCTTCACGCCTCAACGCTTAAGCGACGGGATAAAGGCCGTGATGGGTAGTTCCACAGGACATGGAAATTCGAAAAATTTATTGATCTATGGATTTTATGTGGCCATGGGGTTTGCCACATTAACTAAGGGGCCGGTGGGCTTTATTCTTCCCCTTTTGATCAGCATTGTTTACCTTATGTTTCAAAAGGATTGGAAGGGGATCAAAGAAATGAGGCTTCTTACAGGAATGTTCCTCTTTTCAGGGATCGTCCTCTGCTGGTATCTTCCCGCCATATGGAAGGGAGGGCGTACCTATCTGGATCAAACCCTCTTCCTCCATTCCCTCAATCGATTTTCGAATGGGTGGGCGAAAGGTCAGCCTATTTATTATTATCTTTACGACTTTCCAACGGGTTTCTTCCCGTGGATTGTCTTCCTTCCTTCGGCCTTTGTCTATGCCTATTCCATCAAACCTATTGAAAAGAGAAGATCTTTTTTCTTTCTCACGATCTGGTTTGTTGTCATCTTTGTATTTTTCTCTCTGTCAAAAGGGAAGCGGGGTATTTACCTTCTTCCTCTTTTCCCTGCCGCCTCTCTTCTGGTTGGGAAACTCCTACAGGACTTCATTTCTTCTCAGATGGACCATTTTAGACAGGGATGGATCATTTTTCCCATTTATCTTTTGTTGGGAGTGATGCTGGTGGCCGGTGGGGTTCTTCCCTGGCTCGTTTCACTCAAGTTCCCTTCCTTCATGTTTTATAGCTTTCCATTGGCTTTTCTTTTAGTGGGCGGAAGTCTGGTTATGTTTCTTTCCTATCGTTTCAAGAAGGTGGGGGTCATGTTTCTCCTCCTTTTTGGAATCCTGGCTGCAATGTATTTCTACACAGGCCGTGCCATCTTCCCACTCATCAATGAACATAAGTCAGCCCGGTTCATTTCTAAGGAGGTTTCTTCCCGAATCCAGCCCGGTGAGAAGTTGGCCGTTTATGGAAGATTGTCCCCCGCTCCTTATAATTTTTATACAGGGGTCGTCCCTATTTCTAATTTAATTTCTCCCAAAAGTTTTTTTCATTTTTTAAATTATTCGGAAAGAGTGTTTTGCCTCATCACCTTCGACGAGTTAAAACAAATTCAGGCATTGGGAGAGGCACGAGAGATACACATGATTGCAAGGCATTCCGTTGGGGAAAACGATGTCGTATTGGTCTCCAATCGCTTAGAGTGAGGAAAAAATATTTGATGGAAACTCCAGTTCATCCGACCCTCTCTGTGGTCGTTCCTGTTTTTAATGAAGAAGAGAGCCTACCCCTTTTCATCCCAAAATTGGTGGAAGTGTTAGAAACCCTCCCCTTTTCTTATGAAATGATTTTTGTGGATGATGGAAGTTCCGATGAAAGCTGGAGGATTCTGAAAGAAATGGCCTCTAAGCATGCTTTTCTTCGAGTCCTTCGATTTAAAGAGAATCGTGGTTTAAGCACCGCCTTGATCGCAGGGATGAGAGAAGCTCGGGGAGAAAAGATTGCCACCTTAGATTCAGACCTGCAGAATGATCCTGCCGATATCCCGAGATTATTGGCGTACTTAGATCGTTACGATATGGCCACCGGATGGCGGCGAAAAAGGGAGGATAAATGGCTAAAGAGAATTTCTTCTAAAATCGCCAATCGGATTCGGAATTGGTTGAGTGGTGAGACCATTCAAGATAGTGCTTGCACTCTTCGGGCTTTCAAAAAGGAATGTATTCAGAGGATTCCGATGTTTAATGGAATGCACCGATTTCTTTCCACTTTAGTAAAGATGGAAGGGTATCGGATCGTTGAGGTTCCCGTTTCTCATCATCCAAGAAAGTTTGGAAAGTCGAAATACCATATTCGAAATCGCATGGTACGATCCTTCATCGATCTGTTAGCGGTGAGATGGATGAAGCGTCGGATCATCACCTATGATATCGTGGAGAGGATTTAAAATGGAATGTTTAACTATGTTTGGTTTTGCGATCGATCTGTTTAAAGATATCTCTGCCAAGTACCCCCAATTCCATCTGGACTTCTGGTTGGTTTTTGGTTTTATCGGACAAGCCATGTTTACCATGAGGTTCTTGATTCAATGGATCGCCTCTGAAAGAAAGAAGGAGAGCGTCATTCCTGTATCGTTCTGGTATTTCAGTTTGGCCGGGGGATTGATTGTGCTCTTTTACGCCATTCATCGGATGGATCCGGTTTTCATCCTGGCCTATTTGCCAGGCAATTTTATCTATCTCAGAAATCTCTATTTTATTTACAAAAAAAAGAAAATCGGCCTCCACACCGCTCAATAAGAAAGAGAGGATATTATGGATGATACAAGATCATCTTGGCGAAGAAAGTTCCGGAGGGTGCCGCTGTTTATCGGGGCTTTTTTGTTGGTGATTTTTGCAAAACCCCAATTCCCTGGGATTTTGATCGGGATGATTTTGATCTTTTTGGGAGAGGGGGTTCGCCTCTGGGCAGCGGGCCATCTCCAGAAGAACGAAGTCTTGACGGTAACCGGACCCTACGCCTATGTCAAAAATCCACTCTACATCGGCTCCATTCTCATTACCGCCGGTTTCTGTATCCTGGGTGACAATATTTATCTCTTGGCAGCTACCTTCTTTATGTTCTGTTTTCATTACATCCCCTATAAAAAGAAGGTGGAGGGAGACCGGTTGAGGAAGATCTTTGGAGATCGATTCGACGATTATGATGAGAAGGTTCCGGATTACCTTCCCCGATGGACTCCCTATTCTAAAGAAAATGTCTCCTGGCAATTTAAATGTGTAATTGAGAACAGCGAAGAGGGAATTCTCCTCATCGTCATCGTTGGAATCCTCTTGATACTGAGCAGACCCTTTTGGAAAAGTATTTTCTGAAATTCACGAATGACACGAATGACAACGAATAGCACAAATATCATATACCGTGACCTCTCGTACCCAATCATGGCTGCTGTATTTGAGGTTCACAAAGTGTTAGGCCCTGGATTTCTTGAATCAATTTATGAAAAAGCCTTAATTAAAGAACTTGAAGGTAGGGGAATAAAGGTTGAAACTCAGAAGGTCATTGATTTGATGTACAAGGATAGGAAAATCGGAATCCATCGGCTCGATCTTGTTGTCGATAGTAAGGTCGTTATTGAATTAAAAACAGTAGAAAGATTTTCTGTTCATCACAAGGCCCAATTGACGTCGTATTTAAAAGCAAGCGGCTATAAATTAGGGGTCTTAGTAAATTTCTCAAAGAGCAAAGTCGAATATCAACGTGTTCTTATTCGTTAGATTTGTTTTCATTCGGTAAATTTGCTGCCATTCGTGTCATTCGATAAAGATGAACCGAAAAGATCTTGAGAAAAACTCTGTTTGCCTGGTTAAAGGGCGATTCGGAAAACCTGACCTGAGTCGGGCTGAGTTAGGGGGCCGCACCGTCATGGTAAAAGATGTCCGGAAAAGAAAATTTTTTTTACGGTGGACTCTTGGGCTTTGGTTGATTCAAAAAGAATGGAAAATCTATTCCAGGCTGATCGGAATGAAAGGCATTCCCCACCCCATTGAACGGATTGATCGTTTCGCCTTTTGCATGGAGTTCATTTCAGGAAGACCCCTCTCGCGGGGAGAAAATCTTGATCCCTCTTTTTTCTCTCACCTCAAACAGGTGCTCCAGGAAATCCATGCGAGAGGCGTAGTTCATTTAGATTTGAGACATAAAGGCAATATCCTCATCTCGGAGTTGGGAGAGCCTTTCCTCATTGACTTCAACAGCAGCTTTGCCTTTAAAAAACAGGGGGTCCTTCGGCGTTATCTTTTCCCTCTGCTCTGTTGGATAGATCATGGAGGGTTCTTGAAATTGAAAGAGAGAATCTCTCCTTCCTCGATGACTTCTGAGGAGAGGGCTTTCCTGAAGCAATTCAATCGCTTTCGGAAACTTTGGATTTTCAACTAAAGCTGCAGTAATGAAATAATGAGGGTCTCGTAAAAAGTCTCCCCACCCGTCACTCCTGCGAAAGCAGGAGTCCAGAAGTATTTGAATTCACTGGATTCCCGTTTTCACGGGAATGACAATAATGGGCTGAATCGGACT
>JACAEV010000244.1 GCA_013388645.1 Syntrophaceae bacterium | reverse complement strand
TCCTCCGAGTTCTTTTCGATTTTTCCCTGTGGGCGCTGTCACTCCTCCATAGATAGAGCAGTAAATTTTCTTTGCTCCTTCAAGGGTAATGGCCGTATCTTCGGCTTTGTTTAAAAAGACTCCTTTCTTTTCGGGGTCATAATGAAATCCAAGATTGGCTTGAAATTTTAGGTCACCGATCCCTTTATTTGAACCCAATTCATCTTGTCGCTTGATATTGTAAGGGATAAACATGCTTGCTGTCAGGTAGGGCTTTATTCCATAAGAGAGGCCGAGATTAAAGAAAGTGAAGTCGTCTTTATTGGGTTTAGCCCGAGTCCACTTCCTCCATTCCACCTGTTCAATCCTCCAGGAAAGCACGATCCCCCCTTCAGGAAGGGTGAGGGGAGAGCTGGTTTCAATCGGACTTCCAGGTCCCAGAGCAAGGCTCACACCTCCGTGATGGGCCATTGCCATAAGGGGTGAAAACAACACGCTGAGTGCCATTCCTAACACCATCCATTTAATTTTCTTCATTTTCGTCCCTCCTCTTTTTCAAATTAAGATTTTTTACCTTTGTCCTGTGCCCTTCTTGATTTTAAGAGGGCGTAAATGCCGAAAATGCCAAAGATGAGGCTGATTCCAACAATTAATTTTGTATGGGTTGCCGCCAGAGGCTTACTGAAAGATTGGAGATTGAGGGCTTCATCCACCTTCACATCAATCGTGACTCCATGATACCCGTGAGACGATTCTCCCCAAACCTTGATTTTCCAGATTCCAGGTCTTTCTGGAAAAAAGGATACAAATCCATTTTTGTCAGTTCTCCCTATCTGATGAGGTTCCGTATCCCCTGGTCCGAACAGCTCATATTGTGAATAACTGGCAGGGTCCTTTTCAGTATAAAAGACCCTTACTGAAATTCCTTTCTGCTGGACCTCATAATTGATGGAATGAGCGTAGGCAGAGGCGTTAAGGAGAATAAGAAAAAGAACTGCTATGAAGAGAGATTGGAAAGAGTAAGTTCCTGTTCTTGCGACGATGGAGTTTTTGTCAATGTTCACCTTTTTCATTTTGTCACCTCAAAAGTCAGCGTGGAGGTGATGCGCAATAAATCCGCATCTGGATCATTTTTTATTGGTTCTTTGTAATTCACGGAAAAAACCTGATGGCCTTTTGATATCTTTAGTTTCGCTACCCCCTCCTTGTCTGTCGTGGTTATTTTTTTATGGTCCCCTCCTTCAACTTCCAATTCTGAAATCGGTTTGCCCTGATACAGAACCCGAATGGATAAAACATTTCCTTCCTTTAACTCAAAAGGGTTTTCAAGGGGGAGGAGGTCAAGTTTTGCATCACTCAGGGGTCTTTGAGCGGCTTCCCCCCAAGAAAGTAGAGCCTTGGAATAATAGAAAGAACGGAAAGATTCAACCACTCGGCTTGCTTTGGTTTTGGGAAGGTTCTTCCAACCATAGATGGTCTTTGACCAGTAACCATCATCAATCTCAACAAAAAATAAAGACGGCGATTCAATGGGTTTTAGAAGTACGCCCGTTGCTTTCTTTTCCTTGGTCACTTCGACCTCTTTTCCTCGAAAATCGAAGGCTTTAACGGTCTTTATTTTTGTAGGTTCGAATTCCAGCCTTTGGCTTCCATGTCCATACACGACCATAAAGTCGTTGCCTTTTTTCTCAATCCAGAAATCATGGGCAAAGACCAAAGTTGGAAAGACAGCGATAAAGATGAACATTAAAACAAAACAGATAGTTTTCATCCGACTGACCAAGGCGGGCTGCGATTTAAAAATGATCAGGAGCACGAGAACGGTCACTGTCACTTCAAGGAGGCCAACTGCGGTCAGATGAGGAATCATGACAGCAGGGATGGCCATTTTCAGGGGAAAGGGAAAATAGAGTGAGGCTCCGGAGCCTCCCGAATGAAGCAATGGTTGCAGGCCAAGCTCAATGGCCGTGAAAAGACCTCCCAAATTGATTGAAAGATAAGAGGCAATTCCTGCACCGGTAAGATGGAGAAACAGGTTTGAAGCACCAAACTTTTTTTCATTGTCTGGTGGCTGCTTGATGAATGGACGGCCGATACGAGTGATGAACCTATAAATTCCATAACCCACCATGGCTCCGATAAAGGCAATATTGAAGCAATTTGCTCCGATGGAGGTGATACCTCCGTCACCGAAGACCAATGCTTGGATCATTAGGGCTACAGAGACGGCAAGGAGAGCCGCCCAAGGTCCCAACAACACAGCGACCAAAGTTGAACCAGTGATATGGCCAGTTGTCCCTCCTGGAAGAGGAATAGTGAACATCATTGCGACCAAGCTGAATGCAGATGCCATGGCTAAATAGGGAACACGTGTTGCTTCAAGACTTTGTTTCACCTTTTTTGAAGCAACCATCCAGATGGGCACCATGATCGCCCAAAGACCTCCGTACGTTTCTGGCCCTAAATATCCATCCGGGATATGCATACATAACCTCCTTTCTTCCAACGGGTGGGATTCGACTCTGGAAAAAAATACCATTCCGAATCCAATGAACCACAGGCTTAGCGTGAGGCCCCATCTTTGCAGAGAAATAAAATAGGCCACGATGACTTCCCAACTTCTTTGGGAAAACAGCCTTCGTGGCCTATTTTAAAGTTAAGAAACGTAAATCGTTATATTAAAAATTATCCTTCTTCGAGAAGGATACGATGATCGATGAGATTCATCTCTTTAATTCGAGCCTTAATCCGTTTCTGTTCTCCAAAGATATTTTGGAGGTAGAGTTCATCCTTTTCAGGTCGGAGGATGGAGAGATCCTCCAAGATAAGCTCTTCCTTTCCTTCTTTTACTAAGTACGCATTGGCTTCGCACATGGTTTCCTCCATTATGAATGGATCATTTCTTGAATTCGTTTGATCAGTTGATCAATTAAGTGAGGAAGGGGCTCTTTAGGGGTTCCAATGATTTCCACTTCGGGTATTTTTAAAGGGAGAAGACATTTTACCCCTGGAGAAGAGGCGATCGCTTCCGCCATTTTAGGGGTTAATTCTCCCATCATGGAGTTGGCCAATACAATCGCTGTTGTTCCAATAATGAGGTCGACTTTCGTGACCGTCTGAACTATGGCATTTTCTCCCGAAGCTCCCTTATTGGCCCCGGCTTTTAACATCATTCCCGTTGCCATCGCATTCGTTCCCAAAGCAATGACCTCTACCTCCTCGGCGAGTGTTTCCCGGAGACGCTTAATCATGGCGCTCCCTATCCCCCCTCCTTGGCCATCGATCACAGCAATAGACTTCCTCCTTTTATCCATCCCCATTCCATTCAACAAAAAAAGCCACTTGCGGCTGCCCCTTTCAAGGGATCTTAACCTTCGTGGCTAATCTTATTAAAACAGTAAAAATTTGATTTGTCAATAGAAGTTTAAGAGATTTCTGAAAACGTCTAAAAATCTCTGATGACATGATGATGAAACGATGGCCCAGATTAACCATTTACTGATAATAAAGAGGAATCTGTGCATTCAAGGGGCCGGAAAGTAGTTTTTCAGGGCTCTCTTTAACGGTTACCCGCCCTCCGATTCTTCCTTTGACCTTTGACCTGCCTCATCCTTTATTCTAATTTGATCAGCTTAGATCCTCGATGAGTGAGTCCTTTAAGGTTCAAAATATTTTTTTATGGTCGAGCTGAGAGTTTTTGCTATTTTCTCCTGGAAGTCGTTAAGATTGAGTAAGCGCTCATCCTCTTTATTGGTAATGAATGCCATTTCCACCAGAACAGAAGGGATGTCAGGGGCCTTTAATACGATGAAGTTCGCCTGGCGATAGGCAGAGTATTTTAGTGAGTTCACCGACTTAAGGTTCTCAAGAAGAGCCTCAGCGAATCGAAAACTCTCCTTCATTGAATTATTTTGCATGAGGTCTAATAGAATTTGATTGAGGTTGGGATCTTTCGCAAAAGCGGCTGGTCTCAGGAGGGCGCCCCCTAAGATGTTCGACGTATTTTCTTTGTCGGCTAAAATTTTAGCTGCTTCATCTGTAGCGCCAGAGAGGGAGAGACAGTAGACAGAGGAGCCCCTGGCCTGGGGGTTGAAACTTCCATCTGTATGGAGACTGACGAAAAGGTCAGCGCCATACTCTCTGGCAATTTTAACTCTTTCTTCGAGAGGGATGAAATAGTCTCCCTTACGAGTGAGAAAGGCTTGAGTCTCTTTATTTTGATTCAGGAGATCAACCAATTTCATCCCCACCCTTAACACAATGTCTTTCTCCATCGTCTTTTTGGGGCCGATAGCCCCTGGGTCTTCTCCACCGTGGCCTGGATCGATGACGACAATTTTGGTCCCCTTGGACTTAATCTCTTTTTGCTTTCGTCTCTCTTCCAATTCCTTTTTCTCCTGAGCAACATCAATGAAGTCGATCACAAGACGATAGGGTTTATCCTGGTAGGGTTTCAACGTAAAGACATGGACATTGAGGGGTCTTTTTTGGTGGAGGACCAATTTCACCTTATCTTTTTCTACATCGACTAAACTCATTTTAATAAGAAACGGATCTTTTAGATCCATCTCGCGTTTGAGTGTATGAGAGGAAATTCCCTTTAATTCAATATGAAATTGGGGCGGGTTTTCTTGTGAAGAGCTTTCATATTGAATCGGCTCAGAGAGGTCGAGGACGATTCGGGTATGATCTGGAGCGTTCCAGATCCGAATGTCTGTGACCTTTGCTCCCAGGACAGGTAGGGGTTGAAGTAGAATTAATGAAATTCCAAACAGCCACAGGGAAATCATTATGAAACACTTCGTTCCCATGCTGGGTTAGCGATAACACACTCAATTGAATATGTCAAACAGTATCTCATACTGATCACCGATCACTTCCATTGACATAGGCTTAATAACTTTTTCCCTTGACTAATCAGCCTTTTGAAAATACAATAAAATAAAAACTTATAGAAAGGAGAGATTATGAGCAAGAAGGTGATCGATTTATTGAATGCGGCTCGGTCAAGAGAGTTAACAGCCATCACTCAGTATATGGCCCATCACTATGAATTAGAGGATAGTGATTTTGGAAAGTTGGCCTCAAAGTTCAAGGAGATTGCCATTGCAGAGATGAAACACGCAGAAAAATTAGCGGAGAGGATTCTCTACTTAAAAGGAGTACCGACCTCAAAACCGGATGCGATTCCAAAGAAAGGTCAGGAAATCCCGGAGATGCTTAAAACGAATATGGCTCTTGAATCTCAGGCGATTAAAATGTATAACGATGCCTCTGTCATCTGTGCCGCCGAAAAAGATCAGATTTCAAAAGAATTATTTGAGGAGCTCCTCAAAGATGAGGAGGATCATTACAATTACTTTGAGAATGTCAAAAACCATGTTGATAAGATAGGTGCTGCCTATCTTGCAACCCTGACAAGCTAAAAAAGCTTAATCTATGGTCGAACCAGAGAATCTCCCCCCTTTCCTTTTAGGAAGGAAAGGGGGGAAGGGTATCCAAAGAAAATTTTTCCCCCTTTATTGATTCTCAAGATCAGAGCCATCTAACTCCTCCATCGAGATAAAGATCAGAGAGTTCTCAACGATATCTTTTTATACCCATTCAGAATCAGATGGCGTAACGTGACAGGCGACGAGATGGTTTTCTCTAACTGCCTTCAGAGGAGGTTCCTGTTGACTGCAAATCTCCTTGGCATAGAGGCAGCGCGTATGGAAACGGCATCCCGAGGGGGGATTAATTGGGCTCGGAACGTCTCCGGACAGAACGATTCGTTTCCTTTTTTGTTTTGGATCGGGAATGGGGGCTGCGGCAAGGAGGGCTTGGGTATAAGGATGAAGTGGGGCTTTGTACAGCATTTCAGAATCGGCTAATTCCACTATTTTCCCAAGGTACATGACGGCAACGCGATCACTGATATGCTCCACCACGCTCAGGTCATGAGAAATAAAAAGATAGGTCAGACCGAATTCTCTTTGCAAGTCTTGAAGCAGGTTGATGACTTGTCCTCGGATAGAGACATCGAGGGCCGAGACGGCCTCATCGCAAATAATCAATTTGGGATTGAGCGCTAAGGCACGAGCCACACCAATCCGTTGGCGCTGACCTCCAGAGAACTGATGAGGATATCGGCGCATGTGCTCTTGTTTAAGACCTACTACCTCCAAAAGCTTGAGGACTCGGGCCTCCCGTTCATGTCTATCGGTCATTCCGTGGACATAGAGCGGTTCCCCCACGATATGGGCCACATTTTTCCGAGGATTCAGAGAAGAGAATGGATCCTGGAAAATAATCTGCATTTCTCTCCGTAATGCCCTCATTTGATTGGGATCATAGCCAAGGATACTTTGCCCTTTAAACAGAATATCACCCCGGCTCGGTTCTTCTAAGCGTAGGATAAGGCGACCTAAAGTCGATTTGCCGCAACCGGATTCTCCAACCAGCCCTAATGTTTCACCTGGAAGTATATTCAAGCTGACTCCATCCACAGCTTTGACGGAAGCAATCGTACGCAAGAAAATCCCACCCGTAATGGGGTAATGCTTGACCACTTGTCGCGTCTCAACAAGTGGGGTGTTTGAAGGTTTATTTTTTTCAGCCATACTTGTGACACCGGACGAAATGCCCACGACCTAAGTCAATGGTAGGGGGTTCGATCTGGCTACACTCCTTTTCTGCCACTAAGCAGCGGTCATGGAAAAGACAACCTTCAGGGAGTTTGAAAAGGGATGGGACCACACCAGCTATAGTGCTCAACCGTCTCTTTTTCTTTCCAATCCCTAAGATTGGAATTGAATTCATCAGCCCGATGGTATAGGGGTGTTTTGGTTCAGCGAAGAGCGTCTCCACATCTGCCTCCTCCATAATTTTCCCAGCATACATGACGGCTACCTTCTGGGCCATCTCAGAGATCACCCCTAAGTCGTGAGTGATAAACAGGATCGAAGCACCCGTTTCTTCCTTCAGCTTATTCATCAAATCTAAAATCTGGGCCTGGATCGTTACATCCAAAGCCGTAGTGGGTTCATCTGCAATCATCAGCTTCGGGTGACAGGCCAGAGCCATGGCAATCATGACTCGCTGGCGCATCCCCCCACTCATTTGATGGGGGTATTCTTTAATGCGCGTTTCAGGGGCTGGGATTCGAACTAAGCGGAAAGCCTCGATGACTCTGTCCCGAACCTCCCGTTGAGTTAGCTTTTCATGAAGGCGGATGGCCTCGGCAACTTGATCTCCTACTGTGAAAACTGGATTGAGCGAGGTCATCGGCTCCTGAAAGATCATCGAAATCTTATTTCCCCTGACATTTCTCATTTCAGATTCGGAAAGTTTTAGGATATCTTCCCCTTCAAATAAGATCTTCCCTCCGGCGTAATATCCAGGAGGGATGGGGACAAGACGCATGATCGAGGAGGCAGCTACACTCTTTCCACAGGCGGACTCTCCAACAAGACCCAATGTTTCCCCCTTTTCGATCGTCAGACTGACATCATCAACCGCTTTAAGCACACCTCCTCTGACATAAAAATAGGTTTTGAGGTTACGGATCTCAAGGAGATGGTCGTCGTTCATGGCTTTAATCCCTGAGCCTTGGATCTAAGGCATCCCGTAAGCCATCTCCAAGGAGGTTAAAGCCGAGAACGGCAAAGAGGATGGCAATTCCTGGAAAGGTCATGACCCACCAGGCGCGAAGGATCATGGAACGTCCTTGGGCAATCATGGCTCCCCACTCAGAAAGGGGAGGCTGAGCCCCCAGCCCTAAGAAGCTAAGACCTGCCCCACTCAAAATGGCTTCTCCAAAACCAAGGGAGGCTTGAACAATGATGGGAGATAAACAATTTGGAAAGATGGCATTGAAGATGATTCGCCGGTTATGGGCCCCCACTGCTCGAGCCGCCGTGACATAATCCTTCTCATACTCCTCCATCACTGAGGCTCGGATGATCCTAGCAAATCGGGGGATATTGATAATTCCGATCGCAATCATCGCGTTTTTTAATCCCGGCCCCAAATAGGCGACGATGACAATTGCCAGAAGAATATAAGGAAAGGCCAGAATGAGATCCATAAAGCGCATGATCAGGTTATCTGGCCACCCCTTATAGTATCCAGCCAGAGATCCCAGGAGGGAACCGAAAACAAGGGCTATTCCAACGCTGACAATTCCCAGCGTTAAGGACACTCGTGCCCCATAAATTAATCGAGACAACATATCTCGTCCCAGATCATCCGTCCCAAGGAGGTTATTGGTCGAACCTCCCTCATTCCAGACGGGTGGCTTGAGCTGGTCATAAAGGGAATTTTCATCTGGATTATGTGGACTGATCAAAGGAGCAAATATTGCAGTGAAGGCGAAGAGAGTAATAATGATTAGGCCAGCTACCGCTGTTCGGTTCTTAAACAGCTTTTCGATCTGATCGAAGATCGGATGTCGGTCTTCCGGATTGGTGATTCTCTCGAAAAACTTTATTTTCTGGATTTTATTCTTTGCCATTTTTCTATTTTACACTGATCCGAGGGTTGATGATGGCATAGAGCACATCCACAATAAGATTAACAAAGACAAAGATCGTAGCGACCAGGAGACAACCTCCCTGGATGACCATATAATCCCGCTTGACCACCCCATCATAAAGCCACTTCCCCACGCCTGGCCAGGCGAAGACAGTTTCGGTCAAAATCGCCCCTCCCAGTAGGATTCCAAATTGAAGACCCACGACTGTCACCACAGGGATCAAGCCATTTCGAAGCGCATGCTTTAGAACGATCTTAAATTCGCTAAGGCCTTTTGCCCTTGCTGTCTTGATATAATCCTGTCTCAGTACTTCCAGCATGGAGGATCGGGTCATCCTGGCGACAATCGCGAGGGGGATAGTGCTTAAAGCAATTGCGGGTAGGGTGAGGTGCATCAATGCGCTCCGAAGTGCCTCCCAATTTCTTGTCAGAACGGAATCTAAGACAAACAGGTTTGTGATAGTGGTGAGATCAATATCCACTCCGAGACGGCCAGACATGGGGAACCAGCCAAGATTTAAAGCGAAGATGAGCATGAGCACAAGCCCTAACCAAAATACAGGCATACTCACTCCAAAAAGCGAACCTAGCATACTGGCATAATCGAACCAAGAATATTGTTTCGTGGCTGAAATAATGCCAAGGATAATACCCAAAAAGCTACTGATGATCATGGCGGCTAAGGTCAATTCAATGGTGGCTGGAAAACGCTCCATAATTTCTACGGACACCTTTTGTCGGGTCCATATGGTTTCACCCAGATCGAATTGAGCCACCCTCTTGAGGAATAATCCATATTGAACATAAAGAGGTTTTTGAAGACCGAGGTATTCCCGCATGGCGTCAAGTGACTCTTTGGTGGCCCGTTCACCCAGCAACAACTCGGCAGGATCGCCTGGTGTGATCGCCAACATAAGAAAGATGATGATGGAGACTCCAAGAAGGGTAGGGATGACAACCAAGATTCGACGAAGGATGAAACCAATCATAATTTAAAGAAATGTGATGGTCAGATCGTATTGCTGGAGATAGGCCTGGATAGGGGATCGTCTCCCTATCCAGGCCTATCTCTCTATGGCAACCAAACGCTCCCTAAATAAACCGATCCAGTCGGATGGAGTTTGAAATTCTGAACTTTTTTTAACCCAGGCCACATTACGGCCGAATGAGCGATGGGAATGACCGGGCATTCTTCATACATCAATTGTTGAGCTTTTTTGTAGATTTCAGCACGTTTTGCTTGATCGACGGTCTGTTTCCCTTGGAGCATCAGGTTATGATAGGTTTCATTGTGCCACTGAATACGAACCGCTGGAGAGGCCATCCCATCAAAGAGTACCGCCAGGAAATTATCGGGATCTCCATTATCCCCAGTCCAACCGAGTTGGAATAAATCCATATCTTCAGGTTGTTCACGCTGGCGCTTGAGATAGGTCCCCCAATCATAGCTGACCACGCGAGCCCTGATTCCGATCTTAGCCAGATCACCAATCATCGCAACCCCGACCTTCAGACCTTCAGGGTTGTAAGGTCTTGCAACGGGCATCGACCAAAGAGTAATTTCTGGTAAACCTTTTCCTTCCGGATAACCAGCCTCGGCAATGAGTTTCTTTGCCAGTTCGACATCATATTGATACCCGGGGACATCCTTGTTATAACCCCACATCGTAGGGGGGATGCAGTTTTTAGCGACTTCTCCCATTCCCTGATAAATATTGTCGACGATAGCCTTTCGATTAATGGCATGAGCAATGGCCTTACGAA
The DNA here is from genome assembly GCA_013388645.1 of Syntrophaceae bacterium. Classification (GTDB taxonomy): domain Bacteria; phylum Desulfobacterota; class BSN033; order BSN033; family UBA1163; genus UBA1163. The sequence goes on along the minus strand of JACAEV010000244.1, from coordinate 22,689 downwards.
GTTTGACATTACTTGCCCATGGCTCCTTTTTGTGATTGAACCCCAGGTAACCGATGTTCATTCCAGGTTGTGTAAAAACCTGGAGTTTTGGATCTTTTTTAGCGAGAGGTATATCTGCCGCATTGGGAAATTGGCAGATATGGATATTGCCGGCCTTGAGCTCCAAAAACCTTACAGAGTTTTCTGGGATAGCTCGAAAGATTACCCGATCCAAATAGGGTCCCTTGGCTTTATTCCAATAATCCTTAAACGCCTCCAGGATAATCCGGTCATCCTTGATCCATTTAACAAACTTAAACGGACCTGTGCCCACAGGGTTTCGGACGAATCCAGCGGGGTCCTTCATGAAGGCGGTAGGACTGATAATGTCAGCGAAGTCCATCCCCATGTTGGCCAGAAAAGGGGCTTCAACCCTTTTCAGTTTGTAAACGACGGTATGCTCATCTTTAGCTTCGATGGAATCGATGGTATTATCCATCTCCATGGATACCCAATATTCGGGTGGACGCTCCTGTTTTGGGATCTCCCAGCCTTTACCGAAGAATTTTATCTTGCGCTCCTTCATCATTCGGCCATGAGAAAAAACAACGGCATCGGCGTTAAAGGGGGTACCATCATGGAATTTCACTCCCTTCCGGAGCTTGAAGGTGTAAGTCAGGCCATCCGGGCTGACCTCCCACGAGGTCGCTAAACCGGGTTCCAGTGCGGTGGATTCGTCTTTGTAAAAAACGAGGGCTTCATAAACATTGTCACAAATCATGAAAGAATTACCGTCGGTTTCGTAGGCGGGGTCAAGCCCAACACTATCCCCTCCACGCCCAAATACGAGCGTCCCTCCTTTTTTGGGCGTCTGAGCAAGTGAACTACTAACGATCAAAAACGTAAAGATGCAGACGAAAATTCCAATTTTCTTCATCATTCCTCTCCTCTCCTTTCTTTTTAATTTATAGGGTTTTTCCTATGGAATCCCATTTAGAAACTCATCATACAGAGTAATAACCCCTTTGTCAAATCTCTGGAAGAAGGATTAACTTAGGGAGTATTTCTCGATAAACCCTCTATCCCGAACCAAGAGGACCACGGGTTCTACCCGTGGTCGAATTGGTCTTCTGGTACGGGATGTTCGTCTCTTGTGGAGCGTGTTTTGGGAACCACAGGCTTAACCTGTAGGGCTCCATTAGGATCAGTCGCTATTTATTTCGGTCTCTCTTTCTTTTCCTTTTTCTCCGGTTGATTTTTGAGTTTGAATTCAAGCCAATCCATCATCTCTTGAATGTTTTTATTCAAGTACCAGCGACCATTGGCAAAAACCCCATAGTCTGCTCCGGCCATCGCGGAGGCGTACCGTGTTGAATTTGCAAAAAAGAGCCATTGCTCCACCCATTTCTTTTCGATCGCTTCATTGAAGATGCTGTCTTTTTGGGATAGACCCTTCGCTGCGCCTTTTTCCCAGGCTGCGAGAAGAATTTTGGTGGCTGTCAAAGTCATCTCGTTGGTCGTTTTAAGAGTGTTTTCAAAACGAGTCCATTGTCCGTTCACCCATCCTGGACTATGGCAAGCCAAGCAAGTCTTCTGCATGGCCATTTTTCTTTTCTCTTGTTCTTTGCCATCGATCAGATAAAGGACGACAGGTTCACCTGTCAATTCGGTCGGTAAGGGTAACCCAGCCTTATTCTTGATGGGGGTCGTATCTGGGGATTTGGGGTGGGGATGAGAATAGATCAACCCCATCAGCCTCCAAGGGATCCGGTCTCCCATTTGATGAGTCCTTTCAGAAATCACTTCTTTATTTTCATTGACCATCAAACTGACATGACAGGTCGCACAGGTGGGGGCTGTGATGTCTTTGCCAATCGTCCAAGGGACGGCATTGAAATTCCACCCCTTTCCAAGAGCGGAGTGAATGTTTCCGTGTTTGCTGACCTCATAGACGCTATAGGCAGGAACATCAGGGCCTTTATGACATTCTGAACAGGTGTAGGGTTTTCTTGCCATTTCGATGGAGAATTGATGCCGGGTATGGCATGCCGTACAGGCGCCCTTGCTTCCATCTGGATTGATTCTCCCAACGCCCTGATTGGGCCATCCGGAAAGGACAGGAAATTCCATCTTCCCCATCGATGTCTCCCTGGATATTTTCCCTTTAAGTTTCATTTCGCTCCCATGACAATAAAGGCAGGAATCCAGATTGGTTTCAAGGTCCGGAGGTCTGATCATCGTCTTCGTTTTTTCAAAGGATTGAATTCCGTTTACAGCATCGGCAAGAGATCGATAAACCGGGTTATTCATGAGGTTCCCATAAGCGTGGGCCATCAGGTTCTTCCCATATTGCTGAACCTCGATGGGATGGCAGGTCGAACAGTTCGTCGGAGTAACGACAATATGAATATTAAAGCCGTTATGATCAAAACGGTCCTGGTGCTTTTCAGAATTCATCATGTGACATTCGGCACAACCAACGACATGGTGGGCTAACGAATCAGGAACTTTTTGGAACGAGACTCTCCTTTCCAATTTCGGTTTTTTAATGGCATCGGACGGAGTGATTTGGGCATGGTTGCTTTTCCTCCATTCCGCAACAATCCCGGGATGCAATTGGGCATGACAGGTAAGACAGGCCTCTGTGTTTTCACTCGTTTTGGGTTGAGCCTTCCCCAGACTTATTAAAACAAGAATCATGAAACAAACGAAACCAATGATAGATGTTCCCTTCTTCATTGAATCCTCCTTAAGGCCTTGACAGAAATTAAAAAGACGGATTAAATTTAACAAATTCTTATAGAAAAAGGAAGATGTTAAACATCTCTGCTATTCTTCTGGGTGCCGGCGAATCCAAACGGATGGGGGTGAATAAACTATCACTCTCTTGGGGAAGAACGACCATTTTAGAACATGGCATCGAGATTCTTTTGAATTCAGAGGCCAAAGAGGTGGTGGTCGTTCTTAGCCCTAAAATTAGAATGAGCCGCAATCTATCCCAAAATCCAAAGCTTAAAATCGTTATCAATCCTCTTTTTAGAAGAGGTATGAGCTCATCCATACGCAGAGGTCTCCAGGCCATCCACCCCAATCATGAGGGAATTCTCATCGCGCTGGGAGATCAGCCTTATCTTAAGACAAGGACCATCAATGCCTTGATCCGGGCTTTTCATTTAGGAGAAAAAGGGATCGTCGTTCCCTCTTTTCGAGGGCAAATGGGTCACCCTGTCATCTTTCATAAAAAATATATAAAGGAGCTATTCAATTTGCAAGGGGACGCGGGAGGGAGGTCAATCATTGTGAAACATCCGGAAGACGTCAGAAGGATTTCCGTCAAATCAGCAGGGGTTGTAAAGGATATCGATACATGGCAAGATTATATAAAGCGTTAAGGATGAAGAGTTAAGGAGTAAGAGATTTGAAAGCGATAAGGAGATTTTAATGAAAATGAAAAAAAGCATAGATGAATTGGTCGTTTTAATTCGAGGGGCAGGAGAGATGGCGAGTGGAGTGGCCCACCGACTTCACCGTTCTCATTTTAAAATTTGCATGACAGAGATCCCTCATCCTTTGGCCGTCAGAAGAGAAGTGAGTTTCTGCGAAGCCATCTATGATGGGGAAAAAGTTGTGGAGGGGGTTCGGGCGAAACTCATTTCAAATATGGGTGAGATTGAAGGCATATGGAAGCAGGAGCAGATTCCAGTTCTAATCGATCCCGATGGAAAGAAAACAAGGAGTTTTTTAAAACCCGATGTCCTCATCGATGGAATTATGGCTAAGAAAAATTTGGGAACTCAAATCCAAGATGCTCCTCTGGTCATCAGTCTCGGCCCAGGGTTTACGGCAGGTGAGGATGTCCATGCTGTCATCGAGACAAACCGAGGGAACAATCTGGGAAAGTTGATCTTGAACGGAACAGCCGAACCTGATACCGGAATCCCTGGGGAGATCGGTGGATATGCGATTGAGAGGCTTCTTCGGACAATGAAGAAGGGGATTTTCCATCCACAAAAATTAATCGGGGAAAGCATTCATAAGGGATCGGTGGTGGCAGTGGTGGATGATTATCCGGTCATCGCAAAAATCAGTGGTGTAGTGAGAGGGTTACTTCGCGAAGGGATGGAAGTAAAGAAGGGAATGAAGGTAGGCGATATTGATCCGAGGGGCAAAAGGGAAGTCTGCTTTAACATTTCCGATAAAGCTCGGGCCATTGGCGGGGGAGTCTTGGAAGCCATTTTATATTGGTTTAATCGTTAAACCAAAACTTTATTTTCTGGGCAGATGGATCCAAATCAAAAAGTTATTCATTCTCTCATTGAGAAATTTGTAAAAAGGCCTTCTGATGAAGAAAAATCAGTCGGTTTTTTAAGAGAGGCTTTAGGCCTTAAAGCGAAGGAGGTGATTAGTCTGGTCGGAGCGGGGGGGAAGACCACCTTCATGTTTCGCCTTGCCAAGGAGTTATTTCTGAGTGGCAAAAAGGTGGTGACGACGACCACGACCAAGATATTAGAGCCCACGTCAGAAGAGACAAACTCCCTTTTCATCCATCCCGACGAAAAGAGGATTAAAGATTTTATTCAACGCCACCTTCATCAGGATCACCATATCACCATTGCTTTGGAAAGACTTGGGTCTGGTAAATTGAAAGGGATTTCTCCATCCCTGGTCAACGAACTTTGGAATTTTCATGGGCTGGACACCATCATTGTTGAAGCGGATGGCGCAGCAGGCCGGTCAATCAAAGCTCCGAGAGAAGGGGAGCCCGTCATCCCAACCTGTACCACCTTAGTCGTGGCCATATTAGGGGTAGATTCGGTGGGAAAGGAGTTAAACGGGGATCATGTCTTTCAACCGGAGCGAGTTTCAAAAATGACAGGGCTGGCTATAGGGGAGAAAATAGGAGGTGACACCTTAGCTCTATTGGCAACCCATCCAGAAGGTCTCCTGAAGGGGATTCCTTTTTCTTCGAGGGTCGTGGTTTTCCTGAATAAGGTGGACATCCCAGGAGGAGTGGAGAAGGGGAGGGAAATCTCATTGAAAATAGCTAAGACAGGACATCAGCGGATCGAAAGGATTGTGTTAGGCCAGTTAAAAAAAGAACCTCCCGTGGTAGAAGTGATATTTCCGTAAACAATATTTTTTACCCTGTCTAAAGGGAAACACGATCTCATCAAAGAGGTGAAAAAATGAAATACCTGAAGGTTTTTTTTATAGGAATCATTTTTTTATTAGGCTTGACCCCAATGAGTCTTGCGGAAGATTATTCTCTACAATATTTTTTATCAAAAGCTTCTTCCAAGAAGATAGAGCTTTCCAAGAAGGAGCTTGCCGAATTGTTTGATCAATTGGAGGAGGTGATGAAAAAAGCCCAAAAAATCCGTTCTCATTTAATGAAAGCCATCCAAACAGGTGAGACCGATGTTCGATATCAGGAAGGGAAGTTCTGGATGGTTAAGTTAGAAGAGGACAAAGATTTCATTGAGGCGGCCATTCAACAAATTAAGTTATTGAGGGAGAGATCAACCCACCTTCTTGCTTCGATCAAACTTTATAAAAATTTAAAAGACCTATCCTCCCATTTCAATACGTATAACAATATGACCTTCTTCTCTTCCTGGGTCGGAGATTTAGCCCCCGAGATGGAACTGTGGGCTGATCCGGTCTTTTATAAACTTCACCTCCTACCGCTCGCCCATTTAAAAGATCCGGAGACGAAGACCTCGCAGAAAGAAAAGAAATCAACTCCAGCCAAAGAGAAGAAACCAACCTCCGATGGGAAGAAGGCAGCTTCTAAAGAGAAAAAATCTTAAACAAACATGTTTGAGATTCTCTCTCACTGCTGTGGAGAGAGAAGGCGGCAGGGGGGGTAAAATGAAATGATTAAAATATATGATAAAAAGTAGAAGGACATCGTCATGATGAAAGAGATCTATTATGAAATTGTAAAAACCCTTCAGAATAAAGAGAAGGCGGTTTTAGCCACATTGATTACCCGTGTGGGTTCCGCTCCCAGGGCAGTCGGTGCAAAATACTTAATCAGGAGCGATGGTACCTCCTCGGGATCGATCGGAGGGGGGTGTGTCGAAGCAGAAGTATGGCAAGAAGCCCAAAAAGTGATGGAGGAAGGAGAGAAGAGGGTTCTCCACTTTGAACTGACTCCTGAACTTTTAGCAGAAGGGGGGTTGATCTGTGGAGGGAACATCGGCATTTTTATTGAGCCCCTTCATGAAAAATTTTTGAAGATCTATGAGGAGGCAGCAAAGATAAGACAGAAAGGCGGATCAGCCATCCTGGCGACCATCATTTCAGTAGATGGCGTCTTTACCAAAATGGAGGGTTCCAAGGCATTAGTCAAGACCTCTCGAGAAATCGTTGGCTTTTTATTGGGAGGAGCGGGATTGGAGAATAGAATTTTGGAAGAAAGTGAGACCTTGTTAAAAGAAAAAAAACCCAAGGTCCTGACTTTCCGGTCTGAAAATAGAATGATGGAGATATTGCTGGAACCTATTTTTTCTGAGCCGACGGTCTATATTTTTGGGGGAGGGCATGTTTCTGAGCAGGTTGCTCCTCTTGCTAAGAAGGTCCATTTCAAAGTCGCTGTCATTGATGATCGAGAAGTCTTTGCCAATCGGAACCGTTTCCCCGAAGCAGATGAAATCATCGTTTCAGAGTTCGAGAAGTGTTTCGACCAACTTTTTATTGACGAATCTTCCTATATCATCATTGTAACCAGAGGCCATCTCTATGATAGTTTGGTATTGAAGCAGGCCGTCAAAACCAATGCCCGTTACATTGGCATGATTGGTTCGAAGAAGAAGATTCAGACCCTCTATGAAAAATTAATGAAAGAGGGGATCCCAAAAGATGACTTAAATCGGGTCCATGCGCCCATCGGAATTGATATCAATTCCGAAACCCCTGAGGAGATCGCGGTCAGCATTGCAGCCGAATTGATTAAAGTCAGAGGAGAAAAATTCTAAGACTCCCAAATGTCAGGTTTGCCTCAACATTGAGGATGTTAAAAAACCCTTGCCTAAAAGGAGAGAGAGGATTCAGTATAAATAAGGGGAATTGTTAAAGTGGGGTGCGGTTACAATTTAAGTAATATTACTGGTCAATAATTTATCACATAGGGTTCTCAAGACCCATTTTGTTTTTAAAAATAAGTTTAAAAACAAATATTTAGGTTATACAAGGCATTTGGTATAGAAATTGCTCTAAATTTATTGTTTTCCATTTTAGTAGACAAAATACCGGAAACAATAGATAAATATGGAGCAATTTAAACAATTTTTTACCCACCATTTTGAACGAATTATGGTGGGTGTCATCCTCATCGCTACATTCGTTGGAACCTACTTCATCGAAGAAAAATTTGTGATCCTTAATTTCTATTATCTTCCCGTGCTATCCGCAGGATACTTCTTGGGCCGTCGTATGGGGGCTCTGGTTGCTATTCTCTCTATCTTGGCTGTAATCATTTCTGGCATGATGTTTCCCCAAAACTTTTTCAAAGGTCAAGAACTCTTAAGTATTGTCGTCAAGCTTTTATCTTGGAGTGGGTTTCTCATCTTGGCAAGCATTGTCGTGGGAACCCTATATGAAAAGAACGAGAAACGTCTACGGGATTTAAAAAATGCCTATATTGGTGTTCTGGAGATCCTATCAAAATACCTTGAATCCACGGATCGTTATACGAAGGGGCACTCCGTTAGGGTTTCAGAGTCGGCCATGGAAATTGCTATCGCGATGAATCTCTCTCGTAACGAGGTAGAAAATATTCGCGTGGCAGGATTGCTTCATGATATTGGGAAAATTGAAGTCAGCGGTGAAATTCTTCGAAAAGCTGCTGAATTAAGTTCAGAAGAACGGGAATTGATTAATGAGCATACAGTGAAAGGGGCTTATCTTCTTTCCTCGGTCGGGTCGGTTCTCAAAGAAGTCGTTCCGATTGTCGTCTCCCATCATAATTATTTCATGAAATCATCTGATGGACTCGCTCCTGAAATGAATAAAGTTCCTATCGGCGCTCGCATCGTCGCTGTTGCAGACGCCTTTGATGCGATGACAACCGATCGTCCTTATCGCAAAGGGATGCCACCTTGGGAGGCATTAGAGGAAATCGTTAAAAATGCTGGGAAGCAGTTTGACCCTGAAGTGGTCGAAGCATTCAAGCAGGTGGTAAAAGAAAAAATAGAAAAAGTTTAAATCCTTCCTCTTTCATTCTACGTCATATCCCTTGCCTCGATCCTCCCTGTTTTTTGTTCAACTCGTCAATAGATATTCTATTTTTCATTATTTCAAACTTCCAGTGGTTATTTTGCTTTTTCTTTCAGTGCCCCCAACACCTTTTCAGGAGTGATGGGAAGGTCTTTGATTCTCACCCCAACCGCATCGTAAATAGCATTGGCAATGGCAGGGGCTGTCGGGACGAGCCCCGGTTCTCCAATTCCTTTTGCGCCAAAAGGTCCAAATTCATCGTTTGTTTCAACCACGATGGTTTCAAAATTTGGAACATCCTTGGCCGTGAGCATTTTATAATCCAAAAAATTTGGGTTCATCACCTTGCCATTTTGTAAAATCAACCTCTCCGTCAAGGCATAACCGATTCCTTGAGTCGCTCCACCATAGACCTGTCCTTCGAGAAGCATTGGATTGATGGCTTTTCCAACATCATGAGCAGCGACATATCTCAGAATCTTCACCTGACCTGTCTCCTTATCCACCTCCACCTCCACACCGTGCGTTCCGTACGCATAGGTGACGGAGAGATTCCCTTTGAATTCTCTATCCAAATTCTCATTGTTGGGATCATAGAAATACTCTCCCATGACCATGCTTCCGCCTGCAGCATAATGGGCGGCCCTCAACACCTTTCCTAAGGGAGATTTCTTCTCAGGGTCTTTTTTTGAATAGATGGTCCGATCTCGAATATCTAAATTTTCAGGACTTTCACTGATTGATTTGGCGGCGATTTCAAGCAGTTGCTCTTTGACTTTTTTTGCCGCCCCACGGGCAGAATTTCCAGCTACAAAGGTCGTTCGACTTGCGTGGGCCCCCACATCCCAGGGACAGATATCCGTATCGGTGTGGGTTACGACCACATCTTCAACCCTGACTCCAAGCTCTTCAGCAACAATTTGAGCAATCACCGTATCCGAACCCTGCCCCATATCGGTTGCGCCTGTGAAAACATTAACCGTCCCGAAATCGTCTATTTTGATGATGGTGCCACAGCCATCCGATTTATAGACTCGAGCGCCTCCACCCACATGAATTAGAGAAGCCATTCCCACTCCTCTTCCATCCCTTTTTCCCCGACTTTGTCGCCAATCTAATTTCTGGGCGACCGCGTCAATGCATTCTCTTAAGCCGCAGCTAACGATTTTGAAATTCTGAGGGGTGACTTCACCAGGTGTATTGGCATTTCTCAACCTGAAATCAAGTGGATCGATCCCAGCCATCTCAGCCAAGATATCCATCTGCGAGTCAATGGCGAACGTCGCTTGAGGGTTTCCATACCCCCTCATCGCTTGGGAATAAGTATTATTGGTATACACACACTTAGCGATATAACGGACATTGGGGACCTTATAGAGAGAAGAAATAGGCATCATCATGACGGAGGGGGTGGTCGCGCCCCATGACGTATAGGCTCCGTTATCGAGGATCATCCGAATATCGCGAAATGTGAGTATTCCTTCTTTGGTACAACCTTGAGCGATATCGATGATGGCCGGTTGTCTGGGTGAGGTAGCAAAAAATTCTTCTTCTCGACTGAATACGATTTTGACCGGTTTTCGGGTCTTAAAAGCCAATAAGATGGCGATGTATTCAAACGCATAGGTATCGAGTTTACTCCCGAATCCACCGCCAATCATCGTCTTGATCACTCGAGCCTTTTTTCCTTTCAATCCCATGGCCGCGAGAGCCTCGGTGAAATCCCGTTGTTCCAGAGAAGGGATTTGGGTGATACTGTATACGGTGAGATTATTTTTCAAATCGAACTGTGCCACACATCCACTTGTACCCATACAGCAATGGGTGACCCAAGTGACTTTGAAACGGTCTTCGGCCACAAAAGCAGAGTTTTTTCTTGCCTCCTCCACATCTCCTGCGATCAATCTCCATGGAAGATTGAGAACATTGGTTGGCTTCTTTTCCTTGCCGCCAACATGTTCCTCGTGGATAAGAGGGGCACCTTCCTTCATGGCCTCCTCTGGGTCAAATACACCTGGAAGAATTTCATACTCGACTTTAATCAAATCGAGGGCTTCTTCAGCAATATCCAGGTCGGTGGCCGCCACGGCAGCGACCTCATCCCGCAAAGAGCAGACTTTATTTGCTTTAAGAGGGGTGTTATCTTTGTAAAAACCAAATTTAATGGGAGGGATGTTATAGCCAGTCAAAACAGCCTTTACCCCAGGAAGTTTCTCTGCTTTAGAGGTATCGATGCTTTTGATCTTTGCATGGGGATGAGGGCTATAGAGGATTTTGCCATGGAGCATCCCTGGAATCTTCAAGTCATGAATATAGATGGCCTTGCCTGTGACTTTTTCCTCTGCATCCATTTTGGGAATTCGTTTGCCGACGTTGATAAACTCTTCCATGATCTCCTCCAATTATTTCGGATTTCGGAATTTTAAACCCGCATTCCGCAATCAGCAATCTGCAAGGGTTATTGTCCACTGACTGCCTTGATGGCTTCAATAATCTGGATGTATCCCGTACAACGGCATAAGTTTCCTGCGATACCGTGACGGATCTCTTCCTCAGTGGGTTTAGGATTCTCATCCAAAAGCGCCTTAGCAGAAAGCACCATTCCTGGTGTGCAGAAACCACACTGAACCGCCCCCTGCTCAACGAAAGCCTTCTGGATAGGATGGAGATTGCCCTGCGCATCCATCAATCCCTCAATCGTGACCACCTTTTTACCTTCCACTTCCATGGCAGGAAAGATACAGGAGTTCACCGTCTTCCCATCTAAAAGGACGGTACAGGCACCGCATTCACCCATCCCGCATCCTTCTTTTGTCCCGATCAGTTCCAATTTATCTCTCAATAATTGCAGAAGGGTGAGATGGGGTTCGATCTCCACCTCCACAAGTTCTCCGTTTAATGTGAAATTGATGGTTTGTTTCATATCGTGTTCTCCTCAAATGAAAATAGGGTGTTTGCCAAAACAGGCTTCTTAGCCTTGACCTTAACCTTAACCTATATTTCAAAAAAGTCATTTACCACAACCTTTCCGGAAATACCGTCTCTTCAGGTTGAATGACTCTCTCAATCGATTTCATCGCCATTCTTTTCACCAAGACCTTGATCATGTCTCTTCGGTACCAAGCCTCCCCTCGGATGCTGTCCCGAGGTTGAGCCTCTTTGGCAGCGGTTTCTGCGACTTCCTCCAAAAGTTCATCACTCAGTTTTTTACCCCTTAAAAGGGTTTCCGCTTTAACAGCTCTCATGGGTGTTGGTGCAGCCACTCCTAAGGCGATCCTCACTTCCTTACATACCAGATCATCCTCTTCCATCTTATGAAGGATGGAAGAAATCGGTGAGGTTGTACAAAGCATGTCGGCACAGGTCACCTTGTTTTTATCAAGAGAGAGGAGGGCAGAAACCCCAAGGATGGGAAGGTCTAAAGCGAGCCTCCTCTGAAGTTTATAGTAGGCAGATCCAGTGTTGGGTAAAGGTTTAGGAATCATTAATTCTTTAATGAGTTCGCCTTTTTTTAATACAGTTTCCCCAGGCCCTTTGAAAAACTCCTCAATTGGGACGACTCTCTCTTCTTTAAGGCTCTTGATTTTAACCTGTGTTCCTAAGACGAGGAGGGGAGTCGCGGTATCTGCTGAAGGTGCCGCCGTGCAAATATTCCCCCCAATCGTTGCGACGTTTCGAATTTGAATCGATCCAAGCCAACTGACGGCATCAGCCAGTGCAGAATAATCCTTCTTAATCAATTCCGATTTTTCAATCATCCGATGGGTGACCATTGGCCCGATGCTCAAAAATCCATTGTAATTTATTTCATTAAGGCCTGGAATTGCCTGCAAAGAGATGAGCACCTCAGGAGCCATTGTTTTCTGCTTCACCATCACGATGACATCTGTCCCCCCAGCAATCAATTTTGCCTTCTCGCCATATTGATCGAGGAGAGTGAGAGCCTCCTCAATGGATTTGGGTTTTAAATAATCAAACTTTTTCATGGAAGCCTCCACGGGTTAAAAAATATAGTTGAACATCACTTCACCAAACTGGGTAAAAAAAGGGCAATCTTCGGGAAAAATATCATCACCGCCATCGTCACGCAATAAGCGGGGATAAACCATAAGACACCTTTAAAGACTGTTGAAAGGGGAATATCTTCTGCCATTCCGGAGACCACATATGCACAGATGCCAACCGGGGGCGTGATGGCTCCCATCGTGGTGACCACTGTAAGGATACACCCAAACCATACCGGATCATAACCCAACTGGATGGCCATGGGAAAGAAGATGGGGATGGAGATGAGAAGAAATCCAAGGGCATCCATGACCATTCCTGCAATGGCATAAATGATCAAGATGAAAATCATAATCATAAAGGGAGGCACATGAAGCGTCGAAACAAAATCCACTGCGATGAAGGGAAGCCTGCTGATGGTGAGAAATCGGCCGAAAATGACAGCTCCCCAAATAATCACAATCACCATGCAGGTCACCTTCAAGGCATCCACAATCGAAGAGACGAACCCTTTCCATTTTAGCTTTCTTCTGATCGGACCGGCAATAATAAAGGCGAAAAAGGCTCCTGCTGCCCCCGCCTCAGTGGGAGTATAGGCCCCTGTATAAAGACCTCCCATCACTAAGCCAAAAAGGATGATCATCTCGGTAGCCCCTGGGATGGACTTTATTTTTTCAAGCATTGTCGTTTTTTCTCCTCCTGGACCCCAATCCGGATGTTTGACACAAAGGAGATAGATAGTCAGGCAGAAGAGAACCGTCATGATGATTCCAGGGAGGGTGGACCCCCAGAAGAGTTTGCCGATGGATTGTCCCGTCTGGATTCCGTAGACGATCAGCACGACGCTTGGTGGGATCACGACCCCCAAGGTCGAGCCACAGGCAATGGATCCAGAGGAAAGGGCTTTATTATAATTATATTTTTTCATCTCTGGAAGGGCGACGGTCGTCATGGTGGCCGCCGTAGCGTTATTGGAACCACAAATGGCTGCAAACCCTGCACAGGCCATGACTGTTGCCATGGCAATGCCTCCTTGGGTTCTGCCAAACCATTTATAAGCGGTATTATAAAGGTTTTTATTCACCCCAGAATAAAAACAGATCGTTCCCATCAAGATGAAAAGGGGGATCACGGTGAGACTGTAAGATGAAAAATTTGACCACGTCTCGGTCCCTATCATGGAGAGAGCGGAATTTAACCCAGTCACATACCATAGCCCGCCGAAACCCACAATCGCCATGGAGAAACCCACGGGCATCTTCAGGACGATCATCACAAAAAGGAGGATGACGATACCGATGATCCCGACCATCTATTTTTCTCCTTTCCCAGGAGCGAGTGATTTCAGAAGGTCGATGAAAAGAACGAAGGCAAGGAGCAGGCAACAGAGGGCGACTAAGTAAACAAAAGGGTGGTAAATGATTCTGAGCGTCTCTGACGTTTCCCCCCGCTTCAAAATCGTCGTTGCAAAAACAGCGGATTGCCAGGATACCAATACAAAAAAGACTATGCAGAAAAGTGAACTGATCCCATTCACCATCCGCTGAGTTCGTTTTGAATAATGGATGGCTAAGATATCCACAGCGATATGGCTTTTGGTGATCTGGGCATAGCCCAAAGCAAAGGCGACCGTCATCGCCCCTAAAAACCCAACCAGTTCATAGGCTCCTTTGAGCGGAGAGCCGAATGGCCGCAGCAGCATATTGGCGCAGGCAATGCCTATCATGAGCAACAGGGAGAACCCCCCGATCCAGATAAACCATTTGTTCAGCACATTGCTGATTTTTTCCAGTGTTCCTACCACAAGACTCCCCTGACGGAAATCCCCTCATCCCCCCTTCATTAAAGGGAGATGAGGGGGCAACTGAAAGGATTTTAAAAAATCACTTCACGTATTCTTTGCTGTACTTGTCTTTTAATTTCATCACATCATCGAGGATGGCTTTAGTGGGTAATCCCTTCGCCTCGTAATCCTTAAGATATTTATCCATCATTGGCTTTAGGAGGGCATACCACTTGGCAAGTTCCTCTTTTGAGAGAGTGTACATCTGAAAATCTTTATAAGTCTCTTTGGACCATTTGATCGCATTATTCACATGATCATCGACATATTGGCCGGTCCAGATGGCCTGTTCCCTTCGAAGATCATCAAACACTTTTTTCACATCATCCGGTAGGGAGTTCCATTTCGCCTGGTTCATGACCACGGCGAAGGAGACGACGAAGAGGTTGACATTGCTGGTCACGTGTCGGCAGTATTCTGCATATTTGAAATCCTTCAATACTTCCATGGAAGAGACATTCCCTTTGATCACCCCTTTTTGAAGCGCCTCAGGGACATCGGATTGTGGCATGGCAACAGGTGCAGCTCCGAGGAGTTCAAGAATTTTTGCCCCTGTTCCAGATGCCCTTAATTCATATCCTTTGATATCGGATAGGCTGCGAATGGCTTTCATGGACATGATATTAGCCGGGGGACATGTAAACATCGTCAGGACTTTTACCTTTTCAAATTCTTTTGGTTTATATTTGTCAACTAATTCCCAGAGCGTGACGCTCGCAACAGTGGCATTTGGCCATCCAAGTGGAAGATCAACAGCTTCCACCACAGGAAAGGCACCAGGTTGATAAGATGTAGCGAGACACCCGATATCTGCCGTCCCGGCAATCACTCCATCGAACATGTTTTTCGGGTTGAGCAAGGTGCTACCTGGGTAGGTATCCACTTTTACCTTTCCAGCTGTCCTCTTCTCCACCTCTGTCTTCCATCTCTCCATTTGAACACAGGGAAAGGTAGGAGCAGGTGGGAAATTGGCATAGCTTAATTTAATTTGGGCTTGGGCCGGAGCGGTCCATAGACCGACCCCCAATAAGAACGCGAACGCAACAATGATGCTTATACTTTTTTTTCTCATACGCTGACCTCCTTTTTTAAGTTTCTTTTAACGTATACTGTATACAATATTTAACCCTTTCGTCAAGTTTTTTTGAAGTCTATCACCTCCTTTGTGAAAAAATTATATTCCCCTATTATCAAAGACGCGTTTGCTCTTTCTTTCCGATCTCGGAAGTGCACCGTAGTCAACGATCTCCACCTTGCCACTTACCAGAATCTGTTTCTTAATTTCCTCCTCAAGCCCCTTTGCGATGGCTGGATCTTCTGCCGGATTCCCCCTTTCCGTTCTCTCCACTTTAATGGTCATGTAATCTTTGCCATCCTCTTTCCGATCGAGGTGAATCTGGTATTCACTGCCCACTCCTTTTGTGTTGGAAAGAATATGATCTATCTGGCCCGGGTAGATATTGACCGCTCTGATGATAAACATATCATCAGAGCGACCCAGCAACCGGTCATGCATTGGAAGGATAGAGCCGCAGGAACATCTTTTAGGGATGAGCTTGGTCAGGTCTCTGGTTCGGTAACGGACAAGAGGTGCGGCCTCTTTGCGAAGCGTGGTAATGACCATCTCTCCAATCTCTCCAGGTGGAACAGGTTGAAGTGTTTCCGGGTTAAGAATTTCAAGAATATAGTAATCCGCCCAATAATGGATCCCCTCATGATAGATACAATCCAGTCCTGTGCCTGGGCCATAAAGTTCTGTCAGGCCGGGAATGTCAAAAACATGATCAACCCCCAAAAGCTCTTTCATCTTTTTTCTTTGAGCATCGCTTGAACGTTCCGATCCCATAATTAGTTTTTTAAGAGCGATTTTTTGTCTCAACCCTCTCTTTTCCACTTCCTCTGCCATGAGAATACCCATCGAAGCTGTACTACACAAGACGGTCGATTGAAAGTCTTCTAAAAACTGACATTGCATATCAATATTGCCCGGACCGATAGGGATAGCCATCGCACCCAACCGCTCCACCCCTAATTGGAAACCAACCCCAGCGGTCCATACACCATAACCTACAGCAACCTGGACCCTATCTTTAGTGGTCAATCCAGCCATCTCGTAGCAGCGGGCAAACATATTGGCCCAATCATTGATATCCTTCTGAGTATAACAAAGGACTTTTCTTTTTCCGGTCGTGCCAGAAGAAGCGTGAATTCGAACGATTTTCTCAAAAGGAACGGATCTTAAAGGGAAGGGATATCCTTCCTGAAGATCTTTAGAGGTGGTAAACGGAAGTTTTGAGATATCTTTAAGGGATTTAATATGATTGGGTTTGACTCCTGCTTCATCGAATTTATTTTGATAAAACTCAGAATTCTTGTAGACATGATTTACTGTCCATTGAAGTCCTTCCAATTGAGTTCGCTTTAACTCTCTCTCTGTTCTGATTTTTGGCATAAATGTCTTGCTCATTTTCACCCTCCCATTTTCAATCCAATCGTATTAAAAAAAATAAGTGGAGTCAAGTGAAACTTATCACATTTTGTAACCTCTTAGAAAGTAAAAAGAAATTTATTTTCATTCTCATTCCATTGAGAACTCTTTGATCCATAATTATAAAAGGTCGCAATTTTAAAACTCTGAAGATATCTCCCCTCGGCTATTTTTTTAAATTTTTTCGCCCTTTCAGGGAGAATCATATTATTTCGAACCTACAAAATGGATCACCGGTTGCAAGGCAAGATGATTCTTTTAATATTTCCGATTTCTGGAAGACAGTGGAAGCCATTCCGGATAGGACTCCACGAATAAAATGGCAGACACCTGATGCGGATGGTCCATAAGCTTCTGCAAAAGGAGAATGGAAAACTTTAACAATCAATTTCTTCTGATCGAAATCGAATTTTTCGAGCTCGAATCTTCCCCAACCAATCTGAGATCCCATGCCTATGATAAAACGAACGATCTCGTCATTTGAAAATGAGAACACTTCCCGATATCTTTTTGAAGAGAGTTCGCCCCCCACAAAACCACTCTCAAATAAAATTTGATTGGCCTTTGCTCCCAGGTCCCTCTCCGCCGCTTTCTGAAAGGTGATCAGAGTTTCAGTCCGGATGAGGAGGTAACGAACCTCGTTATAAAATAGGCCTCCTTTCTCTTGAACAAAATGGAGTTCTTTCAAAATTTCATGTTTCATTCAATCCTCCGTCATCCCTCCAAATTTAAAAAGAAGATTTAATCCATTTCGTCTTTTCCTTTAGATTGAAGGGGAGTTCTTTTTAATCTCAGGGACCTTTGCTGAGCGAACGTGATAAGAGCAACCGATCCTACAACCATCACCATTGCGATCAGGATCCGAAACGTCAGGGGTTCTTTGGCTATAAAATAGCCAAGCCAAACAGCCACAATGGGGTTAACATAAGCATACGTCGAGACCAAGGGGGTAGGTGCGGTACGAAGCAGCCAGGTATATGCTGAGAATCCGATCCAGGATCCAAACACGATCAGATAGATCAATCCCAGCCATGATTCATGAGAGATCGATTTCCAACTCACCCGAGTCAACTCTCCGCTGAATATCCCCAGAAGGAGTAAGCCTCCACCTCCCGCGAGCATTTCCATCCCGGTTCCCAACAATGGGGATGAAGGTAATTTGGCTTGGCGGCTATAGAGTGAACCGATGGACCAGAAAAGAGAAGCCAGAATCAGTACCATTGCACCGATCAGGTCGACATCTCCTTGGCGCATGGATTTAAAAGGATGGATGAGGATGAAAATGCCTGAAAATCCTAATAGGACTCCTACTATGACCCATGGACCATACTTCCGGCCTTGTGGGTGAAGCGTATCAATTAAAACCATCCACAAGGGTGCAGTGGCGATCAGCAATGCTGTGACTCCTGAGACGACCCATTGTTCTGCCCAGACAACACCCCCATTTCCTCCAACCAATAAGAGAATCCCAATGATCGATGCAGAGCGCCATTCCTGAAGGGTCGGCTTTAAATCCCCCCAAAGGCGCCTGACCAGGTATAATACGGAGCCGGAGATAAGAAAGCGTACGCCACCCATGAGAAAGGGAGGCATGGTTTGAACAGCGAAACGAATGGCTAAGTATGTGGATCCCCAAACTATATAGACACTGGTGATGGCGATCCAAATTCCAATTGGATAAAATGGCTTACTGTTCTCCCTCAAACTTTATCCCATCCATTTCCCCCGTATCATTCCGAAAGGCTCAGTCATTAGACTGGGTAAGAAGATAATTTCAAATCAAAGGATAAATGAAAGCTCCCCCTTTAGGGCAGGAGTATACGGGATTAAATTGTTATTTATCTCCCTTCATTTCGGCACGTAATGACTCTGTTCCTTTTTCGTCTATCGTTAGATCATCATTCAATAGAACCAGGTAATCCCTTCGGGCAGAGTCGAGACTCACCTTACCATTCAGAACATCCCATCTCACCCTTTCTGGATCTCTCTCCCAAGGAGGCCCATAACCACCACTGCCTGGCAGGCGTATGCTCAATATATCATCTGTTTTCAGTTGGTTTACTCCCTTTGACTTTTGTTTTTGTTCGTTCTTCATTCCGGGATTTAAAATCAACTCGCCTTTTGTTCCCTCTTTTCCACCGAAGAGGCCTTGAGGTGCAAATTTCTGCCGATCGGAATATCTGGCCCAGGTCACATCCGTGAGAAACCGTATATCTCTTCGGAGGGAAAGGCCACCACGGAATTTCCCCGCCCCCCCGGAGTCTTGGATAAATTCGTAACGCTCTATGATCACAGGATTCTCCAGCTCGGCCGCTTCAATAGGGGTATTCATAAAACGACCCAGATGAAGATCTTGGCCATCGGGGCCATCTTTATCCGGTCTAGCGCCAGCTCCACCTCCTTGAATTTCGATATAACTGAATTGTCTTCCCGTCTCAGGGTGAATTCCAGTAAAGCTGCAAGTACAAGCCTGACCATGGCTTCCGGCGACTACACGGTTGGGTACCACTTGGCTCATCGCCTTCAACATTGCCTCTGTAATTTTCGTCATAGTTTGACTTCTCGCAGTGACCCCTGCAGGTGGTCTTGGGTTTGTAATCAACCCTTCCTCGCTCTCAACCTGAATCGGACGGAAAGTACCTGAGTTGACCACCATATAAGGGTCAATGATTCCGACCATCGTATAAAAGACCCCTGCCTGAGTGCAGGAAATAGGACAGTTAATGTTTCCCTTCGCCTGTGGACTGGTCCCTTTGAAATCAACCTTCATCCTATCTCCATGAATATGAACGTTCACTTGAACTTTAAAAGGGTCATCAGAATATCCATCATCGTCGATATCATCTACTCCGATATAGGTTCCATCTGGCATTGCCTTGATCGCCTGACGGGCAATCGCCTCACCATAATCGAGGAGCATGGAGGTGACTTCCTTAAACGTTTTGAGTCCATATTTCGAGATCAGCTCTTTCACCCGTCGAACACCCCCCAGGGTGGTCGCTGCTTGAGCCCTAAAGTCTTCCATCGTTTTCTCAGGAATCCGTATATTGCGTGAGATGATATCAAATAGTTGATGATCCTCTTTCCCCTGACGATAGAGTTTCACAAATGGGATTCGTAGCCCCTCCTGGTAAATTTCTGTTAGACCACCCGCGACCCCTCCGGGTACAGCTCCTCCCATATCAAGTTGATGGGCAATATTGGCGACAAAGGCGATCAATTCCCCTTCGAAGAAGACAGGTGAAAAAAACTGCATGTCCAGAAGATGTTGTCCCCCCAAATAGGGGTCATTACAGATAATGACATCCCCTTCTTCGAACTTCTCCACTTGTTTCAACATCTTCGCAGCCGTTGTGGGAAGGCTGAACATCATCAAAGGACAGAGGTGAGCCTGGGCTAAGATGCCCCCCACAGAGTCCAACACAGCACAGTTGATATCCATGATCTCTTTGACGATGGTGGTCCTGCCCATCCTCATGAGGTGATACCCCATATCATCCGCAATCGCCTCCAATCCATAACGAATCACTTGCATGGTCACAGAATCTGCCTTATAAGACATCGATTACTCCGGTTCGCAAAGAGCAGGGATAAAGGGTAGAGTCTAAAGCATGATCGAAAAGAAAACACTATTGGCTCTGCTCTCTACGTTGGCATGATGATGATATTCTTATATTCATCCACTGATCCAGTCCATCCATCTGGAATGAGCGTGGTAGAAATTTTTTCTTCGACGAGACTGGGACCTGGAATATCTGTCCCACAGCCTAATTGATCCCTTTCATAAATCGGAAGCTCAACAAAACCGCTTCCTTCAAAAAAGACAGGGCGTTTCACCTTTAAAGCCTTCGATAGAGGGGTTGGCTCTTTTTTGAATTTAGGAAATGCCAAGGCGGGGTTCCTCCCGTAAACCTTCACTCTCAGATTGATGACCTCTAATTTCCCATCCGGTTCACTATAGGAATAGACTCTTTGGTGAAGATCATGAAAATGAGAGAAGATATTGCTCAATTCACGAAAACCCAATAAGGAGACCCTTTCAATGGGCGTATTTAACTCCCAAGACTGACCTTCATACCGAAGATCGGCTGACCACTCAATATGGATATCTATGTCCTTCACCCTCTCTTCCTTGAGTTGCCGGATACCTTCCTCCTCCATCCATCTGAACATCTCCATTAATTCTTCAGGGTTAATATCTTTTTGTCTTTTCGCTATGGTTCGAACGTAATCATGCTGGATGTCTGCAACGGCGAGCCCAACGGCCGAGAAGTTTCCGCAGAGGGTTGGAACGATAATTTTATGGATTTCAAGCTCGGTTGCAATATCGACGGCGTGATTGGGTGCTGCCCCGCCGAAAGGAATCAAAATGAATTCTCTCAAGTCATATCCCCGTTGAATCGAGACACCACTGATTCCTTTTGCCATATTCGCATTGACAATTCGAACGATGCTGTGGGCTGCCTCCTCAAGGGAGATCCCCATTGGATCAGCGACCTGTTCTTTGATTACTTTCTTTGCCAGATCAGGGTAGAGAGGAATTCTTCCTCCGAGGAAATAACCAGGATTGAGACGACCCAATACAAGATTGGCATCCGTAACGGTTGGAAGTGTTCCTCCCCATCCGTAACAGGCTGGTCCTGGATTGGAGCCCGTGCTCTGAGGTCCCACATTTAAAACTCCTCCTCGATCGATCCAGGCGATGCTACCACCGCCGGCACCAATCGTTCTCATATCCACCATCGGGAGTTTAATGGGATATTCCGTGACGCCACCCCAAGTCGTTGTTTTAGGCATGCCTTTGTCAATAATCGAAATGTCAAAAGTCGTCCCACCCATATCGGCGCCAATCGCCATGTCGTGTCCCGTCCATTTACTGAGAAAAGCAGTCGCCATGGCCCCACCAGCCGGTCCGGAATTGATCAGGTGAGCGGAATGGTCCCTGGCCACCTCCGCGGTCATGGAGCCTCCATTGCTCTGCATGATGTGAAGTTGAATATCACCGTATCTCTGTTTTAAACGGTTCATTAAATGATCCATATAGCGCCGGATGACGGGTCCAAGATAACCATTCATCACGGTAGTGCAGGTCCGTTCATATTCACGGAATTCAGGGCAGATCTCAGAGGAGAGAGAAACCAACGCGTCTGGATACATCTCCTTACAGATTTCTGAAGCCAGCCTTTCGTGACATGAGTTCAGAAAAGAGAAGAGAAAGGAGATGACGATGGCCTCCACCTTTTCTTTCTTAAAAAAGTTTACTGCCTGATGGACTGAATTTTCATCCAACGGTTTGAATATCTCACCTTTGCTATTGATCCGCTCGACGATCCCTTTCCTCAGGTAGCGAGGCACCAGGGGTGGGGGATTATCCACTTCGAAATCAAAGGCGGCCTCTTTAGGGCGTGCGACCCGGCGAATCTCGAGGACATCCTCAAAACCCTGAGTCGTGAGCAAGCCCACTTTTGCCCCTTTTCCTTCCACAATGGCGTTGGTCCCGATAGTCGTGCCATGGATGAGATAATCTAAATCCTGAATTGACTTCTTAGACGTCTGGAGAATTTCCTCCAGGCCTTTCAACACCCCTTCGGCCAGATCATGGTGGGTCGTTGGGACTTTAGTATATTCAAACACTCCTTCTTTTTCATCCGCTAATATCACATCGGTGAAGGTTCCGCCCACATCAATTGAGATCCTCATGAGAACCCCTTGCTGAATATTTCAAAAGATAGTTTAGAGAGTTTCGGAACATCACTTGACGCTCTCTTGATTACTCAGATTCCTCAAAATGATGACACAGATGTTACTTTATTTTCAATGTATTTTTAACCTACGGTATCGTTTCATCATCCATGTCATCAGAGATATTTGACCTGTTCGGAGATCTGATTTTAAACGATATCCCTCCGTTTCGGGTATAAAACAGGACCGACAGGGATGCTGGAGAAAATGTTAGAGCGGGAACCTTAGCCTCGCTCTTTAATTGGATCGGCTCATCCAGTATATCTCACGACTCCATCCAATGAGTGACCCCATCCTTATCATTAAAGATAATATTGCAATCCGCATGCTAAGATTTTCGAAAGCATTTCTGTCGGGACGATGGAGTGCAAAACTTATCACTGAGGCCTTACATTTAAACATTTAAAAACAT
>JACAEV010000093.1 GCA_013388645.1 Syntrophaceae bacterium | reverse complement strand
TCGTTTCCTCACTTTTCTCTTGACAAAGGATGGAGACTCTTTTAACCTGAAAACCGATATACCAATCTCTCCTCCTCTCTCAAGATAATGACAATATGAAGGATATCGAAAAAGAAAGGGACATGATTAAAAGGGCCGCTGAAAAGGCGGCGCAAAAAATGGTTCAACCTCGGGCATCCCAGATCGACATTTCAGGAGAATTTCCTTGGGATTTAGTAGACGCCTTCGGAAAACAGGGCTTTCTTTCCATTCTCCTGCCTGAATCCTATGGGGGAATGGATGGAAATATAACGTCATTCTGTATCGTCATTGAAGAAATGGCTAAAGTGTGTGGTTCCTCCTCTCTCATCATCTTAGCCCAAGGGATGGGTACCCTACCCATTTTATTAGCGGGAAGCCCTTCCCAAAAAGACCTTTATTTTTCAAAAATTTCTGAGAAAAATAGTCTCACGGTCTTTGCATTAAATGAAGTTGAGGAGGTGGCTGAAGCCCCCTCCATTACGGCGAAGGCTGAAAAGATCGGGGAGGATTACGTGATCCATGGGAGGAAATTTTTTATCACGCAGGGGGGCCTCGCCCACGTTTATTCTGTCTTTGCCGTCACTCAACCCGAACAGGGAGCAAAAGGGATCTCTGCTTTCATCGTGGAAAATGGAACGCCTGGTCTTCTTTTTGGAAAAAAAGAAGAAAAGGTCGGGATGAGAGGGGCAGTGATGACGGAGGTGATCTTTGAAAACTGCCGAGTCCCTCACGAAAATCTCCTGGGAGAAGAAGGAAAGGGCTGGGAGATAGCAACCGATACCCTTAAACGATCGAAACCCGCCATTGGAGCCCTATCCGTGGGAATTGCTCAGGGAGCCCTTAATATCGCCATTCACTATGCTAAGGATCGGATTCAATTTGGGAAACCCATTGCTTCGTTTCAAGCGATTCAATTCATGATTGCAGATATGGCCACTCAAGTGGAGGCCGCTCGAGCCCTCGTCTACAAGGCAGCCTCTCAAATAGATGCCAAATGCAAGGAAACAGAAAAACTCGCCGCCATCTCAAAATTCTACGCCTCCGAAATCGCTATGAAAGTGACCACCGATGCTGTTCAGATCCTTGGGGGATATGGTTATATGAAAGATTATTCGGTGGAACGGATGATGCGGGATGCCAAAGTCACTCAGGTTTTTGGAGGGGTTAACCAGTTTCAGCGGTGGGTTGTAGCCCAACACTTGCTGAGGGATTCATCCGCTTGAGGCGGATATGCATGGCACCTTTCGCCTTCCTCTCATTCCCATTTTCCTCATTTACACCCTTGGGATTGCTTTCGGCCATGTCGGTCCCCATCTTCCAATTCAGGAATCGATGCTTTTTCTCCTCCTCTTCTTGGGGGGTTGGGCTTTTCTCCTCACCCTAAAAAAAACCCGAACAGGATCTTGGGTAGCCTTTTTTGTTTTTTTCTTTCTGGGGATTTTCTCTATCCAACTTTATCTTCATCCACCCCCTTCCCCTTCTCCGATTACCCGTTTTATCGATTTGGATCGAGTCTCATTGGAGGGGATCATCGATCGCCCTACCGAGCGTTTTCAAGGCAGAACTCAATTGCTCATCCGCTCCCAAAAGGTCATCCAGTCAAATCATCATATCCCTGTCAGAGGCTTTATCCTGATCTTTCTTAAGGGGTATGACCATGAGCTAAAACTGGGAGACCGCCTTCGAATTCTATGCAAACTTTTTCCCCCTCATGGATTTCATAATCCAGGAGGATTTTCATATGAACGTCATCTCGCTTTTAAGCGAATTCATACGATTGGATTTCTATGCGAGGAGAAAAGTCTGGTCAAAACGGGAGAGGGATACAAACACTCATTTCACCTTCAGATGGAGCACTGGCGAGATCAGATCCGACAATTTTTAGAGAGGGAAGCAAGCCCTCTTTCCTCAGGGATAGCCAAAGCCTTGGTATTGGGGGAACAAGGAGATATTCCGGAAGAAATTAAAGAACAATTTATTGTGACGGGGATTGCTCATCTTTTAGCCATCTCAGGAGATCATCTCGGAATTGTCGCGTTCCTTTCTTTCTCTTTGATGTCTTGGATCTTAAAGCGTTCAGAATATCTCCTGCTGACCCTCAACATTAAAAAATGGGCGGCAACGCTGACCATCCCCAGTCTTCTTCTCTATACCTTGATCGCAGGTGGAGGGATCTCGGTCATTCGCGCCACGATCATGGTGATCACCTTCTTCTTTTCCATTCTATTCCAACGCGAAAGAAATCTTCTTCATGCATTAGCTCTGGCGGCCTTCCTCATCCTCCTCGCTTCACCCCCTTCCCTTTTCGATGTCTCTTTTCAACTCTCTTTTATAGCCGTCCTCTCCATTCTCTATTTGGTTCCCCGGATTCTTCACCAGCTAAAACGAGAGGATTCCTTTTTGTTGACCAAACCCTCTTGGAAGAATAAGATGATAAGGTATATCATGCTCTCCTTACTGGTGACCGGAGTGGCCATCTGGGGAACGGCCCCTCTGGTGGCCTTTCATTTCAACCGGTTCTCTGTCATTGGTTTTTTTACCAACCTTCTATTTATTCCGTGGGTAGGGTTTTTCATCGTCCCACTCAACCTACTTGCTTCCCTTTTCTCTTTTTTCTTCTATCCCTTTGCTACCCTGCTCATTCAACTCAGTGATTGGATGACCCTCGCCCTGCTGAAATTAGTGGCTTTCTTTGCGTCCATCCCCTATGCCTCCTTTTATATCTCCACTCCCACCCTCTTTGAGATGATCCTTTTTTACCTCCTCCTCGTCCTGACCGCTTATCTCAAAAAAGGGAAAAAGGTCCGATATCTGTTCATCGGCCTCTGTGCGGTATTCATTCTCAACCTGGCTTTTTGGAACCTGAAAGACTTATTTCAAAAGGATCTTAGATTAACGTTTATCGATGTGGGGCACGGAGATTCCATGCTGATCGAATTTCCAAGAGGGAAAAAGATGTTAATCGATGGAGGTGGACGATTTGATGATCGATTTGATATTGGAAAGAATGTGGTAGGACCTTTTCTATGGAAGAAAAAGATCCGAAGGATCGATACCCTTATCCTCACTCATCCTGATCCGGACCATTTGAAAGGGTTAAATTTCATAGCCTCCCACTTTTCGATTGGACAGTTCTGGGATAACGGTTTTCAGGTGGAATCAGAGCCCTCTCTCCAGTTGAGAAATATTCTTGCCGAGAGAAAAATTAAAACCCAATCCCTAAACGATGAAACACCTCTCCAAATCATTCATGGGGTCGAAATTTCGATTCTTAACCCACCCCTCTGGAAACCCACACAAAAGGCGGCCAAGAATTTTTTAGGCCTAAACAATGCTTCTCTGGTCATGAAGCTTCGATTTAAAAATATCTCCGTACTTCTGACAGGAGACATTGAAAGCGAAGCAGAGGCTCGATTGCTCAGAAAAGACGTTTCACTGAAGGCCGATATTTTAAAGGTCCCCCATCATGGAAGCTCCTCCTCCAGCTCTCCGCCTTTTCTCGAAAGGGTGAGGCCGACGTACGCCATTCTCAGCGTGGGAAAAAGGAACCTCGGTAAGCTGCCTCATCCAGAGGTGTTAAGAAGGTACGGACAATTGGGATCGAGTATTTTCAGGACAGACGAACATGGAGCCATCATGGTGCGGACGGACGGAAAGAACATCAAGGTGGACACTTTCCGAAAAGCCGAGTTCTAAAAAGGAAGTGGATCTTCACCTCTTTGCCAGCCACTCGACTCACCTCCTTTCTGCATGGGTTTTAAAGTTTAATATTCCACAACATCATTAAACTCCATTAAGAAGTCACCCAAAATCTAAGTGACTAATTTCCAAGTGATTAACTTTCCGTTGACTTTTCCATATAAATCCAATAGATTCTAAACGAAACCAGAACCCCAATCCTATAGACCTAAAGTGAAACCTTAAAAATGGAACCAGGCTCGATAGAAAAGCTCAAGGAATACTTCAGCCAGAGAAATGACATTGCCTTTGCCTTTTTGTATGGTTCGCAGGCAAAAGGACATGCCAACAAATTATCTGACGTGGATATTGCCGTCTATTTTTATCCTTTGGAAAGACATCCCGTAGAGTTTGAAAAAGAGGTTTTTTATGATGGCGAGAATCAAATATGGGGAGACCTTCAAAGGCTCTTAAAAAAGGAGGTAGAACTTCTTGTTTTGAACAGGGTTTCTGCCAGTGTAGCAGCGAGTTCGATAAGAGGAATTCCTCTTTCGATAAAAGATTGGGGGCTTTATTTGGAATTTATGGAAGTGATTACCGAAGTCGCTGAGGATTTCACAGAGTTAATCATCAGTGACTATAAGGAACGGACGGAATTTGACTATACGGAGATCGCCTCCTCTGCCCCGTTTAACAATCTTCCCACTCAGTATCGGATCACTATCGAGGGACAGCAGAAATGTTTTGGCCAGTGAGGGTTCGAGTCGTTAGCGGTCTGCTGGCTCTTTCCAGGGAAAACAATCCAAATCGACACTCCCTGTCTCGATTGTGGGCTCCCGATTCGGGTGGAAATCCGTGACGGAAAAATCCTTCGAGCCGAGCCTGAAGGTCTGATGGCGTATGTAACAGTACCCTTTTGGAAGTGGTTTGAAAACGCTCCCTTATGCCTGAAGTACGATGAACCTCTTTCGGTCAGAAGAACATATTCGGAATTGGGCACGGTTTGATCCAGCCACAGCAGAGGGTATCCTTACACTTCCAGACTTGCCCAAACTCTTTTCAGGCATCTATTTGCGCAGACGCCTCGACATTGATTGGGTTTCACATAGTCGAGAGTATGTGCGGGAGATGGTCATAACGCTTGCAGAGCTTGGAAAGACCGATCCTTTCTGGAAGCGACCCAAATCCTGAAACTTTTCCGGTGGAGGTGTCAATATGTCCAACACGTTAAGTCCAAGTGGGCAGAAGGTTCAAGATGCTTTAAGAGCGTTGGGTTTTAACAATGCGGTGATGGAATTACAAACCACCACACGAACCTCTGCCGAAGCGGCTCAGACGGTCGGGTGCCGAGTCGAGCAAATTGCTAAATCGATTGTTTTTAAAGGTAGACAGACGCACAAGCCGATATTAGTCATTGCCAGTGGCCCAAATCGAGTAAATGAAAAAAGGATCGAAGAACTGATTTCTGAACCTCTTGCTAAGGCTGATGCCGATTACGTTCGAAAACATACGGGCTTTGTCATCGGTGGCGTTCCACCGGTGGGTCATCTTGAAAAGCTGGATATCTTCATTGATGAGGATCTACTGAAGTATGAAGAAATCTGGGCGGCGGCGGGGACCCCCCATGCCGTCTTTAAACTAACTCCTTCTGACCTCCTTAAAATGACAGGCGGCCTTATCGTCTGCATCAAGTGAAACAAAGAATCGAGGAAAACGGTTATGAAAGAATGGCAAGAACTTGGAAAAGAATTGAGGCGTTTTATCAATCCTGAGACCTTTCCGGTGGCAATAAAAATCTTAGAAACCATAGGAGAGATCCCGAGTGGAACGCGAGTTCCTCTGAGGGACCTTAGGGTTAAACTGGCTCACTGCCAGGCTCAAACCATCTGCCGTAAATACGGGTGGACCCTTGCCATGACCAAAGAGGACTTAGGTTGCGCCATTTCTGGATATACCTACGGATGGGAACCCGTTGATCAAGAAGATGCACTCCACTTTTTTATACGAATGAATTATGCCAAGGATACCACCGTGGCTCTTAACCTCTATCAATCCTTTAGATGTTTGAAACCGGGCCAATGTGATGCAGTCGTCTATTCTCCCCTGGAGTGGACCAAAATAGAACCAGATGTCATCCTGATCTACCTCAATCCTGCTCAACTGATGCGTTGCTTACATGGCAGTACTCATCTCACCGGTCGACCCATTATCAGTTCCTTTTCCGGTAGAGCGGCATCCTGCTCTGAGGGAGTCCTCGGAGCTTTTTTAGATCAATTACCGAAAGTGGTCATTCCCGGAAACGGTGATCGAGTTTGGGCAGCGGCCCAAGACCACGAAATGGCTTATGCATTACCCGCATCACACCTCAAAGACCTAATAGAAGGACTGGCCAGGACTCATGAAAAAGGAATACGATATCCCATCCCCACCTTTTTACGCTATCAGCCTGAGGTGGGATTAACCCTCCCGTTAACGGATATTTTTAAGCCCATTGGGGAAAAGATGAATAAAGATTGATGAAAAAAGGGAGGAGATGTTCTCCTCAAGATAGTTCGTTTGTAAATTCAAAAAAAAGGAGGTTGGTTATGGAGATAAAGACGGAGCGGTTGGACATTCCAGAGGGATGTAACATCATTTTGGGTCAAACCCATTTTATCAAGACAGTGGAAGATCTTTTCGAGATTATGGTGGCATCTGTTCCCGGTGCAAAATTTGGAATCGGTTTTTGTGAAGCATCCGGGGATTGCCTCGTCCGAATAGAAGGAAATGATGAGACCTTGAAGGAGGTCGCTAAGAAAAACACCCTGAAGATCGGAGCAGGCCATACTTTTATAATAGTTTTGAAGGATGCTTTTCCGATCAATGTCCTCAACGCAGTGAAAATGTGTCAGGAGGTATGCACCATTTTCTGCGCCACGGCGAATCCCACCGAAGTGATACTCGCCCAGTCCGAACAAGGCAGAGGCATTCTCGGCGTCATTGATGGCTTTTCCCCGAAGGGGGTTGAAAAAGAAGATGGGGTCGCCTGGAGGAAAAATCTGTTAAGGAAATTTAAATATAAATTATGAGTTTCGATTTAACTCTATGTGGACCGGCTTTCCGCAAAGCATCCTTGGGGGAGCTTAACTCTCATTTTTAACCAGGCACTCCAAGGCGGTGATATAGTCTTCAGTCATGCAGGTGGGGATCCGATGCTTTTGGAGACATTCAAAACACTTGCTCGGTTCATAGAGAGGGGTGCTGACGTATTTTTCTCCGCCATCCGGGAAAACCGTTACGATCAAACCGTGATCTAATTGCATTGCTTTTTGTAATGTCCCCCACATGGCTGCTCCAGAACTGATTCCACAGAAGATTCCTTCTCGAATGGTTAGTACCCGTGCCATTTCAAAGGCATCCTCATCCCTCACATTGATCTTTTCGTCCAATCGAGTGGGGTCATAGATCTCTGGAACATATTGGGAACTTAGGTTTTTTAACCCCTGAATACTCGAA
Organism: Syntrophaceae bacterium; assembly: GCA_013388645.1. Classification (GTDB taxonomy): domain Bacteria; phylum Desulfobacterota; class BSN033; order BSN033; family UBA1163; genus UBA1163. The sequence continues at coordinate 22,659 of JACAEV010000093.1, read as the reverse complement.
TTGGGATGGGGTTCGACGCCAACGATTTTGATTTCAGAGTTATATTCCTTAAGCCTCTTAGAGACCCCCATGAGAGTTCCAGTCGTTCCAAGACCTCCAACAAACATCCTGACCTTACCTTTCGTGGCCCTCCAAATCTCTTCACCTGTTGTCTCATAATGGGCAAGGACATTATACTTATTTTCAAATTGGTGGGGCATGTAATAATTAGGATTTTGGGCTATCTCCTCAGCTAAATCAATTGCTCCATCCATCCCTTTGGAACCTGGGCTAAGAAGTATCTTCGCTCCAAACGCAGTAAGAATTTTTCTTCTCTCTATACTCATCGTCTCTGGCATTACCAACTCCAGCCGATATCCTTTAACGGCACAGACCATGGCCAGTGCAATCCCTGTATTTCCACTGGTCGGCTCGATAACAATTTTATCTTTGGTCAAGAGGCCTTGCCTCTCTCCATATTCAATCATGTATTTGGCAATTCGGTCTTTCACCGAACCCGCCGGATTATACCGTTCCAATTTTGCATAGACTTTCACCTTTTTATTGGGAACAATATGATTAATTCTGACCAAGGGAGTATATCCCACCAAATCAACCATGTTCTCAGCCACACGATACATAATTCCTCTGCCTCCTTACAGTGTTGCCGTATGGCAGTGCTGCTGTGTTGCCGTTTGAACTGCAGTACCGCAGCACGGCTTAACCGCAGTACCTTCATCAAATTAAAGGACACTCAATATCTCGGCACCATCTTCGGTGATGGCAATGGTATGTTCAAAATGGGCAGAGCGTTTCCCGTCGGCGGTCACAACGGTCCAACCGTCAGAGAGAACCCTGACCTCATAAGTCCCTTCATTGACCATGGGCTCGAGAGCAAAAACCATCCCTTTCTCGAGTCTCGGTCCCTGATGAGGGGTCCCAAAATTTGGGATCTGGGGTTCCTCATGAAGGTCTTTGCCAATTCCATGCCCGACGAAATCTCTGACCACAGAAAAACCATGGGATTCCACCCAACTCTGAATCGCATAGGAGATATCAAAAAGTCGATTCCCCACCTTCGCTTTCTCGATTCCCATGGCAAGAGCCTTTTCCGTGACCTCCAGAAGTCGTTTGGCTTCTGCATCCACTTCGCCGACAGGATAAGTGATCGCTGCATCTCCAAAATAGCCCAAAAAATTCACTCCAACATCGAGGCTGACAAGATCTCCTTCTTTTAACCGGCGCTGACTGGGGATACCATGGACGACCTCCTCATTAATAGAAATACAAAGCGTTGCAGGAAATCCTCGATATCCCTTGAAGGCTGGTCGTCCCCTTTTTGAGAGGATATATTCTTCGGCAACTTGATCCAATTCTTTCGTCGTCACTCCGGGGGCAATCATCCCCTTCAATTTATCGAACACCTCTGCCACGATGGCGTTGGACCTCTTTAAATGCTCAATTTCCCGAGGAGATTTGATAATGATCATAGTCTTAATATGCATTTGAGCCAAAGAATTGTCAATATTTAACAAGCTGTTTTTTATTGACTTTTTAACCCCATTCGGTAATTATTGTTTTATAGATTCCTATAGGAGACCATGATGATCCCAAGGTATACCCGGCCGGAAATGGAGAAGGTTTGGACGGACCAAAGGAAATTTGAGACCTGGCTTCAAATTGAGCTCGTGGTTTGCGAAGCTCTTTCCCAAATCGGTGAGATTCCCGCAGAGGCCCTTCGAGAGATCAAAGAGAAAGCCTCTTTTGATATCCGCCGGATTGATGAAATAGAGAAGGTGACCAAACACGATGTCCTCGCTTTCTTAACGAATGTTGGAGAACATATTGGTCCGCTTTCAAGGTACCTCCATTACGGGCTCACTTCATCGGATATCCTCGATACCTCCCTCGCCCTACTTTTAAAAGAAGCCTCCGAACTCATTCTTCAAGATATCCATCGACTTTTGGAGACGCTGAAGAAAAAGGCCTTCCAGCATAAAGAAACCCTAATGATCGGCCGATCTCATGGAATTCACGCCGAACCCATCACCTTTGGCCTCAAAATGGCGCTCTGGTACGATGAGATGAAACGAAATCTTCTCCGCATGCAGAGGGCTAAAGAGACAATCAGTGTGGGAAAGATTTCGGGAGCCGTCGGAACCTTCGCCCATATTCCCCTCACCGTCGAGGAATATGTCTGCATGAGATTAGGACTTAAACCAGCCCCGATTTCCACCCAGATCGTTCAGCGAGACCACCATGCGGAGTTCTTCACCACGTTGGCTATCCTTGCCTCTTCGATAGAAAAATTTGCAGTGGAACTCAGACATCTCCAGCGGACCGAAGTATTGGAAGCTGAGGAATTTTTTTCCAAAGGGCAAAAGGGATCTTCGGCAATGCCCCACAAGAGAAACCCCATCTCTTCAGAAAATCTCTCCGGACTGGCACGACTGGTGAGGTCCTACAGTTTGGCGGCATTAGAAAACATTCCCCTCTGGCATGAGCGCGACATCAGCCATTCCTCTGTGGAAAGAGTCATCGCCCCCGATGCCACCATTTTGATTGACTATATGCTCAACCGGCTTACCTCCCTGATTGAGAATCTCATCGTCTACCCTGAAAATATGAAGGCCAATTTGGAGAAGATGGGTGGACTTATTTTTTCAGAGTCAGTCCTTCTCCGTTTGACACAAAAAGGGCTTTCGAGAGAAGAGGCCTATGGAGTGGTTCAGAGAAATGCTATGAGGGTTTGGGAAAAAGGCGAGGATTTTAAAACTCTTCTCTCCCAGGATGAGACTCTCCGGGGCCTCATCCCCCAAAGGGAACTGGATGCCCTCTTCGATGTATGGACCCATCTCAAGCACGTAGAGGATATCTACCGAAGAGTATTTGGAGATTCATAACATGAAGAAGGACCAAAAACCTTCCTCCGATCTGAGAGATCTTCTTCGAATCAAAGAGCCATCGGATCGAGGGGGGAAGAAACCGATTCTTAAAAAGACTCATTTTACGATCTGGTACTTTGTCATTGCCTTTCTCATCATCGTGCTCGTCCAGAGCTATTTCACTTCAAGAAAAGCTGAAGATGTGATTTCCTACAGTGAATTTAAGGAGTTATTAAGGACGAAAAAAATCCAAGAATTGACCATTAATCCAGAATCGATCAATGGCATAGAAAAAACTGGAAGAAAGTTTCAGACCGTTCGGGTGGAAGACCCAGATCTCATAAAGGAGTTGGAGACTCACCAGGTTAAATATACAGGGAAAGTTGAGAGCAAATGGCTGACCAACATCATTTCGTGGATCATCCCTCTCATCTTTTTCTTTATCTTATGGAGGATCCTTTTCTCCCGAATTGGGCCTGAGACGAGCGTGATGTCTTTTGGAAAGAGCCGGGCTAAAATCTATGCGGAGAAGGAGAAAAAGATTACCTTTTCGGATGTGGCTGGAATTGATGAGGCGAAAGAGGAATTGAAAGAGGTGGTGGAGTTTCTTAAAACTCCAGGAAAATTTCAACGCCTCGGCGGAAAAATCCCCAAAGGGGTTCTTCTGGTGGGAATGCCTGGAACAGGAAAAACATTACTTGCCCGTGCCGTGGCTGGAGAAGCAAATGTTCCGTTCTTCTCCATCAGTGGCTCTGACTTTGTGGAAATGTTTGTAGGGGTGGGAGCAGCGAGAGTCAGAGACCTTTTCGCTCAGGCACAAAACCATGCCCCTTGTATCATCTTCATCGATGAATTGGATGCCCTGGGCAAGGCTCGCGGGGTTAATCCCATGGGCCGACATGATGAACAGGAACAGACGCTTAATCAACTCTTGGCGGAGATGGATGGGTTTGACCCCAACACAGGGGTCATCATCATGGCCGCGACCAACCGACCTGAAATTTTGGACCCCGCTCTTCTTAGACCTGGGAGGTTCGACCGCCATGTGGTCGTGGACCGACCCGACATCAATGGCCGAGAGGAGATCCTGAAGATCCATGCAAAAAATGTCAAATTATCTACTGAGGTCGATTTAAAGGTCATCGCTTCAAGAACGCCTGGATTCGTGGGAGCAGACCTTGCCAACATCGTAAATGAAGCGGCTCTTCTCGCAGCCCGAAAGAATAAAGAGTCAGTGGAAATGGCCGACATCGAGGAGGCCATTGACCGCGTCATTGCTGGATTGGAAAAAAAAGGAAGACTGATGTCAAAAAAGGAAAAGGAAATCGTTGCTTTTCATGAATCCGGTCATGCCATTGTGGCCTCCCTTTTACCCAACGCTGATCCTGTGCGCCGAATCTCCATCATCCCGAGAGGGATTTCCGCATTGGGCTATACCCTTCAATTGCCTACAGAGGATCGCTATCTGATGACCAAAACGGAACTCCTCGACCGCTTAGCTGTCCTTCTGGGTGGGAGGGTGTCTGAAGAAATTATTTTCGGCGAAATCTCCACAGGGGCTCATAACGACCTCCAGCGGGCAACCGACATTGCCACCAGTATGGTAAAAGAATTTGGGATGAGCGAAAAATTGGGTTATGTGACCTTCGAAAAAGAAAAGAAGCCTCTGTTTCTTCCCTCCTCACTGTTTCCAACAAGGGAATATAGTGAGGAAACCGCCAAACAGATTGACGAAGAGGTGAAGAAAATTATCGATGAGACCTATCTCAGAGTTAAAGAAATGCTGATGGCAAAGAAGGATAAAATGGAAGAACTCGCCCGTCTCTTATTGGAAAAAGAGGTGGTCGAGGAGGCGGACCTTAAAAAGATTCTAAATCTACCTTTAGCGACCGCATGACCAAAAACGTGTTGAAACATCTTCGGACAAAAATTTTTGCGGGAATTTTGGTCATCCTCCCCCTCGGGATTACTTTTCTTGTCCTCAAATTCGTCTTTAACACGTTGGATAGTATCCTGGGACCTCTGCTCCCCGAGATCAAGATCTTTCTCTTCAATGGCTCCTACCATCTTCCCGGGTTGGGAATCATTGCTTTTTTCATCCTCCTCTATTTGATCGGTTTGGTCACCACCAATGTCTTGGGACGTAAACTGGTGAGTTGGGGGGATCGCCTCTTCACCACCATTCCGGTTGTAAAAAACATCTACACCTCCTCCAAGCAGTTGACCGATGCCTTTTCGGCTACGAGAAAAGGTTCCTTCCGCCAGGCGGTCTTCGTTGAATTTCCTCAAGAAGGAAATTATATGTTGGGTTTTGTAACGAATGAGTTGACGGACCGGGAGCACCAAAAAAAGGTCACCGTCTTCATCCCGACCGCCTTCGTCCCTCCGCAAGGGTTTCTCCTCTTTCTTCCTAAAGAGAAAGTTCGCCCTTCCCAATTGACAGTTGAGGAGGCAATCAAGGCCATCATGTCGGTTGGGATTGTGACGCCTCAAACTCTTCCTGTCCCATTGTCGAGTCCGAAATCTGAAAAGGATTCGGTTGAAAATTTTCAAGGGATGAAGTATCTTAATCCAAAAATGGAAGGAGGGCCCTAACTATGGAGGGTATCACACTTCTCATCGCCGTGGTTGCGCTCATCATTGCTATCCTCGCTTATCAACGCACGGGGGGAACGGCGGAACTAAAACGGCAAATCGACGCTGGTGCCTCTTCCCCTGAGCTGAGGAAACAGGTTGAAGCACTGGTGGCGATGACCGATTCTTTAAGAGAAAAAACGGCCGATGCGTTGGATCGTTTAGAAAAGGTCATCCGGAAGACAGAAAAAGGCGAATAACTTAAGACCTCGGTAGGGAGGCTCAAACCATGAGGAATCTTCCATGCCATGAGCAAATTTTTAGCGGCAAATGGTTGACCCAATGGAGTCTAACTCTTCTTCTCCCCTGCCTGCCCTGAACCAGCTCGGATAAAAGGTAGACAGGCGAATTTCCATTTTACACATTCCAATAGGAAGGCCATTTAAAGATCGTCATGCCCGAAACTTTCAAAAACATGGCTGCCTGGCTGACCACCTCTGGGATCAAGGTTCTGGGAATTCTCGTTGTCCTGATCATTCTCTCACAAATGTCTAAATGGGTTGTAAAATGGCTCGAGAAATTTGTCCCGGAGAAAGATCCCCTCCAGGCAGCCGAAGCGAAGAAAAGGGCTCATACTTTGGGAAACATTCTTCGAAATACCTTGCTCATTGTCCTCTCCTTTATTGCCCTCCTGATGATCCTTGGAGAACTGGGAATTCAATTGGGACCTCTTTTGGCCACAGCCGGTATTGGTGCCGTCGCCATTGGATTTGGGGCCCAGAGTTTAGTCAAAGATGTGATCAGTGGATTTTTTATCATCCTTGAAAATCAGTACCGAATCGGAGACATCATCGAGGTGGCCGGAGTATCTGGTCTGGTTGAATCGGTCAGTTTGAGGCGGACCGTCCTGAGGGACTTAGAAGGAAAGGTGCATACGATCCCAAACGGCGAAATTAAAATTGTAAGTAATCTTTCTAAGGAGTGGGCAAGAGCGGTTTTAGACATTGGCATTTCGTACCGTGAGGATGTGAACCAGGTCATCGATCTCCTCGAACAAATCGGGAGAGAATTGGTTGCGGAAGAGCCTTGGGCTCGAGTGATCCTCGAGCCCCTACAAATTTTCGGTGTGGAAAAATTTGGAGATTCCCAATTGGTCATCCGGGGGGTCGTAAAAACGATCCCCCTAAAACAATGGGAAGTAGGAAGAGAGTTGCGGAGAAGGATTAAAATTCGATTTGATGAAAAAGGAATTCAGATTCCATTTCCTCATCGTGTCCTGATCTGGGGAGACCAAGGGAAAAAGAATATTGCAAATTGAAAATGGCAAATTGCAAAATAGAAAATGACCCTTAAAAACATTTTTTATATTACCTATTCCATTTTGCATTTTGTCCTATTGCGGAGATGGCAATGGATAAACCTTTAAAAATTCTTTTTGCAACCCCCGAGGCGGTCCCCTTTGCCAAAACAGGAGGATTAGCTGACGTGGCAGGGGCTCTCCCTAAATCCCTTCAGGCCATGGGATGCGAGGTAAAGATCATTATGCCCTATTATAGAATCGTGAAGGGATCGGGGTACCCGCTTCAATACCTTGGGGTGGAGATTGAGGTTCCCATTGGAGATGAAAAACTCAAGTCGGATATTTATTTGAGCCACCTTAACCAAGAGATCCCCGTCTATTTCATTGGGAGAGAGGAATTCTTCGACAGAGAATATCTTTACAGTACACCGAAGGGTGACTATTTTGACAACGCAGAACGTTTCATCTTTTTTTCCCGAGCTGTTCTCATCTTTTGTCAACAGATGGGGTTTTCCCCCGATATCATCCACCATCACGAATGGCAAACCGGATTGATCCCTGCTTATCTCAAGTCGATCTATCTGCATGACCCTGTCTTGGCCCATACCGCTTCCGTTTTTACCATCCATAACCTTGCCTATCAAGGGATGTTCAAGAAGGAGAAATTCTCCCTGACGGGCCTCCCAACTGAAATGTATAATCCAGAGGGAATCGAATTTTGGGAGAGGATCAACTTCATGAAGGCGGGAATTGTGTATGCAGAGGTGATCACCACCGTAAGCCAAAAATATAGCGAGGAGATTCAAACTCCTGAATATGGTTATGGGCTGGAGGGTATTCTGAGAAAGAGGAGAGAAAATCTTTTCGGAATTCTCAACGGTGTGGATTATGGGGATTGGAACCCAGCCCATGACCCTCATCTGATCTCCCGATACGATGGGAATGATCTTTCCGGAAAGAGAGAATGTAAAAAGGATCTCCTCAAGGAATTTCATCTCCCTCCTTCCCTGGAACATGTCCCTCTATTAGGGATGATCTCCCGATTGGCTGATCAGAAGGGATTTGACCTTTTGATGGAAATTTTGGATGAACTTTTTTCCCTCGATCTTGGATTTGTTCTTCTTGGAACAGGGGAACAGAAATATCATGATCTCTTCACCCGCGTGGCTCACCAATACCCTCAAAAGGCTGGGATCCGAATCGCCTACGATGACCAGTTGGCCCATAAAATTGAAGCCGGGGCAGACCTCTTCCTCATGCCATCGAAATACGAGCCGTGTGGTCTCAACCAGATTTATAGTTTGAAATATGGAACGATCCCGGTCGTTCGCGCGACCGGAGGTTTGGACGACACCATCACCCCTTACAACCCGACCACAAAAGAAGGAAACGGATTCAAATTTAACCGTTACGATGCTAAGGAGTTCCTCGACGCCATCAAGCTGGCAATCAGTTATTATTCTCAGACAGATCATTGGAAACAGCTCCTTCGAAATGCCATGACCGCTGATTTCTCTTGGGCGAAATCGGCGGAGTCCTACCTTCAACTCTATCGAAAGGCATTGGAGAAGAAAAGAGGGAGCATTTCAAATTAAAAGGTTCGAGAGGGACGTCATGGAGAGGCAAAGATCATACAGATTGATAGGAGGAATCTCGATTTTAATGCTCTTGTTGCTTCCCCATTCTTTCTTCGCCAAAGAGGCTCCTTTAAAAAATTTTGAACATCCCAGACTGATCGAGGTCCGAGAATTACAAAATCTGACGAGCCATCCTTCAATCCGTATCATCGACATGAGAACATCGCTCTCGGATTATCTCAAAGGACATATTCCCAACGCCGTTTATCTTCACTTCGAAAATCTTCTGATCCCCGACAGAGGCATTCCTGATCAGGCACCGGATCGGATCTGTCTGGAAAGATTATTAGGAGATAACTTAAGTCTTTCGAACGCCATGTGGGTGGTCCTTTATTCAGAGAAATCAAATCCCAATGCCACCTTACTTGCCTGGACGTTGGATTACTTGGGCCACAAAAAAGTGGGAATCTTGAATGGGGGATGGGAGAAATGGACCTCAGAAAAACTCCCTTCCACACAAATTTTCCCATCCCTTTCTCCGAATAAATTTTTTGGAAAAGTGATTCGTGATACAATGGTTGAAAAAAAATGGGTCCGAGACCGACTGGGAACCAAGGGGGTGGTCATCGTCGATGCTCGTTCCCCTAAACACTATAGTGGCGAAGAAGGAGAAGAAATCCGGAAAGGCCATATCCCGGGAGCCAGAAATGTTTTTTGGGAAATGACGTTGGAAGGGGAGGAGGTAAGGATTTGGAAGAAAAAAGAGGACTTGGAAAAACTCTTTGCAGAATCGGGCGTCACCAAAGACAAAGAAGTTGTCGTCTATTGTCGAACCGGAAGGGAAGCAAGCCATCTTTATTTCACCTTGAAATATGTCCTCGGATTTCCCCATGTTCGTCTTTACCGGGGGGCCTGGGTGGAATGGTCTGCCGATACGAACATGCCGGTCAAGATAGGATTGGACCCCTAAAAATTTTTCAGAGTGATCTCCCTTCCGGAACCCCCTTTCATCTATTCAATGTCGAATTGAAAACTCAAGGGTTAGCTACAACATAGACCCATCACTTCATGACAGTTATTATATGTCTTAATCAGAGTTTCATTAAAATATACGTTGATTTGATAATCAGAAGAAATGACGATTCTAACTTGACATCCACCAGAGGTGACGATAATCTCACCGGCGGTTGGGCAATCTTCTCCCGCGGGAATAAAGATGGGCTCCTTACTGGTGATCGTTATCCAATCCCCAAGACAAGTTGCCTTGATTTTCCCAGATATGGCGATTGTTGTCCCCCCCGAAGATAAATTAAAGTCTATCTTAAACTGATCACATTCAACATCTATTTCACTTCCACTCACCATGCCCGAGACCACACCAGAAATGGTGATGGTTCCGCTGAGGAAGTCATCGAGGATATCCATGCTAAAACCAGCAATCGTGATGGTGAGATTTTTGATGGTGACATCATCGCCTGTATAGGTATTGACATAGGTTAATTCCGGAACCAAGAGGGTGATCTTCGTCGGTGCGATTAAAGGACCTTCAAAGCTTATTTCAACTTTACCATTTATCGAACATCCATATTGCATGCATGATTCAAATGTCATATCCATATTGAGATTCATAATCTGGGAAGGGTCAGTGGGCAACTGGGGACCGTCCCAGGTTATCTTGAGGTTGACTGACCCACCTTCTTCGCACGTCAGGGGGAGAGAAATACTACCATTACGATAGAGATGGGGGGAATATCCCTGGTTAGAGGCGATCTTTTTGATGCTGCCTATGAAATTTCCAATAGAAGAGAGGCCACTTAAGTCTGTTGCAAGGCCTAATAGGTTAAATGTTTGAATCGCTGCGCTTGCAGCTATGGGAGCATTGGATTCCGTTAATATAGAATCCGTCCCGTTTCCGGTGAGTCCGATCTCGATGACTGATTCATTCGGGTCATTGGAAGTGATCCTCAGGGTTGCTGTCTTGACACCTATGGAAGTCGGTGAAAAGGTGACTGAACATTGGTATTGACTTCCAGGACTGATGGTGAGGCCCTTTTGACTACCCCCTGTCATCTTAAATGCCTTGGTATCTGTCCCTAATATTTCCATTCTGGTCAATTTCAGATTCCCTGTCCCCTGGTTGACGAGGGTGAAGGAGGTAGGTGATGAGCTTTGTTTTACCTTCACATCCCCAAAATCATAGAAAGAGGGAGAGACGGAAACGTCGGGCAGGCCTAATTTTGCCGTAACCGTCTTATTTTGATCCATCAAAAGTGTACATTGTGGCTTGGTGATTCCCTGACATTCAAATCCTTCCCAACCTAAAAAGGTAGAATATGAATCCATTGTGGCTTTCAGGGTTATTTTCTTTTTAAAACCAAACTGGGCACTATTTTCTTGGCAATCAGGCCCACAGTCTATCCCTACCGTTGAACTTTTTATCGTCCCTTTGCCATCTCCTGACTTTAAGACTTGAAGTGTTGGATTGAGTTCGAATATAGCAAGAATATTTTTGTCATCGTCCATGGTCAAAGAACAATTAGGTTTTGTTATCCCATCACAAGGATCTCCAGACCAACCTGCAAAATATGAATTTTCACCTGAGGAAGCCTTAAGGGTAACCTTTTTATTTTCTGGATAGCTCTCCTCACAATCGGTACCGCATTGAATAAGATTGTCTGAGCTCTTGACTGTCCCCGTTCCTGAACCATTAAAGCCGACCGTAAGCATTCCCTCCGCAAAGGCCATCGAATGAAGCAAAACCAATATAAAAAACAATGCTACCATCCACATCCAATAATTGGGTCTATCCCTATCGCTTCCCATAAATGACCTCCTTGAAATTTTTTGAAAGTGCATATTAATTCTTCGTATAATAATCCTTTCGCATAACTCACTTCGAATGAGCAAGCAATTTTAGGGCCAAATGCTAATCTGATTAATATCTTATAGGTACTTGAAAATCTTAATCTTTTTTTTGAGCTTCATCGTGGTAAAAAATAATAAATTTGAAAATTTGTCATATTAGTGGAAATATGTCATTTTGAAAGAGTTTCATTCTCTCTCCATTCCGCTTAAAATATTGTGTAACTGTTTGATTTATGCTAACATTTCAGAGCAAAAGTTAAAGGAGGTTCGTATTATATGGACATTAAAAAGATATTAAAAAAAATTGAAAAAACCAATACACCCAAAGTGAACAAAGTGGCAGTCGCCTATTCGGGAGGATTGGATTCTTCTCTCGCCATTGAATTGCTCAGAAGAAAATATAAGGCAAAAAAGATTCTTCCCATCACGATTGATGTTGGACAAGGTGACGAGGAGATCCGGGAGAGCCAGAGAAAGGCAAAGATTCTCAAAATAAAACCTCTCTTTTTCGATCTTCGAAAGGAATTCACCGAAGTTTGGATTGCACGCGCCATCCAAGCCAACTCAGATTATTTGGGCTACCCTGTTTCTACCTCCATGACCAGACAGATTGTGGCGAGAAAAGTGGCAGAGGTCGCCCGGGCCGAGGGGTGCGATGCGATCCTCGAGGGATCCAGTGGAAAGGGAAATGATCAGTATCGCATGCACAATGTCTTCAAAATGTTTGCGCCTGAATTGAAAATTCTTGTTCCGGTACGAGATTTCGATTTGACCCGTTTGGAAGAAGAGACATTGTGTCGAGCGTGGGGTGTCCCCGTGACAGAGATGATTACTGGCGGAGATGACAAGACGATGTGGTGTCGGTCCATTGCCAGTGGAGCGGTCGATCTCAATCAGCCCCTCCCGGATGACATCTGGATGTGGTATTGGCCCATTGAAAGAGCTCCTGATGAACCCTCCTTTGTTACATTGGAATTTGAAAAGGGGATTCCAACTAAATTAAACGACAGGCGGAAACCCTTGGGAGAGATCATCCCCGCACTCAATACTCTCGGTGGGATGCACTCGATTGGTAAGATCGACATGTTTGAAGACGGGATCATGGATCTGAAAAGCCGGGAGATCTATGAGGCTCCAGGGGCCACCATCCTCCTCAAACTTCATCGGGACTTAGAACAGTTCTGCCTCACCAAGGATGAGATTCAGGAGAAGAAAGGGATTGATCAGAAATGGGCCTACCTGATCTACCATGGAATGGCCTACCATCCACTACGTTATGATCTCGATGCCTTCATCGAACAATCTCAAAAAGTAGTCAATGGAAAATACAAAATCAAACTCTTTAAAGGAAATATTGAGATCGTCTATCGAGAATCGAAGACGAGCCTCTTCTCACCAGAGATCCGTTCCATTAAGGCCACAGGATTTGACCAAAGACGCTGTGCCGATGCAGCGTTTGTTCGAGGACTTCCCTTTGAAATCTTAGCCAAAAGGAAAACAAAATAGTGGGGGAATTCGATGAAGATTGATAAGCTATGGGGTGGGCGGTTTGAAGAAATCCCCTCTCAAGAGATAGTCCATTTTCTCTCTGGAAGGGATGTAAAAGGTGTTCCCCCATGCGATGAGCGACTGATTCCTTATGATCTTTGGGGAAATCGAGTTCACGTCTTGATGCTCTGTCACCAACGCATCCTCTCTCACCAGGACGCAAAGAAAATCCTTAAAGGGTTAAGGGAGATAGAAGCCCTTCACCAAAAAGGAAAGTTCGAATTGGATGCCTCCAAAGAAGACGTCCATTCGAACATCGAGAGTTTTCTCATTGAACAGATAGGCATCGAATCCGGAGGAAAAATCCATACGGGTAGGAGTCGAAACGACCAGGTCGTCCTGGATATGCGTCTATACCTTCGAGATCAGGTCTGCGAGTTTGTCGAAGGGATGATCTCGCTCATGGAGTCTCTTCTCAAACGGGCCAGAGAGCAACGTTCAACGGTCATGCCAGGCTATACCCATCACCAGCATGCCATGGCGACCACCTTTGGTCACCTTCTTCTTTCATTCGTTGAGGCTCTTGAACGAGATGTTCAAAGATTGATCCACTGGTTTGCTCTCTTCAATAAAAATCCTTTGGGAGCGGCAGCAGGCTATGGAACGACCTTCAACTTAGATCGGCCGTTAACTTCAAAACTCCTTGGATTTGATGGGCCCACAGAGAATGTGACAGACCCGATCACGCAACGATGGGAACCCGAGGCAGAGCTGGCCTATGATATGACGATGATGATGAATCATCTCTCGACAATGGCTCAGACGTTCATCCTTTTATCGACAGGGGAGTTTAATATGATCCGATTGAACGACCGACATTGTACCGGCAGTTCGATCATGCCGCAGAAACGAAATCCCTGTTCCTTAGAAGTGATGAAAGCAAAAACCTCTTTTTCTCATGGAATGTTAGTCAGCCTTCTCTCTGTCGGCAAATCTCTCTTCATGGGATATAACCGGGATACCCAATGGACGAAGTATTGGATCATGGATCTGGTGGACGAATTGAAACCTGCCCTTTGGGTGATGACGGATGTGATTCGACTTCTTCAAGTCAATCAAGCTCAAATGCTCCACCAGGCCAATGAGGGGTTCGTTGGAGCGACTTTCTTGATGGAATGGATGGTTCACCGAGGATCCCTCCCTTTGCGAAAAGCAAAAATGGTCATGGAGAGGGCGGTCAAATATTCAGAGGAAGAAGGCATGAAAAAGGTTTCCTATCCGAGTTTAAAGAAAGCGCTCAGGGAAATGAATATTCCCCTCTTTTTGACAGAAAAAGAGGTGGATGAAATGCAGAGGCCAGAAAACATATTGACTCCCACTCCATCAATGGGGACGCCTTCAGAAAAAAGAGTAAAGGCCAATATTGTATCTTTGCAAAAAAAGGTCTGGATGAGCATGGATTGGCTCACCCATCAGCGAAAGAAAATTAAGAAATCAAAGGCCTTGGTATTGCAGATGGAAAAACGATTGGGGCGTTGACTTATTCGGGAGAGGTCAGCCTTGCTCAAGGTGAACCTGTCGCCTCTCCGAGAAGGATCGGGGTTCTACAGAGCCGAATCTTTTCATCAAAGGGTTAAAGAAATCATCTTTTTATCGCATGATCCAATTGAACTTCTTGCTCCAGATTTTTCTCGCCGTTTTTTTACTGCGGTCTGCGATTCAAATTTATCTCCATCAACTCAATATCGCTCACATACAGTGCCATGGGAAAACGGTTCCAGAGATGTTTCGAGATATCATCGACCCTGAGAAACTCAAAACCATTTCTGCCTATACCGTCGATTCTGAAAATTTTCAAAATGTGGTGACCCAGGCCAATCAGGGGCTTCTCCTGATCCTTTTGTTCTCCGGATTCCTGCCCTGGCTGGTGAGGACCATTGGACGATGGGAATATGAGTTGATACCAAGCGGTTTAATGTTTTTTGCTGGGCTTTCACTTTTTACCAATATATTACGCATTCCTTTCAGCCTCTACGACACATTTGTGATTGAAGCACGTTATGGATTTAATGTGATGAGCCTCAAAACATGGGTCTCGGATTTTATCAAGAGCCTCTTCCTTGTAACTCTTTTAGGAGGATTACTTCTCAGCCTTCTCTTAGCCTTAATCCGTCATGGAGGCGATACCTGGTGGATATGGGCATGGATGCTGGTCGGTGGATTCGAATTAATTTTACTCTGGCTATTTCCGGTGGTCATTCTTCCTCTGTTCAACAAATTCGATCGAATTGATAACAAGGAACTGGAAGATCGAATCACGACACTGATGGAGAAAGTTGGAATCCACACGAAAGGAATCTTCAAAATGGACGCAAGTAAGCGAACCAAGCATACCAATGCCTTTTTCGTTGGCCTCGGTCGAACAAAGCGAATTGTCCTTTTCGATACCCTCTTCATCTCTCATACCGAAGAGGAGATGCTGGCTATCTTGGCCCATGAGGCAGGACACTGGAAGAAAAAACATGTGATCCGAATGCTAATCCCTTTAGAAATTTTGTCTCTTGTCTCTCTTTATGTGGTGGCCAAACTCTTGAATTGGCCATTGCTTTATCATACCTTCGGTTTTCAAGAACCCGTTGTTTATGTGGGATTATTCCTTATAGGTATTTTTTTCAGTCTGCTGGGACATTTTGCCCAACCGCTGGAATCAGGAATTTCCAGAAGGTTTGAGCTTGAAGCAGATGATTTCGCACGGAAGTTGATGGGAACAGGAGAACCCATGTGCTCTGCATTAAAACGAATTGCGGCGGATAATTTAGCCAATCTTACTCCCCACCCTCTTTATGCATGGTTCTACTACTCCCATCCCCCTTTGGTTGAAAGAATTGAAAGGCTTACCGCTTCTAATCATGGATAGGGAGATGAGGCAGGTGCAATTCAGGGATTGAGGAATTGAGGGGATTAAAAATTTAAAAATGATTGCCAAACCCATTATGAATAACGAAAACAATTGACTATTCATTCCATTCGGTATCACTCGTTTCATTCGAAATTTTAAAACAGGAGAAAAAAATGGATACGAAAGTTTTTGAGAAGATGAATCCCCAAGAGCTAAAGAGTTATATCGAATTTTTACTCTGGCATTATCGGGTCATCGATGCCTTTTGGTTTATCTATATTGCTGAGAGCTTCGATCAACCTACTGCAGAGCGGCTGAATGAGAAAGTCTGGGGGCGTGTGGCCGGAATGGCGGCCAAGGACCTAATACAGCGTTTCGATATAAAAGAGAAAGGACTTCAGGGTTTTGTAAAAGCCCTGAGATATTTCCCCTGGACGATCCTGGTGGGGTATCAGATTGAAGAAAAAAAGGATGAAGTCATCATCACTGTGCCCAACTGCCCCACCCAAGAGGCCAGGCTCAGACGGGGATTGGAGGAGTTTGTCTGCAAGGAAATGCATCGAGGCGAATTTACAGGCTTTGCGAAAGAGATCGATGAGCGTATCCAGGTCGAATGCCTTTTTGCTCCACCCGACCCTCATCCCAGAGAATTGTTTTGCAAATGGCGGTTTACGATAGGAGATTAAGAAATATTCATAACGGACGACTCCATTTCTTTAGTTCTGAAAACGATCAGATGATCAATCATCTCACAGCAGTGAGTGGCCATTCCATGTATCATTGTATTCAATGTGTCTCTGTATGTCCATATATATGAATTTTTATATTAAGGGGGGCTGACCATGAACGAGTGGCAAAAGACATCTTGTGTGCTCTGTTTTAACAACTGTGGCCTTGAAGTGATCACAGAGGGCAGTAAAATAGTCAAGGTCAGAGGTGACAAGGACAACCCCCGTTCTCATGGTTACCTTTGCAGGAAAGGCGCGAACATTGCGTACTTTCAAAATAACCCGGAGAGATTGAGATTCCCCCTCAAGCGTGTTGGAGATCGCTTTGAGCGTATCTCATGGAATCAAGCCCTGGATGAAATCGCAGCCAAGCTCAAAGAAATTGTTCAAACACATGGACCTCGCTCCTTCGCCTATATGGGAGGTGGCGGCCAGGGATGCCATTTTGAAGCTGCATTCGGTGTCCGTTTTTTAAATGGGTTAGGTTCAAGAAATCACTACAGTCCTCTTGCCCAAGAGCTCACCGGTTTTTTCTGGGTCAGTGGGAAGGCATTTGGCCGTCAATACATGCATACCTTCCCAGACATCAACGGTTGTGATTTCCTTGTCTTCTGGGGAGCCAATCCCATGGTTAGCCACGACATACCTAATGCTCCGGTGGTGCTCCGGAATAAGAAAAAAGAACCTGGTTTTTTAATAGCAGTCATCGATCCGAGAGTATCGGAGACGGCCAAGCTCGCCGACATCCATTTACAACTCAGGCCTGGAACGGATGCACTGTTATTTAAAGCAATGATTAAGATCCTGTTGACCGAGGAACTTATCGCAAAGGATTATCTGGATGCAAAGGTCAATGGTTTTGAAACGATTCGAAACTGGTTTGATGATGTAGAGGTTGAACAGAATTGCCGCATTTGTGGATTAGACCAAAATGCTGTTAGAGAATTTACTCGGCTCTTTGCCACCCGCAGAACGGCAATGCGCAGCGACCTTGGCATCCTGATGGGACGTCACAGTACGCTTAATTCTTATTTAGAATTGATCTTGCTGACACTAACGGGACGTATAGGAGCCAAAGGTGGCAACGTCTTTTTGGGCCATTTGATGCCAATGGGATCCCATACGCCAGAAGAAGATCCAAAAACATGGAAGACAGTCATGACTAATATCCCTTTGATCATGGGGGTCTTTCCACCCAACGTGTTGCCTGAAGAGATCGATAATGATCATCCTCAACGCATACGGGCGTTGGTCGTTAGCGGTTCAAATCCTTTACGTTCTTACGCTGACACAAAAGCCTATGAGAAGGCTTTCAGGAAGCTGGACCTCCTGGTCACCATTGAGGTAGCCATGAGTGAGACAGCCGTACTTTCCCATTATGTCCTGCCGGCCAGGTCAGGCTATGAGAAATGGGACGGCACATTTTTTCAGTGGGGATACCCCGACTACTACTTCGATATGCGCCGTCCTGTGGTGCAGCCAGATGGAGAGCAGGTGGAAGAGGCAACGATCTTCGTAGAACTTGCTCAAAGGTTGGGAATGATCCCGGAGTATCCATCCAATCTCCGTGACCTGGCAAAGGACCGACTGAACTATGGCCTTGCGCTGATGGAATATATTCGGACGAATCCGAAGGCAGAGCCTGGGTTGCCTTACATTCTGGCAAAGACTCTTGGAGAAGAATTGGGATCTAAAAACCTATCTGCCCTCTGGGGACTGCTGATACGGTTTCCAATGATGCACAAAGAAGAAGTCGCTCGTGCTGGTTATAAAGTGAGTCCTCTCACAGGAGAAGAAATATTTAAAAAAATCCTCAGCACAACCGGAGGTGTTAAGATCGGAGTGAGCGATTCGGAGAACAACCTTTCTGTTCTGAAGACCCCTGATAAAAAGATCCACATCCATTTCCCTGAGATGGAATCATGGGTGAAAGAGGTAACACCCAAAGCCGAGGAAGCCCAACTGGTGAACAAAGATTATCCCATGGTTCTAATTGCTGGAAACCACATGGAGATGGTGGCCAATACGATCATGCGAGACCCGGCTTGGAATGAGGGAAGGCGGCCCTGTACCCTTCGGATCCACCCCAAGGACGCAGAGGAGTTAGGAATTAACGATAGGGATCTTGTCCTAATAGCAACCGAAGCAGGATCTGCTAAGATCGAAGCGGAGGTGACCGATAGTTCATTCCGGGGCCAGGTCATCATCCCTCATGGCTTCGGACTCGTGCATGGCGGAGAAGCACACGGAGTCAATGTGAACCAGTTGGCTTCAGCAAAACATCGGGATCGCCTGGCGGGTACACCGCTCCATCGTTATATTCCCTGTCGGGTGATTAAAGCTTAATGTTTGGCAATAAGCCATCGTCTTACCTTTATGGGTAAAAGAGGAGGAATTTAATGCTGAATCATTTGTCCTTTGAAACGCAGAAAGACCTTCTCATCAAAGGTTGGATGTCACACGATGCCAGATGGTTCATGGCAATCAAACAATATTTTGGCATCGATGCCGCAAACCGATTGAATCAATCCGTGTGCAGGGAGATAGGCCGAGTGGAGATGAAACGTCTTATGAAGACCTTAGCTCTATTGCCGCCAAAAGATATAAACGAATACTTTGATCTCAAGAAGGCAGCCATGTCACTCTATGGGCATGGACTTGCTGAGTATGAAATTAAAATCATCGACAAAGAATCTTACGAGATGCATCTGAAAAGATGTTTTGCCTATGAAAATATCGTGAAAGGAGGGATCCAGAATCAATACAAGTGCGGAATCCTTGCGAGGATTCAAGGCTGGATCGACGCCCAGGGGTTAGAGCATGAGCTCTCACCAGCCTTGGCGAAGTGCATGATGGTTTTAGGAAAAGAATGCTGTTATACAATAAAACTAAAATTCCATTAACTTTTCGGTCACGGGGTACACGCTACCTATTAACCTAAAAGACACTGTGATCACAGGTCTTCCCCCCCCTTCACCTACAAGTGTACAGCCTGAGATAACCTTGAGAGTCAACAATTACAGAAAGAAATATTCATGATTAGATGAAACGAGACTTTTCTATAAGTCATCCACGCTCATTTAAGGCCTGCCTTACGCCAGGCGTCAATCGTGCGGTCGACAAAAGACTTATCCTTATATGGGAGTGTTCTTCCAAACTGCTCCACAGAAAACGCCGGATAGATCTTAAGGACCTCCGCAGCCGCAGCACGTGCCTCCCTTTCGTGCCCTGTTAAAATACATGCAGCAGTGAGGGCAAGATAGGCAAAGTAATCCTTTGGATTCCGCTCGACCGCTCTTTTGGCTTGCTCTAATGCTTCATCAAACCGATCGTCCATGCGGTAAGCTATGCTCAAGATCATGAAGTATATACTCGGAGCAAATGGGTTCATACGTATTGCCTTGTTAAGCAATGGAATTGCATCCTCTGGCTTGCCTGAGAAGGCAAGAGCAATCCCTGAATTAAATAGGACACCCTCCGAGTTGGGATCGAGGAACATCCCTCGCTCTGCGTGAACAATCGCCTTTTCGAATTGTCTTGCATATGCGGAAAAGCAGCCCAGAGAAGCATGGGCGTATGCTTCCAATTCATCCAGGGCAATGGCCTTCTGCCCCACTTCAATGGCTCGTCTCCGCGACTCCTTCGGGGATCTACCGAATAAAGAATCCGCCATGTAAGTCCATGCGAGATGGGTGTACGCTACGGCATTTTTCGGGTCCAATGCAATGGCTTCCTCGAAGAGCTTTCGGGCCAGGGCGTTGTCTTCCATGGTTTCACGAAAAAGATGCTCACGACCTTCCAGGGTCTTCAGAAATGCTTCTACATTCCCAGCCCCTCTTCCCGATCTTCGCGTGGACGTAAACTCCAATTTTTCATGCACGCTCTTCATAATCTTAAAGGTAATTTCATCCTGCAGAGTGAAAATATCTTTGAGGTCACGATCGAATCGTTCAGCCCAGAGATTATAACCCGTCAATGCATCAACGAACTGGGCTGTGATGCGGACCTTCTCACCAGAACGGCGCACACTCCCCTCGAGCACATAGCGGATGCCAAGCTCCTCAGCGACCTGTTTGATTTTTACGGGTTTCCCTTTGTATGTGAACGTGGAGTTGCGGGCAATCACAAAGAGGTATGGGCTCTTGGAAAGGGTTGTGATGATTTCCTCGGTAATTCCATCACTAAAGAACTCCTGTTTTGGGTCCTCGCTTATGTTTAAGAAGGGCAGCACAGCTATAGAAGGTTTGTCAGGCAAGGGGAACGCCATCCTTTCTTTAGAAGCAGCTTCCGTCTTTGCGGGTGGAGGAGATCTTGGTTTTGATACTTTTCCGGGTGGGGGAGGGGTTCCCTTTTCTTGGAGACTAACTTCTGCAGACGGAGGAGCAGTTGCTGAGGGTTTCTCAGGAAAGAAAAAACGTGAGTATAATTGCCAGGCGGCGTTAAGGGCAATAACAAGTGTAGCCAAAGCTTTTAAAAACGTGGGGGTGTTTTTCCAGTATTTCAACCCAGCCTTTTTCAATTGGCTCAATGTAGCCGTGCTGAAGATGACAGCGATTCTACGCTTAAGTTCTTTAACGGTCATTAATTTCCTCAAAGGTTAGTGGGGGAGTAGGTTTAAAACCCTTTAGTTTGTTGAAATTCTACTAATTTTGAAAGGAAACTTCAACAAGAATTATTGATTACTACTTTAAAGGTTGTATGGAGGATGCCTTTTAAAAAATCACGGTAACAGGAAGAAAGTAAGGAGATAGAGAGTGCGGGTAGCACCTTGTGTTATTGTAGGCTTTATGCTCCGTGTCGGGTTGATGTGAGTTAGGCGGCCTGCTCTTCATTATTCCAATAGAGCCTTTTGAATAATGTCAACTGAAAATGGTTTCCCGTGCGATGGATAGATTGTTTTTGCCCCTTGATCCAATAGCACTTTCCAACACGATCTGACCTTCTGCATATTTTCAGCCAGAATGGGCAGCCCTGGATTGAGACGGAGCGGGAACCCGCTCATCGCTAAGTCTCTCACAAAAGCATCCCCTCTCTCCAATAAAACACTGACTGAGCCTATAGAATGACCAGGAGTGTACACAATTTTGCCTGGAATCCCATACTCAGTTAACGGAAAATTCTCATCTCCCAAAACAATATCTACATTGGTTGTAGGGATATGGACCAATGGCATAAACATCGCCATGATTTTGACCAATATCTGGCCCCAGGCAGTTACACCTGGAGGCAGCTTTGTCAAGGACTTTTCAAGCCAATCCCTTTCCTGTTGATGCAAGGCGAGTTTAGCCCCAGTGATGTTTTTGATCTCTTTGGCAGATCCAATATGATCCCAATGCCCATGAGTCATCACGATTAGTCTGATGTCTTCTGGTTTTAATGACAGTCTTTCAAGGGCTTTCGTGAACCCTTTTACTTGCTTCGGTGCCCCGCCATCGATCATTATGACCTTTTCGCACTAGATGATATAGCAGTGATCAACCTCCTATAAAATCGGGTGAATATTGACTCTCATCTTTAGACTCTTTTTTTAAACGATGTGTCGCCCAAACTGAATTAGGCCGCCTAACTTATTTATTAAGCTGCTTCTATGTCGTTATTAAATCTTTAACCATTAAAGGCTCTCTTCTATTCAAAAAAGCTTGAATAGAATGAATTATTCATAGGGGTTGAAGCATATCCGCTTTATCCTAACGGTCTGACTGCTTTGCAAAGACATAAGAAAAGGGTATTGCGATCAGGTCTCCGATGATATAGATTATAAAAAACACGACATATCCTACCGCATAGGCTGGGAATTTGCCTGCGATCAGAATAGGAACAATAACACCGATGAACCAAACCACCTTATAACATATCTGTAATAACAAAATAGGCGAAAATTTTAGAGGAGACCGAAGCCCTAACCCGGCATAGCCGGAACCAAACAGGGGTATACTCTTTATCATCCAAGGATCAAGAAACTTCGCCAGCTAAACATTTCCCCGCATTTTTATCCCCTAAAAGGAGGGGACAAAAATGCGGGTGCTACATAAAATCAAAAACAGGATTTACTTTTTTGTCTTGTTCGTCTATAAGCATGGGTTATCCTTCTGCAATTCCTCTCGGGGGAGAGCCATGACTCTGTTGATAGAAAAATACGCAAGTAAGATTCGAGGGGTTCTTTCTTGCTTTGATCGTATGGTGATTACAGGAACGATTCCTGAGATCTGCCACAGCGATGCCATGAGCAGCCATTTGCGATCCAGGGGCATTCGGATCTTCGACTATACGAGATTTGCCGAGCCCTTGCGGGACGAAATCCGTCTCCAGGCAGAGCGTTTGGCCCAGGAGAATGGTTTGGAGATCGAGTTTATCCGGAAAAAGG
>JACAEV010000245.1 GCA_013388645.1 Syntrophaceae bacterium | reverse complement strand
TGGATAATTACCCCTTAAATTAAAAAAATTCTATATAATATCGTACAGGATAATGTTTTCGGGAAAAAAACAGCATCAAAGGATCTTTTTCAAGAGCCAATGAGAGGTCTAGTCGATCACTTTCCCGCAAAGAATAGAATAAATATAAAAGATAATGTTAGAGCCACAAAAAATGAAATACAAAAAATTTCATATTCCTTTTCATATCCTGATTGAGACAGACACTGCTTTATCTGATCTTAGAAAAGAATATTCAATATTGTCAGCCAAAAAAAGAAGATTTGCCGCTCAATGGGAATATGATTCTGAAACCGCTCAACACTTATTTGATTCAGCAATTTTTATGAGCGGTCATACTGACAAATTCAATAAACCTAAATGGCCTCCAGGTTTTAAGGCTCTTGCTATTGATCCATCATTCGCACCGGCTCTTCTTACGGTTGGTTCTATAGAATATCAAAAAGGATATAAAAAAGAAGGAATGGAATATTTATTATCCTTGACCAGACTGAAGAATGAAAAGGAACTAGATGAAATTATTGATAAAGCTGGCAATTTTCTACTTGATAATGAAGATTGGAATAATGCTTTAGCTCTATACTTATCTGCTGAAATGAATTATCCTCAAAAGTCAATATTTTATATCGGTTCAGGTTATTGTCTTTCCAAATTAAAAAGATACAAAGAATCCGTAGAAAAGAATAGAAAAGCTGTAGAATTGGATCCGACGAATTATTATCATCTTAACGATTTGGGATATTCATTATTAGAAGCAAAAGAATATGGGGAAGCAGAAATTGTATTAAGAAGAGCTATAGAACTTTCCCCTGAAGATTATGATTTTCCAAAAAACAATTTAAAATTGATAATAGAAAAGAAAATGGCTCTAACAAGGCAATAACCCAATGACAAAACGGGGGCCCCATTCGCTTCGCGAATGCCCCATTTTGCCGGGTATTGCAGGCGTTATGGCAAAATTTTATTAACAAATTATGAAGGTTTTATACTTTGACAAAAACCTAATTACATCTCGCAAGTTGTAAGACTTACTCTTGCCTTAAGAAGAAGGAGAGAAAGGTTATAAATTTTTTAGATGCCAGGAAAGACACATGTGAAAGGAAAGGTATAAAAGAGGGTAAAGTGGTGTTTGTTGGAGGCAAACCCTGCAAAGTATTGGATACCCGTCCACATCCTGACTATCGTTCTGGAGCTACGAAAGCCAATTACTATGAGCTACAGAGAGGGGTAGAGAGAGTCGGTGGTTACGCAGATGGTGTGCCAACAAGTGAGGCAATCTTGGTTAGACGCTTAGAAGACAATCAGTTGATATTTGTAGACCCGGGTTGGGTAGACTGATTATCTTCTCATGAAGTCTTTCTTATAAGTCTGGTGTTTTATAGCCTGACTTATAATAAATTTGAGACTTGATTATTACAAAAAAAGAAATGGGAGCCTAACAAAGCGCTACCAGATCGTAAATAAATCTAGCTTCCGGGGAGTCTTGGTGGGAGGACTAAAAATATTTTTTAAAAAATGATATAATAAATTTGGAAATCCGAAACCAAGGGAGGTTAATAATGACAAATACTTTAACGGCAGTATTCGAAAAGGTTCCAGAAGGGTATATAGGGTATGTTGAAGAACTGCCTGGTGCAAATGCTCAGGGAGAAACATTAGAAGAAGTAAGGGAAAGCCTAAAAGAAGCAACAGAATTAGTTCTTGAGGCGAACCGGCAGTTAATGGAAGAAGAAATCAGCGGGAAAGACTTTATAAAAGAGCCTTTTGGAACCATTTCTACATGAAGCGCACAGATTTAATCCGTCACCTTGAGAATTGTGGATGTGAATTTCTCAGAGAAGGTTCTCGGCATACAGTGTATGTGAATCGCAAGCAGAAGAAGGCATCCACAATCCCCCGCCATCGTGAGATATATGACAATCTTTGTCGTAAAATATGTAAAGACTTGGGAATAAGACAGCCATAAAAACCGCATCAACCTGGCGCGGATTAGTCGCGTCAGGTTTTGGGCATTACTGCTTGCCCGCGCAGGTTATGCAAAGCATTATACTCTCTTTCCATCGGAAATCACCACCTCCCGATCCTTTATAGATCCGATGCTTTATAGGTGTTAGCTGCAAGAAAGATTATCTTGACAATGTCTGTCAACTCAAATGTTGTTCGAGCTGCTTAATCCCACTTCCTCTCATGCTCTTTCTTTTTCTACTGGTGACCCGAATCTCTCTTCAATCACCCGCTTAAACCTTGGTCGATAAATCAATTCGAATACTTCTTCTTTCCCGGGGAAGAGGCTGCAAGTACCAATTGACATCCCATCAAAGCTGACGTATAAAGTCTAAAGGGAAGGGCAACTACCCAAAACTTCCAATGAGAAAAAGCAGTATATACGTGGATACGTCAGTGATCGGTGGCTGTTGCGACCAGGAGTTCCAGGAATGGTCAAATGGGCTCCTTGCCGATATCAAAGCAGGAAAATTCTCGTTGTTTCTTTCCGAGCTTTCCGACGCAGAAGTTGAGGATGCTCCGGAGGAAGTCAGAAAGATTTATCTTGAATTTAGAAACTGTGCGGAAAGAGTTCTTCAACTCAGTGCGGAGGCCATTGAACTGGCTGATGCGTATCTCGATCATCGCATCTTGACACCGAATTATCGTAATGATGCCCGACATATCGCAATTGCAACGATTGCCAGTGCGGATGTATTGGTTAGCTGGAATTTCAAGCATGTCGTGCGTTTCGAAAAGATCCAGAAATTCAATGCCGTTAATATCGAAATGGGGTATAAACCAATTTCGATTTATTCACCAAGGGAGGTGACAACCTATGGCGGTTAAGGCAGTTGAAATGGTCCGAAAGATTAGAGATAAGCACTATGAGGAAACAAAAGATCTTTCTGTAGAGGAGCAGATTAAATTTGTTAAGGACAAGTCAAGGAAATTGCAGGGGACACTCTTGGAGAAGCATCCCTCAACCGATCATAACAGAGTGCGAAAATCTACCTGAGGTAAAATCCCCATCCCACCTTCTAATTCATTTTTTGAGGGAAAGTGTCATTTACATTTTCCAGAGGAGACCAATAATACCCAATGGGCATTTGCCTTCCCATTAGTGTTAGTTGCAAGAAGGGTGACCTTGACAACGTCTGTCAACTCAAATGTTGTTCGAGCTGCTTAATTCCCCTTCCTCTCATGCTCTTTCTTTTTCTACGGGTGACCCGAATCTCTCTTCAATTACTCGCTTAAACCTCGGTCGATAAATCAATTCGAATACTTCTTCTTTCCCAGGGAAGAGGCTGCAGACGGCTTTTTTCACCTCCTCCACCCGTTCGAGCGCCTCTTCAAGTGAGAGATCATCTTGTTGGATCGAAAGGACCGAGAAATCGACTAAGAAACGTAAATAACGGACCTTCCGGTCTTCCTCTCTCATTCGGATTTTTTCTTCTGGGTCCATTGCCTTAAATATAACATAAATTATTTATTGACAGCACCTTGAGAACATTTATATGATAGAGTTCAATGGTCGATCCAAAAGACAAAATTATTTTTGCCCTTGATGTCGAGCATTTCTCAGAGGCTCAAAGGTGGGTAAACCTCTTGAAAGATCATGTGGGCCTATTTAAGGTGGGAAAACAACTTTTTACACACGCAGGCCCAAAGGTCGTTGATATGATCCGTCAGAAGGGGCAAAAGGTTTTTCTCGACCTCAAATACCATGATATTCCCAACACTGTGGCAAAGGCAGGTGAGGAGGCCACAAAACTGAATGTAACCATGTTCAATCTTCATGCCCTGGGAGGTTTCGAAATGATGAAAAAGACGGTGGAGGCTTCCAGGGCGATGTCTAAAAATCTCGGCATTCCAAAACCAATCATCCTGGCGGTGACCATCCTCACCAGCATGGATGAAGGCGCTCTAAAAGAAGTGGGAGTCCAGGTTCCGCTATTAGAAGAGGTAGGCCGACTCGCCCTTTTGGCTTCAAAGGCAGGGATGGATGGGGTCGTTGCCTCCCCTCAAGAAATCGGGATCATCCGGGAGCGATGCGGAGGAAAATTCCTTATTGTCACGCCGGGCATACGAGCCCCTTCCGATAAAAAGGATGATCAAAAGAGAACCCTCACGCCGAAAGAAGCCATCTCAGCAGGAGCCAATTATCTCGTGATCGGTCGTCCCATTAAAGAGGCAAAAGATCCCCTCGAAACCGTTCAAAAAATTATTGAAGATATCTCATCATTCTAAGAAAAAATATGGAAGAATGGAAAGGTGGAATATTGGAATGATGGGTTAAAGAATAAATAAAGGCAAAAATAATACGGTTATTTGGTTTCTATCCATTATTCCATCATCCCATTAATCCAATATTCCAGAGTGATTCTTTTCAATCTATGTCTCAGATCATTTACGGCATTCATCCTGTCGAAGAAGCGTTAAAATCATCTTCCCTCCAAATTCAAAAGATTTTAATCGGTACTCAAACGCCTCATCCCCCTCTTCAATTAATCTTTGATCTGGCAAATAAAAGAAACATTCCTATAGCCTTTACCACCAAGGAATTCATCGAACGAATGACAAAGGGGGGCGTCCATCAGAATGTCGTGGGTCTGGTCAAAGAGACTCCTTATGCAGATATCGAAAGCATTCTATCCCATTGGAAAAAGGAAGAGAGGAAAGCCCTTTTTCTCATTCTTGATGGGATTCAGGACCCTCAAAATTTTGGATCCCTCATTCGAACCGCACTGGGATGCGGGGTCCATGGTATCATCATCCCGAAAGACCGGTCCGTCGGAATCACACCAACTGTGATCAAAGCATCAGCAGGTGCTGTTGCTCATCTTCCGATCGCCAGAGTGGTGAACATTGCCACCACCATTGATACCTTAAAAGCAGAAGGAATCTGGGTTTACGGGGCAACGGGGGAAGCTAACGATTTGATTTATCAATTCGATCTCAATATAAATTTAGCCATAGTCATCGGTGCAGAAGAAAAAGGGATACGACCTTTGGTAAAGAAAAAGTGTGACCGACTCTTTTCCATTCCAATGGAAGGTCCCCTTTCCTCTTTCAATGCCTCGGTATCTGGGGGAATGATTCTTTACGAAGTGATGAGGCAGCGTTCTGTTAAAGGGGGAAAATGATGATTACGATTCTGAGGCCTGGCCAAGAACCCTTAGAATTCGATTTCATCCTTATCGATTTTGAGGGAACGCTTGCCTCGGATCGACGCATCCATCCTAAGGCAAAGGATAAGATCAACCTTCTTTCCAAGCGGACCAAAATCTACATCCTGACAAAGGGAGAAAAAGAGAGGGTCGAAGAAGCTTTAAGAAGGGTGAAGGCTGAGATCATTTATTTAAGAGAAGGAGAGGCTTCGAAACAAAAATTAGATTTATTGTTAAACGTGGGAGCTTCCAGAGCAGTGGTCGTTGGAAATGGGATAGATGATGTCCCGTTGATGAAAGAAGCGGGCTTTCGTATGGCTATTATTGGAAAAGAAGGAACATCCATAGAATTGATTCAGACAGCTGACATCGTCTTCACCAATATCGTCGATGCCCTTGATTTTCTCTTAAAACCGCTTCGCCAAAAAGCTACTTTAGGCCTTTGATCTTCCCTGTTTCTTCCTCTCCCTTCGATTGAATCGCCTGGGTAGACAAATAAAGGGGAGAATTCAAACTGTTGAATGTTGAGGTTTGGACCTTGTTAAGATGACTTCTGTTAAGATCGATAGGAGGCATTGATTTTAACATAGTCAATGGAGAGGTCGGTGGTGAGGACGGAAAATTGGCTCTTCCCTTGATGAAGGTCAACCGTCACTTTAAAAGATTTCCTTTTCAGAATCTGGATGGCCTTTTCTTCTGTGCGATCATCCACTCCTAACCCATTTTTCACAATGAGGGCTTTGTCAAAAAAGACATCAATTCGGTTTGGGTCCATACGTGCACCACAATGGCCCAGAGCACAAAGAATTCTCCCCCAATTCGCATCTTCTCCGAAGAAGGCCGTCTTCACCAACGGAGAATGGGCAATGGCATAAGCGGCTCGTTTTGCATCCTCTCGATTCCGCGCCCCCTGGACAAGGATTTCAATGAATTTCGTTGCTCCTTCCCCATCCCTCACCAAGCTTTCGGTCAACTTCCGACAAACTTTTAAGAGCATCGTCTGAAATACTTCAGCATCTCGATCCATACGAGTCAAGATGGGATGCCCACCTTTTCCATTGGCTAAAAGTAAAACTGTATCGTTGGTGCTCATTTCTCCATCAATTGTAATTCGGTGATAGGATTCTTCGGCAGCTTTTTCCAGCATTTGTTGAAGAAGAGGAGCTTGAATATTTGCATCGGTGATAAGAAAGGAAAGCATGGTGGCCATCTGGGGACAAATCATTCCAGCCCCCTTGATCATTCCGCACAACTTTATCGTTTTGCCTTTGATACGGCCGGTTGCCATTGCCATCTTTGGAAAGGTATCAGTGGTCATGATTGCTTCCACTGTACTCATCCAGCCCCCCGGCGAAAGTTGATCAATGAGTTCAGGAATGACCTCCTCAATTTTCTTTATTGGTAAGGGGGCCCCGATCACACCGGTTGAAGAAGGAAATACCAATGTTTCATCAATTCCCAATCGTTTCCCAACCCACGAGGAAACCAATTCAGCATCTCTCAACCCTTGACTCCCTGTACAGGCGTTGGCATTTCCGCTGTTCACAACGACCGCTTGGGCCAATCCCTTTTTGATGCGCTTCATACCCAACTGCACGGGCGCTGCCTTGACAGTATTGGTAGTAAAAAGCCCAGCCACCTGGGCAGGAACCTCTGAGTAAATCAAACCCAAATCCTTTTTCCCATCTTTCTTGATCCCTGCTGAGATACCAGAAAAAAGAAAACCTAAAACCCTAAAATTAGGTGGCTTCATCCTTTTTCACGCTCCTTTAAAAAAAATAAGGGCTGACGAGTGTGGTGAATAGTTTTACAGCGAAACCTTAAAATATTACTCCTCGGATTCCTAAAAGAATCCAAGCGCCACTAACAAAACCGCCACTTATTACCCATAGGATAACGTCGCATTGTAAAACTTTACAAGTACACTTGGCAGCTCTTCGTTTACGCCCTTGCCCCTTCTTCTTTGGGCAAGCAGCATCGCTTATACTTTTTCCCGCTCCCGCAGGGACAGGGGTCATTTCGACCGACCTTCTTCCCATCCCGTCGAAAGGTCACCCCTCTCCCATCTTCTGTTTTTCCGCCCCCTCCTTGTACCGCTTCCCCTCGACTCATCACAAAGGTCTGCTTCCGCTCCATTTTCATTTCCTTCACTTCTTTTTCCTTAGCGATCTGAATAGCAAAAAGTTTTTCAATCGTATCTTTTTTAATCCTTTCTAACATCTCAAGAAACATTTGATAAGCCTCTTTTTGATATTCGATTAGGGGATCCTTCTGACCATACCCTCTTAGCCCGATTCCTTCCTTTAATTGATCAATTCCGAGGAGATGGTCTTTCCAATGGTGGTCGATGGATTGAAGCATGATCACCTTTTCCAGATATCGAAGCATGGGTGTCCCAAATTCTCCTTCCTTCTTCTGGTAAAGGTCCTTTACGTTCTGAACGATATTTTCTTTCAGTTGGTCTCGCCTCATCCCATTTTCTTCTACGGAGGGGATGGACCATCGGAAAGAAAACTGTTGATAGAGAACATCTGAAAGGCCCTTTAAATCCCAATCCTCAGGATGTTCTTTTTCGTCTGTATAGAAATCAACCATCCCATCGACCTGTTCCTCAATCATTTCCATGACCGTCTCTTTTAGGTCTTCGCTACCGAGAACCTCTCGCCGTTGGGAATAAATGACTTCTCTCTGTTTGTTCATGACATTGTCGTATTCCAAGAGGTGTTTCCGAATTTCGAAGTTATGGGCCTCCACTTTTTTCTGCGCATTCTCAATCGCTTTGGTCACAAGTCCATGTTCAATGGGTTGATCTTCTTCAATTCCCAACCGACCCATGATGTTTGAAATTCTTTCAGAGCCAAAAATTCTCAGGAGGTCGTCCTCTAAAGAGAGATAGAATCGAGAAGAACCTGGGTCCCCCTGCCGACCGGACCTTCCCCGCAGCTGATTGTCAATTCGCCTCGCTTCATGCCTTTCTGTTCCCAACACATGGAGACCCCCTACTTGGATGACTTTCTCTTTTTCTTTCTTAACAATTTCCAGTGCCTTTCCATAAGCCTTCTGCATGGCTTCTTCGGTGGGTTCTCCTTCCACCAAGGTTTTGGCTAAGAATTTTGGATTCCCCCCCAACAGAATATCCGTTCCTCTTCCAGCCATGTTGGTTGAGATGGTCACTGCTCCCACTCTTCCGGCCTGTGCAATGATCTCGGCCTCTCGTTCATGGTGTTTCGCGTTCAGGACATTATGGGGAATCCCTTGCTTCTTGAGAAGCTGACTCAACCTTTCAGACTTCTCAATCGAAATCGTTCCCACCAGAACAGGGTGCCCGGATTGATGAAGCTCTTTGATCTCCCGGACCACCGCACGAAACTTCTCCGCTTCGGTTTTATAAATGACATCAGCGTAATTCGTTCTCATCAGGGGCATATTGGTAGGAATCACCACCACATCCAGATTATAAATTTTCCGAAACTCTGCAGCTTCTGTATCGGCGGTACCAGTCATCCCCGCTAATTTTTTATACATCCGAAAGTAATTTTGAAAGGTGATGGTGGCCAGCGTTTGGTTCTCATTTTCAATCTTGACGTTTTCCTTGGCCTCCACCGCTTGGTGGAGACCATCGCTCCACCTCCTCCCCGGCATCAGCCTTCCGGTAAATTCATCGACAATGATGACCTGCCCATCTTTGACCATATAGTCCACATCTCTTTTGAAAAGTGTATGGGCTTTCAAGGCCTGATTCACATGATGGAGTATCTCAATGTTTCTGGGATCGTAAAGGTTTTCGACATGAATCAATTTCTCGACATGAGCCACCCCCTCCTCCGTTAAAAAAGCTGTATGGCTCTTCTCTTCCAACTGGTAATCTTTCCCTTGCTTCAGGGAGGGAATGATGCGGTTGATCTTATAATATTTATCGGTCGATTCTTCAGCAGGGCCCGAAATGATCAGGGGGGTCCTCGCTTCATCAATCAGGATGCTATCCACCTCATCAACAATGGCATAATTCAGTTCCCGCTGGACATAATCTTCCATGCTAAATTTCATATTGTCCCGGAGGTAATCAAATCCGAATTCATTATTGGTCCCATAAGTGATATCACAGGAATAGGCTTTCTTCCTTTCCTGATCATTGAGTTCGTGAAGGATAACTCCAACTGAAAGGCCCAAGGACCGGTAGATCACTCCCATCCATTCGCTATCCCTCTTCGCCAGGTAATCATTCACAGTCACGATATGAACCCCT
>JACAEV010000111.1 GCA_013388645.1 Syntrophaceae bacterium | reverse complement strand
GCAAAGAAGCGCATCAATTCACCCTGCGCAACCTCAGGCGTCCCGCGCAGATTCACCAAGGACACCAGTCCGAATAACGACGCATGAAGAATCCCTTCACCGGCGATATAGGCGTCATGCACGCGCACCGTCAGACCCGGCATCATCGCGACACGAGCTTCCCAGTCGAAGCCCGGCCGACGGGTGATGACTCGCTGAGTCGAGGTAAATGGCCTCCATTGTTCTCCGGTTTCGCTCATGTTGAAAGTGCCAGCGTGCTCCACACTGACGGCCAAGACCATGGGTTGTCCGTCCTTGAGTACGGCGCGAAAGTAACGTTGGACGGGCGCGGGCAAGCCGATCAATTCATTAGGGCTATATGTCTTTGCCCCGATGGGGAGACGTGCTGCCTCCAGCTTAACATGCATCTCTTTTGTGGCGGTTTTCCAGCGAATAGAACCATATATGAGCATCCCCGAAATAACTATGGCTATCCCTAAACCTATTGCGAGCATCTTTTGCCACCTCAAGGCATCGTTCCTTTCTGTTAATGATTAGTTTAGCTATGCTCTTGCTTTGAACTGACTTTATGTTCTTTTGAATCCAGAAAAGGTTTGTCAAATCTCCTTTCATATGCACGATTCTTTTTCAGCATACGGTCGAATTGGGATCGCATAAATCCCAGTTTGATACCTGTCTTTAAAAAAAGGAGAGTTACCCCCTTTAAAGTTTCTGGTTGAGCCAATTGATGTAAAATCTTCTGATCCAGGGACCCCCCATTCCCGTAAAACTTTCCAAGACCATAGAGAGATTTGAATATTTTCTTCGCCATCCAATCGGATCTATGACTTATATCGTTACACCCTCCTTTAACAATGGTTCCCAGATAACGGCGGCTGATTCGTGTCGCAAGCTTTTTGAAATATCTCTCCAGATAGCGTGAGTGATTGGCTTCTGGAAAACCTGATTGAATGATAAAAAAGATATCTCCTTGAACATCATGAGAGGACGGGGATGGAAGCATTTCGATAAAGGCTTTTACGACTGCGGGCATAGAATCATGATAGAGCGGCATCGCCATGAGAATATGTTCTGCTCGGCTGAAGTTGATGGCATTGACTTCGTGCCCATTGATCTCGTTCAAGTAGAAAGTCTCAC
This sequence comes from Syntrophaceae bacterium, assembly GCA_013388645.1. GTDB lineage: Bacteria > Desulfobacterota > BSN033 > BSN033 > UBA1163 > UBA1163. The sequence continues at coordinate 3,133 of JACAEV010000111.1, read as the reverse complement.
AGGTATGGTTACCCCCTGACAAAAAACCTGAGAGAAAGTGATCCAGGAGCGTTTGTGTATTACCCTTTTTTCCTTTTGGAGAGCCATTAAAGACTGTTAATTTCATAAACTATTCTCTCTGGAGAGTCTTCCATCAGTTTTACGAAAAGAAGGGAAGTCCTCAGATTGATTGCGTTTCGCCGATAAATAGCAGAAATGATCTCTAAATCTTCATCATCCGTATCCTTTCCCTTTTTAAGCAAAAGCCCGAATGACGGATATCGATCATACCTTGCGGCATGGTGGAACTCATTCTGAACGATATCAAGGTAAGGGTGTAGGAGTGGAAGAAGTTTGTCATGGACTTTCTTAAGCAAAGCACTGGTGAAGCCCATGATAATAGGGGAGGCAAAGATGACTAAATCACTGTTGATATACGCTCGGCATACAAGACTGGATTCATCAGAAATCACACACAGACCAGGGGTCTTCACCCAACATCCAAAGCAACCGATGCAATACTTTAAGTCAAGCTCTCTTAATGTAAAGACAGTCACCTGATGGTGGCTATTTTTCAGCAAATCTGCAAGGCTCTTGACATAACTGTCAAAAGAAATATCGCCGAATGGGTTCCCATTTAGAATGGCTATCTACACCTCACTTCCAATTCCTCAAAAATTTAATGATGATTTACCGTTCTTGATAATACGATCTTCATCCGAAGGGAATAATGTTCCTCCCATCTCGGTTTCAAAAAGCGGTTAAATAATCTCCTTTTCATCATGTTGAAACGGTCAATACGATCTTACCTTGTACCTCTGCTCTTTCAATGAGTTCATGAGCACGCCGGACCTCAGCCAAGGGCATACGCGCAGCGATAACCGGATTGATCTTGCCCTTAACCAGTAAATCGAATAACTTCGTCAGATCCTCTGAGAACCAATCCGGCTGTTTTTGGCGTAAGGCACCTATTGAATAAAATGTTGTTGAGCGGCCGTTGGGAAGAATATTCCACAACTTAAGACGGATGAAGTCAAGCGGGATGCTGCCGCCTTTGCCCATCACGGCGTTGTAAAAACCATATGCCACGAGTATGCCGCCTCGCCGGAGAATACTGAATGACCGCTTGAAACTACTCCCCCCTATCGGATCAAAGACAGCGTCAACACCGCCTCCCGGCAGGCTGCGGATGCGTTCAATAAAGTCCTCACTCTTGTGGTCAATAGGGGTTGCACCCAGACTGGCTACCAAATCATGTTTGCCTTTGGAAGCGGTTCCATACGTCTCCAAATCAAACAGCTTTCCAAGCTGAAGCATAGCAGTGCCGACAGCCCCGCCTGCACCATGGATCAGAATGCGCTGACTTTTCTTGACTTTGGCAATCCGGTAAAGCATCTGATATGCCGTCACATAAGACAAAATAAGGCTGACTGCTTCCGCTGGGTCGAGACCGTCTGGGACAAGCGTCAACCGCCCTTCTGGCAGACAGATGTACTCAGAATATGCGCCAATGACCGTAAGGTCTGCTACCTTCTGCCCAACCTTGAATCGGCTAACACCCTCGCCCAATTTGTCCACAACACCGACTACATCATACCCTGGTGAAAAGGGCGGCTTCTCTTTCACATCGCGATACATACCCTTGCGAATCATGACGTCCGTGAAAGCCGCATTCGTGACCAATACCCTGACACGTACCTCGCCGGGCTTGGGCTCTGGCAACGCGGCTTCCTCCACAAGCTTGAGCACCTCTGGCCCACCAAAACTGGTAATGATCACTCGTTTGTAGCTCATTTCTTTTTCCTCCCAGTCATATAAACGGGCCTAACGGCTGGCATCAGAGGGAGCCGGCTTTATTGGCGATCCGCTGCATGCCCTTGTTCACCGGCGTTTTCTTCTTCTTCGACCTTAGATTAAACTTGGCGGCCATTCGAGGTCTAGGAGCAGGAATACCATAAAGCATGCCTTCGGCGCTAATATCCTCATCGATGTCCGGCCAATGCACACCATGACCGTCTCCAATGATTCTCCAATTTGCCCGCTGTTTGGGCGTTGCCTCTGCCAGTCGCCAAGACCAGGCAAGAGGAACACTGATGATCCGTCCATCTATGAGTTGAGCCGTAATTGTGTCTTCGGTGACACTTATATTCTTAATTCTTACTTCTTGTATTTGTACCGCAGTGTTCATACCATGCCTCCATAATCTTGTCTCTGTTCTTTAGGATTATCTCCCGTATTATATTGAGCTCTTTAGACCCAAAACCCTGATTCCTTGCTAAAGCCACCGGTTGAATCCAGAATTTGCAGACCATCCTTTCCCTCTGAACATGGACATGCATGCGCTCGTTGCAGTCGAAACTGTAAAAGAAGAATCGGTATGGTCCTGGAATGTTGCTGACTGTCGGCATATCATATGTCCTTTTGAATTATAGATGGATACGTGTGAGTTGTCCATATTTTTTCTGTGGGGCGAACGACAGAAATAAGGTGCGGGGGCACTGGCCTCCGCTAAAAGGCGACGGGGCTATCACCCGTCGCCTTCATTGAGTTGTTAGGCTGCTTTTTCGAGGATTCTGTTTTTTGTTTGCATTGAAAGCCTGACGGGTGCGAAGAACTTGGAAGGATAAAGATAATCTTCCCCAGACTCGTCAACGATTCTCACCTGGTTGTGCCGTGCAGCCTCCTTGTCTGGAACCATCTCATACAATTTTCGTATCTCCAAGGATGCTTCGTAACCTTCGTTGTCAATGCAAAGCAGAAATTTTTGTTTCATTGTTTTCTACTCCAGATATTTTTTGATTTTGGTTTCCTTTCTTCCCTTGCCGTGGCCTTCGTACCATTGGAGTTCTTCAAGCCTTACTGTTCCATCTTCCAATCTGATTTTAGCAATTCCTTTCCGTTTTCTCCAGGTCGTCTTCCCGTAAATGCGATTCAGCCTCCGCAGCTCCCAAATACTGCGGCCCGAGGCAATTGTCTCGGGCCACTGGATTTCACCAAGAATCTCGAAGTGCATATGGTTATACAGTTTTTATAGCCTAACGCTCGGCGCTGAGTGGCGGGCACGAGGATGCGGCCTTCAGGCATGCAGACGAGTGAACGTCCACTCGAGCGCCTTGTTCGGCGCATAAAATAATTTAGTTATGTTAATTATCAT
>JACAEV010000027.1 GCA_013388645.1 Syntrophaceae bacterium | reverse complement strand
TCGACTTCAGGCAGACCCTCCATCTGAGCGAGAACTCTGTCCATCTCTAAGGAACCATGATAACCCTTATCTCGTGAGACATCGCAGAAAATGCACCCCTCGCTACGAACCTTTATTTCTGGGATACCTTTTCCCCTTAGGAGAACGGGTGGCGGGAGGACGACTGTCTGGGTCTTTTTGGAATAGGGGCAGCCCACCGCATGTAAGACTTGTCCCAACTGAACATCGAGCTTCTTCAGGGTGTCCGAGAATGTATAAAGGTTTGACCAATCGACCTCGAGGAATATATTTTTCTCCCACGAATGTTCAAGGAACGTCCCTCCCCTTTTAAGATGTTCTAAGTTCAATCCATCAACCGGTCCATGAAAGCCAATATCCATAACTGCTCTCAGCCCTCTGAACCGGTGTGGGTGGGAGTTTGTCTCCGGTTCGCCATAGTAATCCTGCCTGGCTTGTGGCCCTCCCAGAAGGGTAATAAAACCCATTTGCTTCAGCTCTTGCGCTAACCCGATCAGATCTTTTCTGCCACAGAGATGCGAGAAAGCGACTACCTTTTCTTCTCTCTCATAATATTTATCTATAAAACCAAACAATCGTTCCTTTGAAAAGTCCCTCCTGACCCCAACGACGATTGAAGGGATCAAGAGTTTTCGCTGGAAGAAGGTGGCTGCCACCTGAGCCCCCAGTATTCCATGGGGCTCGCCTGTATGGTGAGTGAAGATAATCATTTTTTTAAATTCTCAGAGACCCTAAGGCTACCACAACGTCTCATTTGAAGGACAGTTTTAATTAAGATCAAACTGGAGGGAAGTATCGATCTCATGTCTGAGATCGATCTCAATGGTGAGATATTCATTGAACCCTAAAAATGTATTTTGTTGATTGGGCCCAAACCATTTTGCATTTTGTCTTTAACATCTTTCACTTTACTTTCAGTAAGGTATGCGCCACCACCATCCTCTGGATTTGATTCGTCCCTTCAAAAATCTGGATGATCTTTGCATCTCGCATCATTCGCTCAACAGGGTGGTTTCTGGTAAGGCCCTGCCATTGTAAAACCTGAACGGCATTGGTGGTCACTTTCATGGCCACATCCGAGGCGAAGTATTTGGACATGGCCGAAAACATCTGAACTGGAGTTCCTTTTATCTTCTCATCCATCATCTCAGCCGCTTTATAAACAAGCGCTCTGGCAGCCTCGATCTCTATCGCCATATCAGCGAGCGTCCCTTCAACACCCAGGGGATCTTCCTTCCCCTTCACCCAGCCTTTTTCTTGAAACCATTGGATGACGTAGTCCAAGGCGCCTTGAGCCAGACCCACTGCTTGAGCCCCGATCGCCGGCCTCGACCGATTGAGCGTTCTCATCATTTGCCACCAGGCCCCGCCTTCCTCGCCGATCCGTTGAGCAATGGGAACTCTGACATCCTCTAAAATCACTTCTGTCGTATTGGAACCCCGAATGCCCATCTTCTCTTCGGTTTTCCCAACAGCAAGACCTGGGGTCCCTTTTTCTACCACAAAACCTGTAATGCCCTCTATTTTCTTGTCGGGTTGAGTGGTGGCAAAGATCGTATAGAAATCCGACACCCCGCCGTTTGTAATAAAACATTTCCTCCCGTTGATCACGTAATGGTCATCTTTTAAAACAGCTTTGGTTCGCACAGAGGCTGCATCCGAACCTGACTCAGGCTCGGTCAAGCAAAAACAGATGAGACCCTTCTCTTTTGCTAATCGCGGTAATATTCTCTCCTTCAATTCATCGGTCCCACCCAATACCACAGGCATGGTCCCCACGGCTTGAACGATCACGAGGAGGGCAGAAGAGGCACAGACTTTTGCAATTTCCTCAGCGACCAAACAGAAAGAAGTGATATCGGTATCCATTCCTCCGTATTCTTTAGGAATGAGGAGGCTCAAAAATCCGTGTTTGGAATACTCCTCAACAAGATCCCATCCAAATTCCCCTTTTTCATCGATCTCCGTTGCCCGAGGGGCAACCACCTTTTGGGCTACCTCTCTGGCTTTTTCCCTCCACCCTTCCCTTTCTTGTTCGATATTAGTCATTTAGAAACTCCTGCTTCAATAAGGATAAAATCCAATGGCTTGATCTTAACCTTAACCTCAACCTTTAACCTCTTATTTATGTCTACATATTCCACCCACCGGAAACTTCCACCATGGCTCCGGTCACAAAACTCGCCTCATCCGATGCTAAAAAAGCGACCACATTGGCTACCTCTTCAGGTTGACCAGCCCGTCTCATAGGAGTATTTTCAATAATCATGTTCAGATATTTTTCGGCCATCTTGGCAATGGTGGGGGTCATGATCAATCCTGGCAAAATGGCATTCACATTAATCTGATACCGACCTAATTCCCTGGCAACGCTCTTGGTCAAGCCAATGATTCCTGCTTTGGCGGTACTGTAACTGATCTCAGATAACGCCCCTCTTTTCCCCCAAACAGAGGAGAGGTTCACAATCTTTCCATAACCGTTCTCGATCATATGGGGAGCGACAGCCTGGATACAATTCAACGTCCCTTTCAGGTGTACTCCTAAGACGGCATCCCAATCTTCTTCTTTCACCTTTAAGAGGCTTCCCGGTCGATCAAAACCAGCATTATTAATTAGAATGTCAATCTTTTTCCAGGCCATTAACACCTGGTTCACCATGTTCTGAACCTGCTTTTGGTTGGCGACATCCACAGGAAAGAAGAGGGATTTCCTTCCAAGAGCTTCTACTTCTTTTTGGGTCTGCGCTCCAGTATCCGGATTCATCTCAGCGATGACCACATCAGCTCCTTCTTGGCCAAGCCTCAGTGCAATGCTTCGACCGATCCCCTGCCCTGCTCCCGTGACAATGGCTTTCTTATCTTTCAATTTCATCTTTTATCAAAATTTCAGAAATTCTAACAGATGGGTTGATGGTCGTCAATCCGTTTAAGAAAAAAAGGGTAGAAAGGTAGCAGAAGATAAGTTTGGGGAGGCCTTTCAGGCCTCCCTGTTAATTAGTTGTCTTTCCAGGTGGGTTTTCGCTTTTCCAAGAAGGCTTTCAATCCTTCGATGGCATCATTGGTTCTCATCAAACGATCCAGATAAATTTTCTCAATCGCTTTGAGACCCTGGTCCATATCGTCATTGAGGCCCGCAAGGGTTGCTTCTTTGGTTAGTTTTAAAACAATTCCGCTCAATTTTTTAAACTTCTCGACGAATCCATTCACTTCTTCAATTATGGATGCCTCAGGAACAATCTTATTGACCAATCCCAAGTTGAATGCTTCTTGGGCACTAATAACATCGCCTGAGAGAATTAATTCCAAAGCTTTCTTCCGGCCGATCATCCTCGGAAAGACCAGAGCGGCAATGGGTGGAAAAACTCCAACTTGAATCTCCGGTTGTCCAAACTTTGCCCTCTCCGTGGCAATGACCATGTCGCAATAAAGAGCTAACTCACACCCTCCCCCAAGCGCTGAACCATTCACAACAGCAATGGAGGGGACTTTCAGCGCATCCATTAATCTGAACATTTTATGAAAGACTTCGATCATCTTATAAACCAGATCGCCCAGATGCTCTCCGACATCCACCCCTGCAGAAAAGGCTTTACCTGCTGCCTGGATGACAAGGAGTTTTAAAGATTTCTCATTTTTCAATCCTTCGAAATAGGTATTGATTTCCTCCATCATTTCGATATTGAGAACATTGAGGGGAGCTCGATTCAACGTGAGGGTTGCAACACCATCTTTAAATTCTGTTTGAATATGTTTAAATGCCATTTTCCACCCCCTCCAGAATTCCCTTTCCCCCTTTACGAAGGGGGAAAGGGAATGAAAGCTCTACTTCTTTGGTTTCGGCAATACCAATTCTGCCAATTCTTCGTCGTAAAGATGTCCCTTGGCGATCTGGCGCCTGAATTCGAGGAAGTCGATCACGCTTGAACCAGTCTCTTTCTGGGTATTGAAGGCATTGAATCCAAGCCAAGCATCCATATTCATGTTGGCAGCCAACCAGTAGATAGCGTGAGCTTTTGTATTGTCCCACCAGAATCTCTTCTTAATCCGAATCGTTTCAACCGATTTCATTAAGCAAAGCGGGAAGAGGTTGGCCAAGGTCCAAATCATTCCATTGATGTAGTTGTCCAACTGGGTCCAATCTGTCTTCAATGTCTTCAGATAATCCATGGCCTTTTTTGCTTCCTCGCCTGTCTTCATCTCACCGTAAACGATTTCTCCATTATCAACATATTTATCAGTGATCACACGAGGATCCCTGACCCAGTTTCCATCCTTATCCCTTTTAATCGGAATGGCCTTTGTGATCAATCCCAGCCTCTCCATCTTATAGGCACTCCAGGGGATGTTTGAGATGCAGTTCCACATCGCCTGTTCCATGCTCAAGTTCCAAGGTAAAAAGTCTGTCGAACCACCATCCGGCGTGGAACCGGCTCTTGTCCCTGCTTGCCCAAAGGATGCCGTATCGGCTGCGACGGTAAGATCACAAGCCTGCCCGATTTCTTGACCGCCCGCAATCCTCATCCCATTCGCTCGGCAGATGACCGGAACCCGACACTTCAAGATCCCATCGACCATCCCAGAAAAGAGATCCATATAATCGGCATACTCTTTAGGTCTTCGGGTATAAAACTCGGAATACTCTTTCGTATTTCCACCTGTGCAGAAAGCCCGATCACCCGCCCCGGTGAAGACAACAGCCACCACCGACTTGTCCATAGAGGCCCGATGCATACCCGCAATGACACCCTTTACCATCTGCGTGGTATAAGAGTTGTATTGTTCAGGATTATTGAGTGTAATCCAAACTGAATATAACCCTTCCACTACATTCCCCTTTGGATCAAGTAAAGGTTTTTTCTCAAACATGGTACAAGGTGGTGTGGTTCCAAAAAATTGATCTCCAAATAGGTTATGATCTTTCGGGGTATTATCTCTGACTAACCAATCTAATGCCATAAAAATTCCTCCTTTCAATTTAATTTGATGACCTAAAAATCAGGGGTCAGGACGATTCTTTTTGCTGGGGATCCAGCTTTATGAACTTCATCATAGACAGATGCAATTTGACTCATGGGTCTCGTCTCAACAAAAGGTGCGATATCAATCTTTTTGGTGAGGACCATATCCAACACGATGGGATAATATTCAGGGAGGCATCCCCAGGTACCGATCATCTCTGCATCAAATGCCATGAGCCTGGAAATGCTATATTCGTTCTTCGCCATCCCAAATCCAATGATAATCAATTTGCCGGTAAAAGAGAGAAGCTCGAGGGCGAGATCCTGTCCTGCTTTGGTTCCACTCACCTCAAAAATCTTCCAACCAAAACCCGCCTCCAATCCATGCTTCTTGCAAATCTCACGAAATTCGTTTCGGATATCTTTGACCTGTTTATCCTGGGTGCTGATCACAAAATCAGCACCATATTTTAGTGCTCTCTGTAGTTTCTCGGGATTTCGCGCAATCCCGATCACCGCCTTCGCGCCCAGAGCTTTTGCTGTCTGAGCCATGTAAACACCCACACCACCGGTCACCCCAATGATGATGACCCTGTCCCCTGGCTGGAGATCTGCTCTTTTGGCAGCCTGGTACGGAGTCGTCACAGCATCAGCCACTACGGCAAGGTGTTCCAGAGGAATGCTTCCTCGGTTCCTCACCTCACAGAGATCAATAGAAGGAACTGGAATATGGCTTGAATTTCCTCCATAGATCCCAATGCTGTTTCCAGGCATCTTTTGAGCCAAACAACGATTCCCTCGTCCAGTCTTGCAAAGGAGACATTGACGACAGGGCATCACCGAAGGAATGATGACTTCTTTCCCAACCCATTTTTCATCTCCTGCAACGACAGTCCCACTAATTTCATGCCCGAGAGTTAACGGAGGTTTTGATACCGTGGGAACACCATCGTAAAAGTATCCCAAATCAGTATGGCAAACCCCGCATCCTGCTACTTTTACCAGTACCTCGCCAGGTCCTAACGCTGGAACGGGTATAGAAGCCTTTGCCAATTTCCCGGGGATGACTTCTCCTGTCTCCTTATTTTTGGTTGTAGGTTGAACCATTTGCCAAGTCTCAATCTTATCAGGTATTGCTGCCATTTATATCACCCCTTTCTTAAATTAATAAATTCGAAGCACTAAATTCATCCCTCCTTTCTTCAATTTTTACATTGGGTATTTCGGAATGCGGATTTAATTCCGCAATCTACAATCCGCAATCTGAAATCGAGTGTTAGGTCATTCCAAGTCCACCATCCACACAGATCAATTGACCGGTGATATAGTTTGCCTCATCCGATGCCAAGAAAACAAAGGTGTGCGCTACTTCTTCTGGCTCTGCAAAGCGACCTAACAATATTCTACCCGTGTAAATTTCCTTTAGCTTTGGGTCTGTCCGAATTTTTTCGGTCATCTCGGTACTGACATATCCTGGCTGAACGACATTCACCGTAATCCCATAACCAGCCAACTCTCGTGCAGCCGACTTGGTCAGCGCAACGATCCCTCCCTTTGCTGAACTGTAGTTAATCTGTCCTTTTGTTCCCCATAAACCAGCCGAAGAAGTCACATTGATAATTTTCCCATATTTTTTCTCCATCATATATTTTGATGCTGCCTGGGTGCATAGGAAGGGACCCTTCAGTTGGATATCGATCACCTCGTCCCACTGTTCTTCGGTCATTTTATAGAGCATATTTGGTTTTGAAACGCCCGCATTATTCACAAGAATGTCAATCTTACCAAAGTTATCGATAGCCGTTTGAATGATCTTGTCTACATCAGCTTTGAGTGCTACATTTCCTTTCACCGCCACTCCCCTTCTACCCATTTTTTTAATCATTTCAACAACTTCTTGTGCTGGTTGATCTTTACTTGCATAGTTAACAAGGACATCCGCTCCTTCTTTTGCATAAGCAAGACAGATTGCTCTCCCAATACCTCTTCCACCGCCTGTGACAATAGCTGCTTTACTATCTAACCTCCCCATTAGATCCTCCTTTTACGATTTTCTTATCACTAAAAATAATTTGTGAATATATTCTCATGGGCAACCAAAAAAATACTACATTTTTATTTTAAATACAAGAGATTTTTTAATTAATTTAAATGCCTTTTTATTACAATAACTTACAACCACCCTTTTCTTCCGTTGTGCTTTACTCCTCGATATATTTTTTTCTCTGTCATTTAGCCCATATGAGTTCTTTGAAACTTTAATATTATAAAATCACGTGAACCTAATGACTATTATGCTGTTGAAGCTCTATGTGAAAGATAATGAATTATTTACAACCTCCCCAAAATTTTTCCTGCTACGGTATTTCTCTGAATCTGACCTGTTCCCTCGAGTAGCCAGGTGGCTAAAGCATCCCCTAAATAACCTGGGAGAAATTGCTCCTCAAAAAGACCGGCTCCAGCGAGGATTTGCATCGCCTTCAGACAGACATTGATCGCCATGAGAGGACACTTCACTTTTGCCTGCAAAGAGGTGGCCAGGTCCATCTTTTTCTGATCGATCAACCAAACCGCTTTATAGGCTAATAAGGCGGCGGACTCGATTTCTTCTGACATCTCGACAATCAGATGGGAGATGTTCTGAAACTTCCCAATTTTCTGTCCGAACTGCTCCCGAGTTTTTGCATGAAAAAGGGCTCGATCATAAGCCCCTCTGGCTAACGCAACCGCTTGATTGGCAATCTCTGCCCTTCCCTCGTTTAACGCCTCCATGATGTAGGTAAAACCATGGTTTTCTTTACCCAAAAGATTTTTCTTTGGGACTTTCACATCACGAAATTCGATGCTGCAGGAGGAGGTGGTTTTTAAGCCGATCTTATCTCCCAGATCAATGGCCGTCACCCCTTCTGTCTCTCGCTCAACGATAAAACCGCTAATCCCTCGGTACGGAGGAGCATCAGGGTCGGTCTGTGCAAAGACGGTGTAAAAATCGGCAATATTTGCATTGGTAATATAGATTTTGTTCCCGTTGAGGATGTATTCGTCTCCTCTTTTTACAGCCTGTGTATCGAGAAAACGGATGTCGCTCCCATGGTTCGGTTCGGTCACAGCGATAGAGGAAACGGTCTCTCCTCTTGTCAACCCTGAAAGGTATTTTTTCTTCTGTTCTTCATTCCCGAACCTCAAAAGAGTTTTAGCAGGAATGGACCCGAGACTGAGAGCCATCCCAATACGATTATCGTAGCGGATGATTTCCTCCATGATCAGACAGTAATCGAGAAGAGGGAGCCCTTGGCCTCCTAATTCTTTGGGGTAGTAGGAGGCAAGATAGCCGTTCTGCCCTGCCTTCTTATAAATTTCCCATGGAAATTCTTTTTTCTTCGTCATCTCCAGCGTCTTGGCGGGGTCACATTCACCCACCATGAATTCTCGAACAGACTCTTTGATCAATCGTTGTCTCGAAGTTAGATTGAAATCCATAGAACTCTCTCCTTCGATCAGTAATTCAACGAGGGTTAAATAGAATCTTTTCTTTCAGATTTATTCTGAGACGTTTTAACGATATCAAGAAATCCCGGTAAGATCTCTTCCAATCATTAATTTCATAATTTGATTGGTCCCTGTATGAATCTGAGTGAGTTTGGCATCTCGCATCATCCGCTCTACTGGGTAATCCTTCATATAACCATAGCCACCCATGATCTGAACGGCATCGGTCGTGACTTTCATCGCCGTATCCGAGGCGATGAGCTTGGCCATGGCGGCATAGATTCCTGCTTTTTTCGCCTCTCCTTGATCAAACAGAAAGGCTGTTTTGTAAGTGAGTAATCTCGCTGACTCTATTCCACTCGCCATCTCTGCAATCATCAATTGGATAGGGACGTGATGCGTAATGGTCTTGCCGAACTGGACTCTTCTTCGAGCATAGGAAAGGGCTTCCTCCATGGCTCCTTGTGCGATGCCAACCGCTTGCGATGCTGTGAAAAGACGACTTGCACTGAGTGTATACAGCATATTCAAATACCCATCCCCTTCCTCACCGATCCGGTTTTCTCTTGGAACAGCTAAATTTTCTAATAGATATTCCGAATAGAGGGTTCCTCTCATCCCCATCCTATTCTCATCTCTAAGGTGGACCAAACCTGAAGAACCCTTCTCAATAATAAAAGCACTGATGCCCTGAACTCCTTTGGAGGGATCGGTATAGGCATACAACACCAGAAAATCAGCCACCGAACCGTTCTCGACGAAACATTTTTCTCCCTGGAGGAGGTAATGGGTTCCCTGAACCTCTGCATAGGTAGAGAGAGAAAAGAGGTTTGAACCAATAGATGGCTCGATGGCTCCAAAGCCGGTTAGGATTTGGGAATCCCCTGCCAGGCGTTTCAAATATTTCTCTTTGAGGAATTCATTGGCTCCATAGATGATGGACCATGGTCCTTCCGCTTGGGTGATAAGCAGGAGTGCTGAAGAGGCGCATGCCTTTGCAATCTCCTCAACGATCATACAGAAAGTAGGGACGGAAACTTCCACCCCTCCATACCTTCGGGGCAACAAAGGGTTGAGGATGTCGTTCTTAGAAAATATCCGAACGGCATCCCAAGGGAATTCTCCTGTCTCATCAAGGGAGGCCGCACGTGGTTTGATCTCTTTTTGGACAATCTCCCGGACAGATTGGAGAATCAGTCTCTGTTCTTCATCTAATTGGAGCATGGAAACCGCTCTCTATGATTGGTCGAACGACATTGACTCTTTCAAAATCTGACGGGTCACGACCAGTCGTTGTATCTGATTCGTCCCTTCAAAAATCTGGGTCAATTTCGCGTCGCGAAACATCCTTTCCACTTGAAAATTTTTTAAGAACCCATACCCATTTAAGACTTGAATAACATCCACAGCATCTGTAGTGATTTTCATGGCGGCATCTCCTGCAAAGCATTTCGCCATGGATGCAAACTTGGTATTACTCTTTCCCTGGTCATGTAATATCGCTGCGCGGTAAGTGAGCCCACGGGAGGCTTCGATCAAGATGGCTGAATCCGCAAGGAAGGCCTGAATAGCTGGGTGATCCGAAACGGACTTCTTAAGGGTATGGCTATTTTTGATAAACTCAAGGATAGCCTCAAACGCCCCTTCTGCAATGCCTAAAGCCTGGGCAGCGATGGTCGGTCGCGACATGTCAAAATCTTTCATGGCGATAAGAAACCCCTCCCCCTCACGACCTAATAGATTCTCTGCAGGGACCCGCACATTATCTAAAAACACCTCTGTGGTATTGGACCCTCTCTGGCCCAGCTTACTTTCAGTTCTTCCGATCGATAACCCTGACGATTCCCTTTCGACAAGGAAGAAAGAACTATCCCCATTTCTTTTCTCCTCCGATGTTTTTGCTAAAACAGAATAGATCCCAGCCACCCCCCCACTGGTCGCGAAGCATTTGGAACCATTCAGGACATATTCATTCCCATCCCGAACAGCGGTTGTTTGAATACTAGCAATATCTGAACCAGCAGTGGGTTCAGTGACTAAGTAAGCTACCAATTTCCGACCTTGGCTCATCTGCGGTAAATATTTTTGCTTTAATTTTCTCGATCCTCCATGAATAATTGGAAAACTTCCCACCGCCTGGATGATGAGCAACAAAGCAGAGGACGCACAAACTTTTGCAATCTCCTCCACGGCAATGCACAAGGCTGTGGTTCTACCCTTACCGTACCCTCCGTATCGCTCAGGAAAGGTGAGTGTCAACAATCCATGTTCCCATAACACCGATTCCACTTCACGGTTGAAAAATTCTTCCTCATCGACCAACGTCGCCTGAAGCGCAATCTGATCCTTAGCGATTCGGTGAATTCTATCTCGAAAATCTTTTAATTCTTTTGTTGGTAAAAAACTTGTTTGATCAAACATCCCACACCTCTGTCAATGTCAAATCTTTTGTTCATACCATCCTCAGTGATCCTCCCCCTTCATGGTCGCTTCTCTCTTTTCCCAAAAACCTAATAATCCCCTACATAAAATGTCACTCATCATCTTTGAAAGTGTTTCGGGAGTCATAGGACCCTTTGGATCATACCAATAATAAATCCCATTGCAGGTTCCAAACAGAATAAAGGTGAGTATCTTTAATTGATCTTTTGAAATCTGCCTCCCTAAAAGCTCCCCAAGGACCTCTTGGACAATTTGGTGATATTTTTTTTCTTGCTCAGCGATCATTTCAAAATAGGGCGGGGGGAGCAGATGCCCTTCATGGAGGGTGGTTTTGGCCTCAGCGATATATTTCGTATAAAAACCAATATGCCGGGAAATGATGAATTGGATTTTCTTCAGAGGATCTTGTATCCCCTTTAACTCCTCCTCCAAATCCTTTAGTAAAAGACCCATGAAATGGGTGGAAATAAAATAAAGGATTTCATTTTTGCTTGAAAAATAATGGTAGATTCCCCCTTTACTCAATTTAGCGGCCGAGGAGATATCATCCATACTCGTCTCCAAATAGCCTCTCTCGTTAAAAAGCATAGCCGCTGTTTTAGCAATGGTGTTCATTTTGCTCAATTCTTTTGGTGTCAATTGTTTCAGGTATTTTTCCATAAATATGTTAAAAAGGACTAAAATGGAGCCCCACGGGCAAAGCCCTTAATCTTCTGCGAAGATGGATAAAAATACCGACTATTCGGTTTAATCCGACTGGTCGGTTGAAAATTATCATAATCCCTCTAACTTGTCAATAATAAAATTATGATCCAAAACAATTATAGTTTTTTAATTATTACAAATAGATAGAAAAAATAAGAAAAAATTTTGATTAGATGTTAGATGATAAAAGAAACAAACTTAAGAAATGATAATCAAAGTAGAAAACTTCTCAAAAAGAAAGGATCATCCAATTTTCAATTCCAAGTTAATCATCTCACCCCCTCTCGTAAACCCCATGGCGTGGAAAAATTTTAACAAGTCCCAATCGCTCCAATTCACCAATGTATAAACGACGCTCACGCCGATCGACTTGAGGTTTTTGATAAATTCTTCACTCAATTTTCTTGCAACCCCTTTGTGTTGATAATCGGGATCCACTCCGATCGTACTGATCCACCCAACTGTTTCCGGAATCCCAAATTCCCATCCACTCACTTCCCCCAATATAAATCCTATCACCTTCCCATTGAGGACAGCCACCAAACCCGAGAAAGGGTATCGGGGGTTAGGGAGTTCGATCTTATTTTTCCAAAAATCTTGTCTGACTTTTCCTAACACCTTCCGATCAATTTCGACGATGGCATCCAGATCCCCACTGGACAGAGATCGTATCACTAATCCTTCAAAAAAATCCCCTTCCATGGGCTCCCCTTCCCCCTTCTCTTTTGGAAAACTATTCAATCACTGCGATCACTGCCTCTGCTTCGACTTCTTGCCCTGAAGCCACGCACACCTCTTTCACTGTTCCGGTGACAGGCGCCACCACTGGCATCTCCATTTTCATCGCTTCCAATATGGCGACCTGATCATCCTCTTTCACCTTATCTCCTACTTTAACCGATACCGAAACAATCTTCCCTACCATTGGTACAGTCACTGGTGTCCCCATGACGTCTTCCTCCTCTCAAGAAGAAAATTTTTACTTAAGACCTAATGCGTTTCTCGCAATGATCATCTTTTGAATATTGGATGTCCCTTCTACAATCTGATAGGATTTAGCATCCCGGTAAAATCTCTCTACCGGATATTCTGTTGAAAAGCCGTATGATCCGAAAATCTTGACGGCTTGATTCGCAGCCTTGACCGCAACTTCCGCCGCATAATATTTTGCACAGGACACCTCGATGGTATTCCGCTGCCCTAAGTCCCGATTGCAGGCGGCTCGATAGACTAACAATCGCGCAGCCTGTTCCTCCACATACATCTCTGCAATCTGTTCCTGGATCATTTGGAAATTAGCAATGGGCTGCCCAAACTGCTCCCGCTCATTGGCATATCGAACAGAGTGTTCGAGACAGGCCCTCGCCACTCCCACAGCTCTTGCCGCGGAAGAGAGCCGGGTATTATCCAACATGGACATGCAGATTTTGAAACCATCTCCCTTTTGACCCACTAAATTTTCCTTGGGCACTTTGACATCCTCAAAAACGATTTCTCCGGTGGGCGCACAGAAAAGGCCCAATTTGGAATCAATGGCTTTTTGCGTGACACCGGGGGCATGCATATCGACGATAAAAGCAGACATCCCGCGATGCTTGGCGGCCTTATCCGTATACACATATACAATCCCAAGATCTGCAACAGGTACTCCGGATATCCACATCTTCGTCCCATTCAGAACAAAACCTCCCTCTGCTTCTACTGCTGTCGATTTCATAGAGGCTACATCCGAGCCAGTGTTGGGCTCGGTGATAGCAAAACAGCCAAGTAAATCAGCATTAATCAATTTAGGAATCCAGCGTTCTCGCTGCTCCTCTGTTCCAAAATTAAGAAGAACAGATTGAATGGAGTTCATCTGAAGGTTAAAGGGAAGTCCCCAGGAGGGAGAAATTCTGGCAATCTCTTCTGTCATGACGCAGGCGGCAAGGTAGCCACTTTCATTTCCGCCATATTTCTCAGGTGCGATACAACCAAAGAAACCCAATCTCGCCATTTCTTTGACTATCTCCCGTCGAAAGCGATGCTCTTTCTCGTCTTCCTCCATGGTTGGAGCAATCTTTTTCTCAGCAAAATTTTTAGCCATCTCTCGCATTGCTTCTTGTTCTTCTGATAATTTGAAATCCATATAATCGCCTCCCCCAAATTAGATTGTGCAATTTATAACAAAGGCATATTCTTTTGTCAAGATTTTTTTATTTTAATAAATTAATTACAACTTATTGTATTTATTGGAATTATTAATAAACACATAAACACAACGGACAGAAACCTTGACAATTTAAACCAAATGGGGAATAAAAACTCAATGAGAATAATGGGTTTAGATGTTGGATCCCATACCATCGGAGTTGCCGTTAGTGACGAGCTGCAAATAACGGCTCAAGGCCTTAAAACCATCAAACGGAGATCGCAAAAAGAAGATTTAAGGGAAATTGAAGCGGTCATTCATCAATTTGGAATTCATAAAATCGTGGTGGGCCTTCCTAAAAATATGAACGGGACGTCCGGCCAACAAGCGGAAATGGTTCTACAGTGGATCAGAAAGATCAATGAAAAAATTCATATCCCTATTGTCACTTGGGACGAAAGGCTTTCGACCGTAGGGGCTTCCAGGGTCCTATTGGAGGCAGATCTTTCGAGAAAGAAAAGGAAAAAGGTCATTGACAAACTGGCTGCTGTCCTTATTCTCCAAGGATATTTAGACCAAAACAGGAGCATCAACCATGAAACCCTTCCCCAGGGATAAATTTGTCTTCCTGTGCGGGTTTCTCCTCCTCTTCTTCATATCTGTTCTTTATTGGCTTTTATTTATTCCCCCTTCTTCATCCGCATCGTCCAAATTGATCTTCATCAAAAAAGGAACCCCTCTCAAAAAAGTATCAGAAATACTGAACCAGGAGGGGGTTATTAAAAACAGACATTTTTTTATTCTTCTTGCCACGGTCTTTGGAAAGAAGGCCGCGATCAAAGCAGGGGAATATGAATTCCATACCCAAATGCTACCCCTTGATGTATTGGACGCTCTGGTGAAGGGACAGGTGAAACATCATCTCGTAACGATCCCAGAGGGATACACTCTTTCCCAAATCGCTCAGTTATTAGACGATTTGAATATCACTGAAAAGGAGAATTTTATAAAAAAGGCGACCTCTCCTGCCTTGATTTCCTCTCTCGACCTCTCCCAATGGGCAGGAGCAACCCTGGAAGGATACCTCTTCCCTGACACCTATCATCTGTTTAGAGAGATGGACCCAGAGGAGGCCATCAAAATGATGGTACTTCGGTTCAAACAAATTTTTAAGCCAGATCTGATCGGTCGGACCTCTGAATTAGGAATCTCTGTAAAAGAATCGGTCATCTTAGCTTCCATCATCGAAAAAGAAACTTCCCTCCCCGAAGAAAAACCTCTGATCTCGGCTGTCTTTCACAATCGTTTAAAAAAGAAAATTCCCCTTCAGAGTGATCCCACTGTGATCTATGGAATGAAAGATTTTAATGGGAATCTAACGAAAAAAGATCTCAACAGGCCAACCGCCTACAACACCTATCTCATGGTTGGACTCCCCCCCACACCGATTTGTAACCCAGGAAAGGACTCCCTTCTCGCGGCGATCAACCCAACTCCCGTCCCTTATCTCTATTTTGTCTCAAAGAACGATGGGTCTCACTATTTTTCTTCTGATATCGAAGAACATAATCGAGCAGTTTGGAAATTCCAAAAATCTTTAAAAAAATAACTTGACAAAAAAATGAACTCTCATTTATCTTTAAACTCTATTTATCAACAAAAAATTTCTTAATCTGGCCCGTTCTCTGAAAGGCGATGGCGTTTAAGTGACTTTCCCTTTGTCGGAACAGAGATGAAGGGTGAGAGAAAATGGGAGGGTGACAATGAAAGAGGTCGCAGTCATTGGTGTTGGACAGAGTAGCTTTGTTAGAGGGTATGAAGGATCGATCCGGGAATTGGCCTTTGAGGCATTCAGGGAGGCGATGCAAGATGCGGGGATCACCCAGAAAGAGGTCGATGCCTCCATTTTTTGTTCGGCTCCTGAATATGACAAACAACGCTCCCCTGCTGGAGTCCTCGCTGAATATCTGGGTCTGATTCCTCAACCAACTTTCTATGTTGAAAGCGTTTGCTCATCAAGTAGCACTGGTGTGAAAGTGGGATATGGGATGATTAAATCTGGACTCCATGAAGTAGTGGTGATCCTCGGATTTCAGAAAATGTCTGAGATCACCTCTGCGGAATCCCAAGAGAGAATGGGAAGAGGTGCTGACATCCAATGGGAAGCCCCTTTCGGAACCATGATGCCGGCGTATTATGCTCTTTACGCACAGGCGTATATGGCGAAGCATGGTTTGACTCATGAAGACCTGATGAATGTTCGAATCAAGGCATCCACCTATGGGGTGATTAATGAAAGGGCGGTCTATCGGAAAGCCGTTAAACCAGAAGACTTCAAACAAGGGGACCCCGAAGCAAAAATGGCAGGCCCTGTAGCCTGGCCGCTCCGAGTAGGCGATTGTTGTGCCAATGCAGATGGAAGTTCTTGCATCATCCTTGCAAACGCCGAAAAGGCAAAAACCTTTACTAAAAAGCCCATCTGGGTTTTAGGGATCGGTGCGGCTTCTGAGGCAGTCAACATGGCGGCGAGACCTGATTTTACGAAGGGGTTAAGCGTCGGATACGCAGCAGCAGCTCAAGCCTATCAAATGGCTGGGGTCACTTCTAAAGACGTCAAGGTCGCTGAAGTGCACGACTGCTTTACCATTGCAGAGATCATGGCTTATGAAGGTCTTGGATTTGCCCCAGTGGGAGAGGGAAAGCAGCTCATCCGTGAAAAAATGACTTATAAGGAAGGGAAAATCCCTGTGAACGTGGATGGTGGACTACTTTCAAAAGGTCACCCCATTGGTGCAACCGGAGGATCCCAAATCCGGACGATTGTTCTTCAGCTTCGTGGCGAAGCAGGTGCCATGCAGGTAGCTGGTGAACCGGAGATTGGTCTTGTCCATAACATTGGCGGCGTCGGGCTTTACGGAAACGTTACAATCTTTGGGAGGTAAGAGAAATGGGTTTTGAAAAATTTGGGAGGAAGAGTTTTACAGCCGTGACCAAGACGGCAAAATTTGTGGACTTCTTGGGAGAAGGGAAAGTGGAGGGTACGGTTTGTAAGGATTGTGGCACAAAGTTCTTCCCTCCAAGGGCCGACTGTGCCAACTGTTTTTCAAAAAAAATGGACTGGTTCGAGATGCCTAAGAGAGGCAAACTTGAGACGTTTACCACCGCCTACTATGCCCCATTCGGCTTCGAGGGAGACCCACCTTACAGCATGGGGGTTGTGGATTTTGGAGGCGGCCTAAAGCTTTTTGCTCGGATGTCAAAAGCTCTCAAACCTGAAGAGATAAAGGTGGGAATGGAAGTCATCGTCAGCCCTATCAAGTATGATGATGGTCAGCTTTCCTTCGAAATTACAAAAGCCTAATCAATCGGAGCCTTTTGGGGAGGTAAATCAAATCGATGCCCCCTCCGTTGGATCAATTTGATGGATACAGCATCTTCGATGATAAAGGAGAGGTAAAGCGCTTGGTCGAAAGTCTAATTCAGGAGAAAGACCCGGAAGTCACCCTTGAACGTTTAAGGAAAATGGATTTTTCTTACGTCTTCATCCTCTCTAAAAAAGGCAGGACCCAGGAGGTCGAACTAAGCCGAGATGAAATTGAAGCCAGTTGGGAATGGAGAAAAGGAATGATTAGTGAAACCCTCCAAAAAAAGATCGAAGATACCCTTTTTGAACTTTAGCCCTCGTCTGACCGTCGATTAGTTTCATCTATATAGGCAATCCAAAGGATAAACGATCCTCCATGGTTATCAAAGAGAGTGGTGTCAACAGATGAGGCTTTCAAAGCTTTTGCGGTCTTTTAGGGTGAGGTCACAGTCCTGATCAGGTAAAATGAGCTCTTGAATAGTTTTGCAACTCATACATCTAATGAATCCTTTTAAGGTCTCTCCACTAAAGCTTTTTCAACCTGTCCATCTGTTTTAAAAGTGATCGATGGTCAGAGCCCTTATACTTTGAGAGACTAAATTACCGATACATCTCTTTGGCAGCAAGATTTTCAGGGGCGACTTCATTCGTTGAGACGTCAACGATCCATGTCCTGATGAGCGATGGACCAGAACCCTCCCCCGCATGTTGGGTAACTCGATATTTGTGGGTGGCGATTTCTTTTGCTTCATATCTCCATCTCAGGTTCGGGAAAGCCCTTGCCCTTTGATCGATCATCTTCATTTCAACCGATCTCTTTTCACCTGTTGCTGAGTCCAAAAGAATCATATGACTCTTCACAAGTTGAATGGCTTCGGAAGCAAAAATTTTCGGTTGACTCGAACTCCTCTTTTTCGTGTTTGCCCTTTTGGGGATTGAAAGGAGGCTTCCCTCTTTAATTTTTATCTCTAAATGATACGCATCCGCACTTAAATAACCAATTTCTCCCGAATCAAACTTTACCTGATAGAAATTCATCGTCCCCGATTGGTTCTGAACCACTTCAACGATAACAAAACCTTCTTTTTCCCTCTTGATCCTCAATTTTCTCTCTAAATCATCTGGCGACTCATAGAATACAGCAGGGTTATTCGTCTTGACGAACATCAATCGTCTCCCGACGTTTCGCTTCATCCTGGCTTGCTTTTCTTTTTCAAATTCTTCAATCCCTGGAAGGGAACCTTTCCCTAATTCCTCTTTTAACGAAGTCTGCTCCTCACTCTTGGCAAGAAGGATTAGAGGTTGACCGAAGCCTTCATGAGGCTGAACAAAGGAGAAGTGGAGGCAAAATAAAATAAAAATAAGAAAATGTAAAGTCATGGTTAAAACCTCCCATTAAATTATGACATGCAAATACAATGCCCTCCTTAACCGTTTGTAACTTATTGGAATTGCAATATTTCTAAAAAAATATTTTAACAGAGCAAGTCCGAAACACATCTTTTGTCCAATTTTGTAAAGAGGTCTTAGCGGAAATATATAGGATGAGTGACGCCGCAGTTCTAACAGCGATATGATGGGAGCAAAAGATTGGATGAGATAAATTTTCTATGATTTGAAAAAGGGGGATAGCTCAGCACCTAATCCACCCCCCTTTTCTGTTTCCTCTTTTCATAACGGAAGAGAGCTATCGAGAGCGACCTTCTCCTTTCTGCTCCCGTTCATGCCGCTGCTGTAAGGACTTTTTCTCCTGCTCCTGCTGTTCCTCAAGGGCACGCCGTTCCGCCTCATGTTGTTTTTGAATTTCTCTGGGAGATATCCAAGTGGGAGGACGTTGTCGCTCTCGTCGATGTTCTTCTTCTAATTTAGTACGCTCCTCTTGATGCCGGGTATTTAATTGACGACGATCAGATTCCTGACGTTGAAAGATTTCTTGTTGAGAAGGACGCTGTCCCGGAGGAGCCCCTGCCCCAGTCCTTCGATCCGGTCTCTCCGTTGCTTTAGGGGGTTCGACTCTGGAAGGAGTTCGTGTGGGGGATGCCTCAGCGATCGGTTGGCGGAACATTTGAACCTCATTTCCTTTCAATCGATCGCGAGCAGAAGGGGCTGTGTCACGGTCTACGATGTTGTAACGAGGGATCGGACGGCGAACCGATCTTTCAACCTGCTCAACGCTGATGCTGCGGTTCACCACTCGATTCTGAATGATCGTATAATTGGTAACATTCTGAGTAATGTTGAGAAAGGTCACATTACGGGCAGGAAGAACGATATTGCTTCTCAGATTGGGCTCAAGCAAAAATCTCTCCTCTGTAAAGCACCACCAATGAGGTTTGATATGAACATTGATATTCGCACCTACCTGCCAGCCCACATGAGGAGGAAGAGGAGCCCAACCAACCCAACCATTGCCATATTGCCAAGCAACACAGGCGGGTGCCCACTCCCTTCCGGGAACCCAGACCCAACCATAATTAGGATCATACAACCATCGACCGTAATGGAAAGGAGCCCAGCCCCATTCCCAATCCGATACCCAGGTCCATCCAAAATCGGTATAGACCCATCTCCCGTGGGTATAAGGCCGCCAACCATACGGAACATCATTAGGGGTCCAGACCCAGCCATAACCTTGCAACTCGAACCACTCTCCATAAGGAGCCAGTCTATCATAGAAAAAACTGATGTCCACCCGGACTTGTCCTGGGGGTGGTTGGTAATAACGGCCAGGCCCAGGTTCTGATGAGGGTTGAACTCCCACCGTACACCCGGAGATCCCAAAAACACCTGCGGTGATGAAAACTAAAACTAAGACCAGTAGAATATTTAGTCTCATAAAAATCTCCTTTCAATTATAAGGCAACCTCTAAAAATGTAATTCCTGCAGAAGCAGGAATCCATAAACTTTTGAAATTACTGGACTCCCGCTGGAGTTTACCCCGTACCTGATACGGGGCGGGAGTGACGAATTAGGAATGATTAGAGGTTCCCATAATAATATAATTCATCTTTTAAATCAATATCACTAACGATAACCCAAATTGAGCGATCCTCATGATTCATGCTTCCCCTTACAAGGACATCCAAGTGCTCGGAAAGGGTTGTTTATTTGCTTACTCAATAAGTCCCCCTAATATCTTAATGGGTGGAGCTCGCTCTTCCTTTTCTAACAAACCTCAGCTTAAGCTCCCCTTAACTCAGAAGTACAGTGAGGACAACGGGTTGCCTTGATGGGTATTGTCGAAAAACAATAAATGCATTCTTTCGTCGTTGGTACAGGGGGGGGAGCCACTTCTTGGCGCTTCAGTTTGTTAATATTTCGGATGAGAAGAAACACGGCAAAGGCCACGATCAAGAAAGTGATGATCGTATTGATGAAGACACCATAGTTGATCGATGTTGCTCCTGCAGCTTTGGCAGCTGCAAGGGATTCGTAGGGTGGAGGTGCCTTTGCCCCCTCTTTTAGAACGATGAAAAGGTTTGAGAAGTCAATGTTACCAAGAAGTAGGCCAATCGGTGGCATAATCACATCGGCAACCAGAGAGTTGACGATCGTACCAAAAGCAGCACCGATAATAATGCCAACGGCCATATCCACTACATTTCCCCGCATTGCAAACTCTTTAAATTCTTTTAGCATCGCTCTTCCTCCTTATTTAAGTTGATATGGTTCAGATCTATGAAAGGTTGAATGTGTAACAAATGCTTTGCCCGATGTTCAGGGGTTCCGAACTCCTTGACGTGTCACATCATTTAATAATGGCCCCTTTCCAAATACGAAACGACCTGCTTTGCGGATGACAAAGAAGCAAAGAAATACGATGAGAGCAAGGCAGAGAATTGGGACAAGGATCGCAAGCAGAGCGGTGATCACTGATCCGACCAGTTCCAAGGTGGAGACTACAGGATTCCCTATCCCCGCCGTTGAGACTGACGATTTTGCACGCAGGGCAACTGTAGCCCCCTGCACTAATCCTGCTATCCCGCCACCGGCAATCAATGCCAGTGTCCATTTCAGAAATGGGGAGATATCCGTAACCAATGAAGCTGTGGTAATGGTTCCTGCAATGATTGCCGCAGGTGTCGCTACAATGTCCAGAAAATGATCAAGCCAGGTAATGTAATAACCGAGGACCTCAACGATCGTTGCCGTGCCAAAGGCTACCGTCGCATAGTAGCTTCCAATCCAGGCAAACCCTGAGGACAAATGAAGGTGCCCACTCAGTGAGGCGAGATTCATCACAAGCAGAGGGACGAAAACTCTAAAACCACAGGCTGCACTCAAACCGATTCCAACAGCGATGCCAAGCAACGTTTCCATATCCGTTTCAGCTTTATCTCCAGCAAAGGTTTACTTAACCGTTTCATTAAAAATCACACTATCACAACCATAGCTTTTCGTAAATCCCTTTTTCACCCACTTCCTTTCTTTCGGGAGAGGAAACTTCATTGGGGTTGTTGAATCGAAAATACCAGATAAGAGCCATGTGTTAATATCCAAACTGGAACTTACGGTTTAAGTGTCCAACCCATGGGCTTCGCACAGAATTCCCTCGCTGCATCAACCGGATAGGGTGTTCTCTCAAGGTCTACCAGGACCGTAAAACAGTGGTCAAATCGCTGGAAGGAGTATCGCATATGGGGAAATTGAAGATCACTCAAACCTTGTGGAATGGTTATATTTTCGACCTGAGCCACGACCTGATCCTTATCCTGGATTCGGATAGTTGCGCGAATCGGTCTCCCGTCATTTCGCAATTTCACTCTAAACCGCACCTCCTGACCCGGAGTAACCGGATCAGGACGCATGTCCAAGTCTTCAACGAATAGGTAACCAACCCCCCTGTCGCTCATCGTCCATCCATTGCGGACTCGGTGCAGGCAGAACTCTTTGGCCACATCAATCGTTTGTCTGGTGCGTTCGATATCCGCTTCGACGGTGAAGCAGTAATCCGAACGGGAAAACCGATAATACGTCTCGGGAAAATCGATTCGGTTCTCCCCCGAATAAATATTCACATCTCTCACCTCACTGATGATTTCATCCCGATCTTTAATGTTGAGACTGATTCTCCCTGAATGATTGGAGTTATTCATAATGGTTGCGCGAAAACGGATGCGTTGCCCCTCGCGAATGGGATCCGGAGAAACCTCGAGCTGAAGCACCCTCAGATCGTTGGGTCGGATTCTTGGCCCTCCCCTCTGCATGAATCGGTCAAGCGCTTTGTCTACTTGAGCCTCAGCCAATGCCAGCATTAGAAGCAGGCAGCCAATCACCAATATGGGCGTGTGCTTTTTCATCTCTACCCCCTCCTCTCTCTTATATTATTCAAAATCAGATCGGTTTTTTAACCGCCGTATCCATTTCTCACTTCGATATACTCCAACAAGGTTAATCTACCCCAAATGAATAGTAATCTCAAGCAGTAATTTCAAAAGTTTATGGATTCCTGCTTCCATAGGAATGACATTTTTAGAGGTTGCTTAATATTAAATAGACGTAAGGGGGAGACTTTTTATTCATGTTCGTTAGATTGGATGATTTTAAGCTATTGTATTTAATCATGATACTACGATGTATCGGCTTAGGTAGGTATTGGGGAGACCACGTAATTTTGAAACAATAAAAAGTGTTTTTTGAAACAAAAGGATTTGTGTTTGGGGTTGATTAATTGGAGGACTACCAATCCCGGACAGGAAATTTTGACCATTCATTTACATTTTAATTTTCACTTATTTCATAATAAATCAATTCCCCGAAAATCCTGGTTTTAATTTTTCCCTCTCGGATCAATGGTTCGATATATGGATTCACTTCATTCTGCGGAATTCCCATCCCCCTGGAAAGGTCATATAGAGAAAGAGGGCGTCTTTTTAAGATCTTCAAAATTTCTTCCCTAATGTCCCTTTCTGGCGCCAATAATGGATGGCGGTCAAATTCTGAGATGATCGAAGCCTTTTCACCAAAGAAAACCCTGACGTGGTCTATCTCTTTCTGATCCAAAGGGTTGACCCATCCCTCAGAAGGAGGTCGAATCACTGTGTTGAGGTGGATGAAATCTGGTCGGATTCGATTGACGGTCTCCTTCATTCTCATCAGTTCTTCTTTGCTATCATTGACACCTTTGCAAAAAAGTATCTCCAACCAAATCTGACCTTTGTAAATTTCTCTAAAGGCGACCAGTCCTTCAATTACCTTTTCAATAGGAAAACCGGACCGGGGTCGGTTAATTTTCACAAAAACTTCTTGCGATACAGCATCCAAAGAAGGAAGGACAATATCTGCCTGTAAGAGATCTTCCCTGACCTCCAGATCCCAGAGTAAGAAACCGTTGGTAATCACTGCAATTGGAATCGAGGTAATTTTTTTCAATCCTTCTATGATCGAACGGATTTTGGAATGGAGAGTCGGCTCCCCTGAACCAGCGAGAGAAAGATGATCAATGGAAGCATTTTCTTCTTTTAGAAAGTTTTCCACTTCTTCGAGAAGATCTTTTACCGGAACATATTCTTTTCTGATAATCGTCTTTTCGGTTGTCTTCCCGATCTGGCAATAGATGCAGTCGTACGTGCAGACTTTATGCGGGACAAGATCAATCCCGAGCGACCTTCCCAACCGCCTTGAAGGAACAGGACCATAAAGATATTTGAAAGATTTCATCTAATCACCAATTTCCAATCACCAATAACCAAATAATGACCAAAATGTAAAAATATTTCAAACTTGGTGATTCGGAAATTGGGTATTGGAGCTTATTTGGTTATTGGAATTTGGTTGTTGAGTATTGTCACATCTACGATGCAGCTTATGCTCCGAATTTTTTCAACTTGAGTCCATTAGCTAACATCAAGGGGATGATCTCCATGGCGGGAAACCTGCCCAGTTGCCCTTTTTGGCAATGCCGTTCGGTGAATCGCCTAATCCCATCAGGTCGCGTATATTTTGAAAACAAGAGGATGGGGTTGGGATGCCAACTGTGGGATTTTAAGGGGGTGGGTGTGGAGTGGTCTCCTGTGAGGATCAAGACATCCGGATTAAGCCTGAAAATGGATGGCAGGATTCGATCGATTTCCTCAATCGCCTTGACCTTCATCTTAAAATTTCCATCCTCTCCCGCCATATCAGGCTTTTTGAAATGAATATAAAAAAAGTCAAATTGCTCAAAATTTTTCTTCAGGGTCTCCACTTCTTCCTGGAGGGATTCTCCTGTTTTTAAGATCTCCATTCCGACCAGCCTCGCCAGCCCGCGATACATTGGGTAGGTCGCTATCGCGGCAGGTCGAAGTTTAAATCTCTCTGACATCGTTGGAATATCTGGAATTTTTGAAAATCCTCTGAGCAGGATTGTATTGGCAGGATGAAAGGGTTTAAGGACCTCGTTCACCTTTTTCAAATAAAGATTGATGACCCCGGCTGTCTTCCGAGCCTCCTCAGAGAGCCCTTCTGTGCCTTTTGCCTTATAGCCATCTTTCTGGGGATCGGCATCGGTTAGATCATCCCGCAATCCTTCTCCACGAAATACGAGAACAAATCGATGTTCTTTCCCGGGATAAATGGAGACCCGAGCCCCTTCGACCTCTTTGATTTCATTCCCAAGAAACTTACAGATCTCTCTATTCTTTTCGGTTGAAATTCTTCCAGCTCTTCGGTCGACAACGATTCCCTTCTCATCGATCGTTGCAAAATTTCCCCGAGCTGCCAAATCATCCCTGGTCAAAGGGATATCGATTCCCAATGCCTCCATCACCCCTCTCCCGATCTCATATCGAAAAGGATCATAACCAAAGAGGGCTAAATGGGATGGACCGCTACCCGGGGTGATCCCATAGGAGATAGGGTCAATCAACCCACAGGCGGCTTTGGGAGTGAAACGGTTGAGGTTCGGCGTCTTCGCTGCTTCCAATTCTGTTTTGCCCCGAATCGGCAACCCCCCAATGCCATCGATCACCACCATAATTAATTTTGATTCCGTTTGAACCGCAAGGGATTGAAGAACCTCTTCCTTGGTCATCCTCATCACCCTCCCCTTGATGAATAAATTCGAAATCCGAAGCACGAAATTCGAAACAATTCTCCAAATTATAAATTCAAATTTCTCAAACGTGTTTTGGATTTAAGTCATTTTGACATTCGTATTTGTTTCGGATTTCGATATTCGAATTTCGGATTTGAAATGTTCATTTCTTTCCATATTTATCATAAAAAACAAACTCAGACAGTTCCTTCCTCTTTGGAGCGAACCCTTCGGCGGCGGGGTATCCGAGCGGTGTCATGGCCACAACCTCTCGGTCAGGAGGTGTTCCTAAAATCTCCTCTGCCTTCTTATGATCAAACAACCCCACGACCACCGTTCCCAGGCCCAAAGAATGGGCAGTCAAACAGAGGGTCTGCATGGCAATCCCTGTATCGAACATCAGCCAATCCCCTTTAATTGTAGCGGGCTCACCTTTTTTAAAACCAGAAATCCCCTTCTTCCCACAAAGCACAACAATCAGGGGAGCCTCTGTCATTGATGAAAGAGCTGGATTGGTCCTGGTAAGAGTGCTCGCCAGTTCAGATTTGATCTTTGGATCCTTGACAACGATGACCTCCCAGCACTGGGTGTTAGCCCAGGAGGGAGACCATCTTACTGCCTCCATGATCTTTTGAAGCGCTTCATCCGGAATGGAATCGGGTTTGTATTTCCGAATGCTGCGTCTTCCCTTGATCGCTTCCATCAGTTCCATCCTATTTCCTCCTCTTTACTTTATTCAATAGAAACCCATTATAATTGAAATGATTCTCTTTATCAAAGAATTTTGATCAACGATCGTTTAAATGGTTAATCCAAGACAAAGCTTTTCTTTGCACGCTAAAGTACATACCATTAAGTAGGTGTGGCCTTCTGCGAAGGTGGATAAAAGTGATAGGCGGTCAGAAAAAGGAGTATTGACACTCTGTTTACCTATTTGGTAGGATTTTCTACGGATGAAAAGTCCACATGCCATTACGGATGTCCCTGGGATTAAAGTGGGTCATGCAAGCGATTTCAGGGCCTTGACTGGTTGCACGGTAATTCTTTGTGAAGAAGGAGCGACCGGAGGAGTGGATATCCGTGGGACAGCCACCGGAACTAGGGAGATGGATGCCCTTTCCTTAACCCATCTGGTTGATAACATTCACGCCATCCTCTTAGCTGGAGGGAGTGCATTCGGTTTGGATGCAGCAGGAGGTGTGATGGCCTACCTGGAAAAAAGAGGAAAGGGATTCGATGTAATTAAAACAAAGGTTCCTATCGTTCCTGCGGCTGTCATTTTCGACCTTGCCATAGGCGATTTCCGTGTGAGACCAGATCACCAGATGGGATACCAAGCATGTCTCAATGCTTCAAAAAGAGTGAAAGAAGGAAGTGTCGGGGTTGGGACCGGAGCAACCGTCGGAAAGCTTTTTGGGATTGAGCGAGCCATGAAGGGTGGAGTGGGAACATCGAGTATTCAAGGACCAAATGGGCTCATTGTTGGAGCTCTCGTTGTTGTCAATTCCTTTGGAGATATCATCGATCCCACGACTCATCAAATCTTAGCGGGTACGAGAAAATCTAAAAAAAGCCTTCAATTTGCAAACTCAATGAAGTGGATGAAACAAGGGGTGATCCGAAAAGAGTTTGGGGCAATACCTCCTAATAAAACTCCTCCCTTCAATACAACCCTCGGAGTGATTGCCACAAATGCCGCTCTTTCTAAAAAAGAAGTCCATCAGGTCGTCCGGATCGCCCATTCGGGTCTGGCCAGGGTCATTTCACCCCTTCATACAACCTTTGATGGCGATCTCATCTTTGCCCTTTCGTATGGTAAGAAGAAAAGTGACGTGAATACCATTGGACTTCTCGGTGAGGCTGCCCTGATGGAATCTGTCAGGAGAGCCGTGACCAAAGCAGAGGGATTCGAAATCATTCCTGCATATAAAGATATTCAAAAATAAGGGGGGGGGAATACCATGGATCACCAATTGATACAACGAGCGGCGAGGGATATTCTTCATTCAAAAAAGACGATCGCTTTCACGGGGGCTGGAATCTCTGTAGAGAGTGGTATTCCAGATTTCAGAAGTGCGGGGGGACTTTGGGAGAAATTCGATCCCGAGGAATATGCTCATATTTATGCCTTCCAGTCGAATCCTGAGAAGGTCTGGTTGATGCTCAAGGAAATGTTTTCCCTCATCATCGAAGCGAAACCAAACCCTGCTCATCTCGGATTAGCCGAATTGGAACGGATGGGTTTGCTCTCTTCAATCATCACTCAGAATGTGGACGGCCTCCACCAAGCAGCAGGAAACCGTCATGTCATTGAATTTCATGGGACCCATCGAACCCTCTCCTGTTTGAAGTGTTCCATGACCATCGATGGAACGACTCTCAAAATCGAGGACCTCCCCGCTCGGTGCTCTCGATGCTCGTCGCTGCTGAAACCGGATGTCGTTTTTTTTGGAGAACCCATCCCTTGGGAGGCTCAGGTCTCATCTTTAAAAGAATCCAAATCCTGCTCGGTGGTGCTCGTCATTGGCACATCTGCCGTAGTTTATCCTGCTGCCTCCATCCCTGTTACGGCCAAGGAAAGAGGGGCCACTGTGATTGAGATCAATAGGGAATCTACCCCATTAACTAACGCGATATCCGATTATTTAATTATCGGCCCTGCTGGTGAAATCGTCCCTGCTATTGTCGAAGAAGTGAAGAAGATCAGGTGAAAAAGGACCTATGAGGACGATCCTTGCAATCTTAGAGTTAAAATGATATGATTAATTAAATAAAACAGACAGTTGTGCCTATTCTGCCTGCGGTTTGAAGGCAAATCCGGGTCAATGACCAGGGTGAACCCCGTAAGAAATTCTATCGGGGTATTAAACGCCGTTGGAATTATTCTAAAATGTTGCATAGCGTCAGAAAAGCGGAATATTTTTTCTAACGGGGTGAAGGTTAATTTTTGAAAGGACAACAAGTCGAAGAGTCGACTCAGCAAGAAGAAATTGTCGAAAAGGTCATTTATGATGACCTTCGAATGGCCAATGTCCTTTTCGGCGCCCAAAGTGAAAATCTAAGACGCATTGCACGGGCGATCGGCGTAAAGATCAATGCCAAGGGCAATGTCCTGACCATCCAAGGGGAAAACTTGGATGTCGACCTCTCCATCCACATCCTAAACGACCTTTATAACCTTCTAAAAAAGGGATACCCTCTTTATTCGACCGATATCGATTATGCCATCCGAATGATCTCAGACGATCGGAATGTCAACCTCGAAGATATCTTTCTGGATACGGTGTATATCTCTTCGAGGAAGCGAGTGATCACGCCCAAGAGCCTGGCTCAAAAACGTTATATCGATGCCATTCGGAAATATGACTTAGTGATTGGGATTGGTCCCGCGGGAACTGGAAAAACCTATCTGGCGATGGCCATGGCGGTGGCGAGTCTTATGAAACAGGAGGTGGAGAGGATTGTTCTGACCCGCCCTGCGGTCGAAGCGGGAGAAAAACTGGGCTTTCTTCCCGGAGATATTTCGGAGAAGGTCAATCCCTATCTCCGTCCACTTTATGATGCCTTGCACGACATGATGGACTTTGATCGGTCTTCTAAACTCGTGGAGAGGGGAGTGATCGAGGTGGCTCCTTTGGCATTTATGAGGGGGAGAACGTTAAACGATTCTTTTGTCATCCTCGACGAGGCACAAAATACAGGGCCTGAGCAGATGAAGATGTTTTTGACTCGACTGGGTTTTAGCTCCAAGGCAGTCATTACGGGGGATATCACCCAGGTAGATCTTCCCGAGAATAAGGTCTCAGGGTTAATCGAAATCCAGGGAATCCTCAAAGGAATCGAAGGGATTGAGTTTGTTTATTTCTCAGATAAAGATGTCGTCCGACACCCTCTCGTCCAGGAGATCATCAAGGCTTATGAAAGGGCAGAGGAAAGGCGTTATCGCCAAAAAGAACCCACCCTTCGATAGGGATCGATGAAGAAATTTTTTCAAAAAAAAATAAACCTGAACCTGACCTTCCTGAGGCCCTCTAATGGATTAAGAGATCGCTTATGGTTGGAGAGGATCAAAGCACCCTCTTATCAGAAATGGTTCATCGGCCTTGGAATGGCCATCCTTCTGACTCTCCTTCTCTCTCCGAGTCTCACCCTCCATATAAAGGATTACAAGGTTGGAGATATTGTGACCAAGGAAATCAAATCTCCGCAGGATCTTTTGGTGGAGGATGAAAAATCGACCCAGGAGAAACGGGTCGAAGCAGATCGATCTGTGCTTTCTATTTACGATTATGATCCCTTCCTTCTCATCGACGCAGAGAACCGTATCCGAACCACTTTTGGGTCCCTCGCTGTCTCTTCTGAAAGAAGGGAAAAGGGAAACGATCCCATCGAATGGAGAAGAAAGGAATGGGAAGCTACCCTTCGGCTTCCTCTCTCCCAAAAAGAATGGCAGGTTTTGGAAAAAGAGCGTTTCAACCCTGCTATTGGGGAGGCAGCATTGAGACTAATCGTACCCATCCTGAGAAAGGGGGTCGTCAACGACAAGGACCTCCTGGACCCGGATGCGGATCGAGGAATTATCATACGGAATATCCAGACTCGAGAGGAGAGAAAAAGTTTTCCTCCTTTTGGCTTTTTTGATTTTAAGGAAGCAAAGGCGAAAGTCCGGTCCCAGGCGGATCTCCCCTCTCCAATTAAAGAAAAAGAGCTATCACTCATTGTGCTCAAAATTGCCGAGCACTTTTTAAGACCCAATCTCACCTTCAATAAAGACGAGACCGAAGGGAAGAAGGCCATCGCGAGAGAGAGGGTCAAACCGGTCTATTTCCAGGTGAAGCGTGGGGAGGTCCTCTTGAGACCTGGAGATCGGATTTATGAAGATCACCTCTTAAAAATCAGAGCCATCAAAAAGGCCCAGGAGAGAACCCATCTTTTTGCCATGATCATCGGCACGGGCCTTCTCACCTTCCTCATCTTAGCAAGCCTTTATCAATTCTCAACACAGAATATCCGTAAGATTGCTCTCTTCCCAAAGGATCTCCTTTTCTTCTCAACGACGCTCCTATGTCTGATCGCTTTTCTCAAACTCTTCCAGCTTATGACCGACGTTTTGGGCGAAGCGTTTTTTTCCATCCCTTCCTCCTCCTATCTCTATCTCTTCCCCGTGGCCACAGGGGCCATGCTCATTCGAATTGTTCTCAATTCAGAAGTCGCCATCGTCTTTTCACTTTTAGCCTGCTACTTCTCCGCTGCCTTAATGGGAAACCAACTCTTCTATTTTATCTTCACTTTAGTGGGAAGTGTCATGGGTGCCCATCATGTCGCTCGATGTGAACAGCGAAGCATTCTTCTCAAAGCTGGAATGATCGTGGGGGGGATAAATGTTTTAATGATTCTCTCTTATCACTTGATCTCTGGCAATCCTTTCAAAATGACTCTTCTTTTCGATCTGGTCATGGGATTTTCTGGAGGGGTCCTTGCTTCGGTCCTCGTCTTAGGGATCGTCCCCATCATCGAAAGCCTGTTCGGTTACACCACCGATATCAAACTCCTTGAATTGGCCAATATGGATCACCCCGTCCTTAAGGACCTCATCCTTCAGGCTCCCGGGACCTACCACCACAGCATCATTGTCGGGAGTCTGGTGGAAGCGGCCGCCAAATCGATTGCAGCCAATCCTCTGTTGGCCAGAGTCAGTGCTTATTATCATGATATCGGGAAGCTAAAAAAACCTCTCTATTTCATTGAAAATGTGGGAGGAGAAGAAAACCGACACGACCATCTCACTCCCACCATGTCCAGCCTCATCCTCATCTCTCATGTGAAAGACGGGGTGGAGATGGCTCGTGAGAATCGCTTGGGAGAACGGATCGGTCATATCATTCAACAACATCATGGAACAAGTCTGATCTCCTATTTCTATCAGAAAGCCAAAGAGAAAGAGAATCCAGATATGGAATCCATCAAAGAGAAAGATTTCCGTTATCCAGGGCCTAAACCTCAGACCAAAGAAGCGGGAATCGTCATGCTTGCCGATTCGGTTGAAGCAGCCTCTCGCGCCCTCACCGAACCTACGCCTTCCAGAATCACGAGTCTGGTCCAACGGATCACGAATAACATTTTTTTGGATGGGCAGTTGGAAGAATGTGAACTGACCCTGAAGGATCTTCAAAAAATTCAAGAAAGTTTCATTCGAATTTTGACTGCCTTCTTCCACCAGAGAATTGATTACCCCACTTCCACCATCTCGGATTTACCTAAGAAGAGGAACGATGAAGATTTGG
Organism: Syntrophaceae bacterium; assembly: GCA_013388645.1. Classification (GTDB taxonomy): domain Bacteria; phylum Desulfobacterota; class BSN033; order BSN033; family UBA1163; genus UBA1163. Next base: position 617 of record JACAEV010000027.1, on the reverse strand, counting down.
ATTCAAAATCGGCAAAAACATATCCCCTTAAACTTAAAAAAAATAAGAAAAGTGGCCCAAAGGATATTGACCGAATTGGGGCTTCTTGAAGCAGAACTGAGCCTTCTATTTGTTGACGATCTCCAAATTCAGAGTTTAAATCGACGATATCTCCGCCGGGACAAACCAACCAATGTCTTGGCCTTTCCGATGAGGAAAGGAGCCTGCCCATCCCCCCAACCCCACCTTTTAGGCGATTTGGTGATTTCTGTGGAGACAGCCAAGCGTGAATCGAATCGATTTGGTCAGGATGAAATGGGGATGATCCTTCTCCTGATGGTCCACGGGGTGCTTCACCTCATTGGTTATGATCATGAAGGGTCAAAGAAAGGGGCTCGGGAGATGGCCTTAAAACAGAGGGAACTTTTCCAGAGAATCATAAAAGACGGAATGTTAGAATGATGGAAGATTGGGATGATGGGTCAATAACTTTTAATATCCAATATTCCAACATTTCATTATTGATGAACTCGTAAAAAGTCCGATTCAGCCCATTATTGTCATTCCCGTGAAAACGGGAATCCAGTGAATTCAAATACTTCTGGACTCCTGCTTTCGCAGGAGTGACGGGTGGGGAG
>JACAEV010000092.1 GCA_013388645.1 Syntrophaceae bacterium | reverse complement strand
GGTGAGAATTGGAGTCCTGTGATCTCACGTTCGGATTCCCTGAAGTACATGAGCACCGTGACCCGGAGGTAATAGTAAACGGAGACCGCGCTGTTCAAGACGCCGATAATGGCCAGCCAATAAAATTTTTCTTTCACTGCCGCGCTGAAGATATAGAACTTAGCCATAAATCCACCCAGTGGAGGAATGCCGGCCATGGATAGGAGAAAGATGGTCATTGAGGCGGCAAGAAGCGGGTATTTGAAACCAATCCCTGCATAGTCATTAATCAGAGTATTTTCTTCTCCCTTCTTTCCAAGGAGGATGACCACAGCAAAGGCGCCGATGTTCATAAAGGCATAGGCCATAAGGTAGAAGAGAATGCCCGATGTTCCCAAATCATTCCCTGCCACAAAGGCAACCAAAATATAACCCGCATGAGCAATGCTTGAGTAAGCGAGCATCCGTTTGATATTGCTCTGAGAGATGGCGGCAATATTTCCGAGTGTCATCGTCGCCACACAAATCACCCACATGATCGATGTCCAATCAGGCCGAAACGCAGGCAAGGCGGAAAAGAAGACCCGAATCAAGGCTGAAAACCCTGCTGCCTTGACACCCGTGGCCATGAAAGCTGTGATGGAGGTCGGAGCCCCCTCATAGACATCCGGTGTCCACATATGAAAAGGAACCGAAGCAATCTTGAATCCAAAACCAATGGTGAGAAAGACAAGGCTCATGAGGAGCATCGGGTTTCTTAAGAGACTTTTGGAGGCAATGTAAGAGGCAATATCCTTTAAATGAAGGGAGCCTGTCGCACCATAAATAAGAGCAATGCCATATAGAAGAAATCCTGTGGCAAAGGCGCCCAAAAGAAAATATTTCAAGGCCGACTCCACTGACCTCTTATCCTCACGCATCATTCCGGCCAGAATATAGATGGAAATGGACATGGTTTCCAACCCGAGGAAGATAGTGATCAAGTGAGAGCCAGCGGCCATCAGCATCATTCCGAGAGTTGAAAAAAGGATCAAGGCATAATATTCTCCGAAGGCAATTCCTTCTCTTTGAGTGTATCCCATGGAGATCAGGATTGTCAGAAAAGCAATGATCAGAAAAGTGACCTTGAAGAAAAGAGCATACCCATCTGAGATGAACATCCCCTGGAAACCGGATTGTACGGATCCCATCAAAGGAAGGGTAAAAAGAAAGGAGAGGATTATTCCAACAAGACTGATGATGCCGAGGTAACCTTTCCTCTCTTCTTTGGGTAAAAAGACGTCCACCAGAAGCACCAAAAACCCGAAAGCGGTGATGATGATCTCCGGTGCAATGAGATAGAGGTCAATCTCTGGTATTTTCATTTAAAGAATCCTCCGATGATTACATAACAAATCCCCCTTCGTCCCCCTTTGCTAAAGGGGGAGTAAGGGGGATTATTTTTTAACTTCTGCAACTTTTGGTGAGGGAAGGTCTGCTTTCATCTCTATCCTTCCCTTAAAATCCTTTATAAATTTCTCAACGCTGACATCCATCTTACTAAAGAAAAGCTTCGGATAGATCCCCATCAGAAAAATCATGATTACCATCGGGACAAGAATACTGACCTCGCGTGCATTGAGGTCTTTGAGCTTTTCATTTTCAGGGCGTGTAATTTTACCGAACATCACCCTCTGAAACATCCACAGCATATAGGCCGCTCCCAGGATGACACCTGTGGCAGCCAATACCCCATAGACGATATTGGATTGAAACGCCCCGAGCAGGATCAGAAACTCTCCCACAAACCCATTGGTCCCGGGCAGACCAATGGAGGAGAGGGTAACGATCATGAAAAAGGCAGCATAGATGGGCATCACCTTGGAGAGTCCTCCGAAGTCAGCGATGAGACGTGTATGGCGGCGCTCATAGACCATTCCGACGATCAAAAAGAGGGAACCGGTGCTGATGCCATGGTTGAGCATCTGATAGATCGAACCCTGAATGCCTTGCATATTGAAGGCAAACATCCCGAGCATGACGTATCCTAAGTGGCTCACGCTCGAGAAAGCAACCAGTCGCTTGAGATCGGGTTGCATCATGGAAACCAGCGCCCCATAAATAATCCCGATAATCGCCAAGACAGAGACCAGAGGCATCAGATCGAATGCTGCATTCGGAAACAGGGGGATGGCAAATCGAATGAACCCATAAGTTCCCATCTTTAATAAGACACCTGCCAAGATCACACTCCCAGCCGTCGGCGCCTCAGTATGAGCATCAGGCAACCAGGTATGGAATGGAAACATTGGAACTTTGATCGCAAAAGCAAGGGCAAAGGCTCCAAAGAGCCAGTACTGTGTTCCAACCGGTAACCCCAACTTATAAAGTTCGAGCACGTCAAAGGTGGAAACACCCGTTGCCTTCTGGTTAAGGAAATAGAGGGCCAAAATCGCTACAAGCATCAGTACGCTTCCTGCCATGGTGAAGAGGAAGAATTTGATCGCTGCGTAAATTCTCCTCTTAGGATCACCCCAGACACCGATCAGGAGGTACATTGGAATCAGCATCACTTCCCAGAAGACATAGAAAAGGATGAGATCGAGAGCGACTAAAGCACCGATCATCCCTGTCTCGAGGAAAAGAAACGAAATCATGTATTCTTTTACCCGGAAGGTGATCGCCGTCCAAGAACAGAGGATACAGAGGACCGTTAAGAAGGTGGTCAAAAGGACCAAGAGCAAGCTGATCCCATCAATGCCCAATTTGTAGCTGATCCCATAACTCTCGATCCACCACCAATCCTCCACAAATTGCATCGCTGCAGTTTTGGAATCAAAAGAAAAGAAGAGGGGTAACGAGAAAATGAATTCAACGAGAGAGAAGATCAACGTCACCCACCGGAGAGCTTTTCCATTCTCTTTAGGAATGAAGCATAGGACAATGGCCCCAAGGATCGGAAAGAAAATCAGCAGCGATAGGATGGGAATTCCAAAAATTGTCATGAAACCAGCTCCTTTTTATTTAATAAAAAATAGCGCGCACGATATAATAGGCGGCAAGCACGATCCCGCCAATGATGATTGAAAAAGCATAGTTTTGGACCACGCCGGTCTGAATTTTTCTCACCCCCCCAGAAATCCAACCAATCAGATAAGCGACCCCGTTGATCAAACCATCGATCACAAAGTCATCAAATCCTCTCCAAAGTCCTATTCCCAATCCCTTAAGAGATTTTATGAAGAGGATTTCATAGAGCTCGTCCACATAATATTTATTAAAGACCAGTTTATAGAGCCCCTTCCACCTCTCCGCCAGCATTTTGGGAAGTGCAGGATTCTTGATATAAAAGAGATAAGCCGTCCCAATCCCAATGAGGGCGATGATCACCGAGATGGCCATCATGAGAAGTTCTAAGGCCGCCGAATGTCCTCCTCCTTCTCCTGCTGAAGCCCAGGCCTGCGAGACAATGGCCATCCCCGCATGGGCTTTGCCTGATTCCGCCCCTCCTCCTAATACGGGAGCGAGGAACTCATGGATATGATTCGCTCCTCCCAAAACATGAGGAATGCCAATATAACCTCCGATGACAGAAAGCACAGCCAGGATCATCAGGGGAACCGTCATGATTTTGGGCGATTCGTGGATATGGTGCGCGACATGTTCATCGACCCTCGACTGGCCGAAGAAAGTCATAAATAGAGCTCTGAACATATAAAAGGCGGTCATCCCGGCAGCAATCGCCGCCACCAGCCACAATAAGAAATGGCCGTGGGAACTGGAAAAGGCTTGCCACAAAATCTCATCCTTGCTGAAAAATCCGGAAAGACCCGGAATTCCAGCGATGGCCAATGTGGCGATGAAGAATGTCCAGAAGGTAATGGGAATTTTAGTTCTCAAGGCGCCCATCTTCCTCATATCCAACTCGCCACTGAGGGCATGCATCACACTTCCAGCAGCGAGAAAGAGGAGCCCTTTGAAAAAGGCATGCGTCATCAGGTGAAAAATGCCAGCGCTAAACGCCCCGACTCCGACGCCTAAGAACATATAGCCCAACTGGCTGATGGTAGAATAAGCCAGAACTTTTTTGATATCGTTTTGGCAGAACCCAATCGAAGCTGTATAAATCGCTGTGGCCACACCGACGATCGCCACGATCGCCATGGCAATAGGTGCCAGACTATAAAGCACATTACATCGGGCGACCATATAGACCCCTGCCGTCACCATGGTCGCAGCATGGATGAGAGAACTGACTGGAGTTGGACCTTCCATCGCATCCGGAAGCCATACGTAGAGAGGAATCTGAGCCGATTTCCCGCAAGCACCTATAAAAAGCAGAATGGCAATCGTCGTGGCCGTAGTCGTACTTAACAGGTGAGGATTTTTCTGAAGGGAACCGAAGATATCGGTGAAGTCTAAAGTCCCAAAATGGATGAAAAGCATGAAGATCCCAAGCAGGAAACCGAAGTCCCCCACTCGGTTGACTACAAATGCTTTCTTGCCGGCATTGGAAGCGGAATCTTTCTCATACCAGAAGCCGATCAAGAGGTAGGAGCAGAGACCAACGCCTTCCCATCCCACAAACATCAACAGGAAGTTGTTCGCCAAGACCAAATTGAGCATCATAAAAACGAACAGGTTGAGATAGGTGAAATATCGGGTATAACCTGGGTCGTCGTGCATATATCCCACTGAATAAATATGGATGAAGAAGCTGACCCCGCTGACGACCAACGCCATCAGGATGGAGAGAGGATCGATCTGGTATCCGATCACGGTTTGGAATGAACCTGAGACCACCCAATCAAAAATGATTTTCTCAAAGAAGCGCTGTCCAGGGGGCCTTCCGATCAGTTCGAAGAAGATGAGGATGGAGACAAAAAAGGAGAGCCCGATCGCCATCGGCCCCACCCAACTGACCACCTTCTTCCCCAAACGATTCCCAAATAGCCCATTGATCATGAAACCGATCGCCGGCAACAATGGGATCAACCAGACATAATCGAACATGTAGGACTCCTTTTTTAAGTTCGGAGTTCAGAGTTATGAGTTCGGAGTTTCAAAACGAAAATCTACGAACTACGAACTAAATACTCCGAACTATCTTTACCATTTGAGCAGATTGATCTCATCTAAATTGATCGTTTCTCTTGACCGATAGATCATCACAAAGATGGCCAACCCAACCGCTGCCTCAGCTGCTGCCACCGCCATCACAAAGAAGGCGAAGATCACTCCGTCCAGGGACTGGAGAAAATAGGAGAAGGTGACGAAAGAGAGGTTCACCGCATTCAGCATCAGCTCAATGCACATGAAGACCACAATCGCATTGCGACGCGTTAGGGCTCCGATGACGCCCATGGTGAAAAGTACTCCGCTCAACATTAAATACAAAGCAGGGGGAATCTCTGGAACAACCCACATAGTGTTCTCCTTATGTCCTTTTCTTACTTAAGATGACCGCTCCGATGATAGCCGCCACCAAAAGGATGGATATGATCTCAAATGGAAAAAGATACTGAGTAAAAAGCACCTCACCGACCGCCTTCACATTGGTGCTGACTTTATCCGGAGTATAAGGACCCACCTTCCCGGTTGGGGATTTGGCCACGACGGCATAGAGAATTCCAAAAAGGAAAAGAATCGCTAAGAAGCCCCCGATCACCTTTGAATAAACGATTTTTAATTTGGACCGTAACTCCACCTCCAGATCCAGGAGCATGATGACAAAGACGATGAGCATGACGATAGCACCGGCGTAAACAACGACTTGGATGATGGCAATGAATTGGCTGTAGAGCAAAAGGTAAAGCACCGCCACACTGAGTAAGGTCAACACCAAAAAGAGAGCGCTGTGAATCGGGTTCTTTCGGGTGATGACTAAAAAGGAGGCGAGGACAGAGAGAAAAGCCATCCCCAAAAAGATTAACCATTGAAAGATCGTTCCAATATTTTCAGCCATCGTTTTACTCCAATATTAAAACCTTCTCCCCCATCAAGGAAGAGGATTGAGGTGGGGGTGGAAATGGGAGGACCTCCCTCACCCCTACCCTCTCCCACCAAGGGAGAGGGGGATAATGGGTTTATGGATTCAACTTCTTCTCTTCTAAGAGCCTCTCGGTGGTCATGCGATAAAGGCTTCGATCTTCCTCCACCCACTCAAAATTCTTTCCTAAAAAAATCGCATTCACGGGGCATACCTCTTCACAAAAACCGCAAAAGATACACCGGCTCGCATCCAGTTCATAGGTCAGCGGATATCGTTTTCCCTCTTCATCTTCAGCGGTCTCAATATAAATACATTGTGAAGGGCAAACCGCCATACAGAGGCCGCAGCCCACACATTTGGTTTTCCCACGCTCATCCTTCTCAAAATACTGAATGCCCCTCCAGCGTTTCGCCGGAGGAATCTTCTCTTCTGGATATTGAACCGTGATGGGCCTGGAAAAGAAATACCTTAGCGTCACCTTCAATCCCTTCAGTAATGGAATGATCATCTTACGCCTCTTCCTTTAGTTTACCCTTTTAATGAAACGATCAATGCCGTGATCAAAAGGTTGATCAATGCCAAGGGAATCAAAATCTTCCATCCAAACTTCATGATCTGATCGTACCGGAGTCTGGGATAGGTCCCCCGCTGCCAGACGAAGAAAAACAGGAAGATAAAGAGTTTTGCACAGAACCAGACGATGCCTGGGATGAAACTGAGCTGAGGAATGATCGGTTGCCATCCTCCTAAAAAGAGGGTCACCGCCAGAGCGCCCATGGTGACCATATGGGCATATTCTGCCATGAAGAAGAGGGCAAATTTCATGCTGCTGTATTCAATGTTGAACCCGCAAGCTAATTCTGCTTCTGCTTCGGGCATATCAAATGGGGTTCGGTTGATCTCCGCCAGACCGCAAATCAGGTACAGGACGAAGGCAACTGGTTGATACCAGATATTCCAATTCCAGAACCCTCCTTCCTGAAGGCGAACGATCTCGGTCAATCGCAGAGTTTGGGAAAGGATAAGCACTCCAACGACGGTAATGCCAAGTGCCACCTCATAACTGATCATCTGAGCCGCTGCTCGTAGGGACCCGGTCAACCCATACTTATTCCCGGAAGACCAACCTCCTAAGACGATCCCGAATTCCCCGAGCGAGGCCACGCCAAAGATGTAGAGAAGTCCAACATCGATATCGGCTAACCGCAGTTTGACCACCCATTCTGTCCCAGGGATGGTAAACTGATTGCCAAATGGAATGACAGCAAAAATGCTGATGGCTGCGATAATGGAGATCATCGGGGCCATCACAAAGACCACTTTATCCGATCGTTCGGGAACAAGGTCCTCTTTGAAAAAGGCCTTCACCGCATCTGAAAAAGGTTGAAGTAATCCAAACGGTCCACAACGATTAGGACCAAACCGAATCTGGATATGCCCCAACACCTTACGCTCGAACCAGGTTAAATAGGCTACGACGATCATCAACCCGGCAAAAACCACCACACATTTGACGATGATCTCAATGAGAAGATATAACAGTTGCATCCTGCTTCTCCCCTAAGAGATTTCTAAAAACAAAGAAATCTCAAAAGAGCTCCTGTTAATTTTTTAGAGCTCTCTTATCGTTTCTCTACCCTTCCAATAAAGACCTTGTATTCAGGGTGCTGACGCTTCACATCATATCCAGAGAATAAAAGGTGATTCACAAAAACAGGGAAAAAGGTGTTGGCGAAGTAAGCCACCCCTTTGGGAACGGCTTCTGAAATTCGACAGATCGTTTCTATCTCTCCACGGGGGGAGACCACTCTCACCTTATTTCCATCTCTTAATCCTGTTTTGGCGGCATCCTCTGGGTGGACTTCAATACAACATTCTGGAAAAACCTTCGCCAACCCCATGGCTCTCTTGGTGGTGGTCCCGATTCCATAATGATAATGAAACCCTCTCGGAATGATCCACAACGGGTACTGATCATTAGGTCTTTCGATGGGACCTTGATATTCGACAATTGAAAATTTCTTTCTCCATCCGTTTTGCGAAAACCATTGAACCCCGCCCTTCTCTAAACTGGAATAATTGACTCCCGCATAGAAGGGAACCAATGTGGCAATTTCTTCCATGACTTCAGCAGGGGTCTGATATCCCATGGGGTAACCCATTCTGGTTGAAAGATCACAGAGGATTTTCCAATCAGGCATGGAATCACCGATCGGTGAGATGACCTTCCTTACCCTTTGAATCCTTCTCTCCATATTGGTGAAGGTCCCATCTTTTTCGGCAAAACTGACTCCCGGTAAGATCACCTGGGCGTAACTTCCAAGGTGGGTCATAAAGATATCCTGAACCACTAAAAATTCAATTTTTTGGAGTCCGCTTTTCAGCTTCTCAGGATTGGGAAGATTGAGGAGAGGATCTTCACCAAAAACATAAAGGGCTTTGATATCCCCTTCTAAAATTCGATCAAACATCTCCATGGTGGAGAAACCCGGTTTTTCTGGAATCCCTCTATCCCAGACTTCGACAAATCTCCGGTGTGCCTTCTCATCATCCAACCTTTGATAACCGGGAAGAAAATCTGGAAGACATCCCATATCGAAAGCGCCTTGCGCATTGTTCTGTGTGAGCAGTGGATAAACGCCTCCCCCTCCTTCCTCTACCTCTCCAGTCAACAAAGCAAGGTTACATAGCGCTTTAACAATCTCCACCCCATAGGCATGTTGGGTCACGCCCGATCCAAAGACGATCGCCCTCTTTTTAGCTGTCTTATAAAGATTCGCGACGCCTTCTAACTCTGCCCAAGGAACCCCTGTTGTCTCCTTGACAAACTCAGGGGTGAATGGGTTTAAGGAGAATTGGAAAGCCTCAAAGCCTTCTGTCTTTGAACCGATGTAGTCTCTCGAAAGAACACCTTTTCCGATCAGGAGGCGAACCAGACCATTGATCCAAGCGATATCGGTTCCGGGGACAGGCCTCAACCATCGGTCAGCCCATTTTTCCCATTGGTTTTTTCGAGGATCGACCAGAATGATCTTCGCACCATTCCTTCGGATGGCTTCCCTCATCTTATGGCTGAAGATGAGGTTGTCGTCGTGGACATCCGCTCCGACGATGAGGATGAAATCAGCTTCGGCTATCTCCTCCATCGAGTGCGTCATCGCCCCACATCCAAGGGAAGCCATCATCCCGTATAGGGAAGGACCGCTGGAGAGTCGGGCACCCGAATCAATATGATTTGTCCCAATGCAGGCCCTCATCCATTTTTGAAAGAGATAATTCTCTTCGTTGGTCGCCCGGGAGGAAGCAATGCCCCCCATATAGGGAGCACCGTATTTTTCTTTAATTTCTTGAAGTTTCGTGGCAACCAGATCTAAGGCCTCTTCCCAAGAAGCCTCCATAAAAACTCCAGATTTTTTCACCAAAGGTTTCTGAAGACGGTCAAGGTGATGAATAAAATCGAAGCCAAACCTCCCTTTAACGCAAAGGCTCCCTTCATTAACGCCTGCCTCACTCTTGGTCGTCACCTTAACGACCTTTCGATCGGCAAGGGTGTTCAGCTCCAACTGACAACCGCATCCACAGAAAGTGCAAGTGGTTTGAGTTCTTCTGAGTTGCCATGTCCTCCCTTTAATCGGACTGAAGTTCTCTGTCAGAGCGCCTACCGGACAGACATGGAGACATTCTCCACAAGAGATACAATTCTCTTTTCGGGCGGCCTTCACATGGGAATGATAACCTGTTTCCGCCACCTCCAAGACATCGCATCCTGGAAGATCAATGCAGGCTTGAATGCAACGAAGGCACATGACGCACCGATCCATCCACTGTCGAATCAACGGTGTGCTATATTCGATCGATGGCCGTTCAATTTTTTCGGTGACAAACTCGACCTGGTTGATCCCAAATTCATAGGCTCGGTTTTGAAGCTGACATTCCCCTCCCGCATCGCAGACCGGGCAGTCCAGAGGATGGTTGACCAGTAGAAGTTTTAACGCCTCAAGCCTCATTTTTTCGACACGCTCTGTATGAGTATGGACGACCATACCTTCTATGACAGGTGTCGCACAGGAAGCCATGGGCATATCCGCACCCTCGACTTCGACCAGACAGATCCGGCAGGACTTAAGCAGGCTCAGTCTTGGGTGATAACAGAGGGTGGGAATACAAATCCCATTTTCTTTGGCGACCTCCAGGATCGTTTGATCCGGTCTTCCTGTCACTTCTTTTCCATCAATCGTCAGCTTTAGCATGCTTATTAAACCTCGTGGATCGTGATTTGTGACTTGTAATTCGTGAAATCTTACCACCTTTCACCATTCACGACTCACCAACACGTTATACGGCGAAAAGTCCGACCCGCACACATCGAAGACAGCGTTCTGCTTCCTTCTGGGCTACGGGAATGGAAAATCCCTCCTCCACCTCATCGAAAATCCATTTCCTCGAATCAGGTGGAAGCATATTCAACATGGCTCTCTTCTGTCCGCCGGGGATCCCGATCTGCTCATCCTTTTTATAAACCTTAATTTTCTCAACCATCGTCTCCAAGCGTTCGTCCTCAGACTCTTTTACTTCCATCCCTCTTAGGAAGAGATCAATCTTTTCAGCAGCCCTTTTCCCATGGCCGGCTGCCCGAACCAAAACATCGGGTCCAGTCACACAATCCCCAGCAGAGAAAATTCCTGGCCGACTGGTCAGGAAAGTCCCCTCTTGGACGGCGATGGTGGATCGCTTTGTGGTCTTGACTCCATCCTTTTCTTCAAGGAAAGAAAGGTCGATCGCCTGTCCGATGGCAGGGATGGCAATATCCGCCTCAATGAAAAATTCTGATCCCTTGATGGGCACGGGGCGTCTCCTTCCGCTTTCATCCGGTTCGCCCAGTTCCATTCGGATACATTCCATTCCAACAACCTTGCCTTCTTTTGCAACAATTCGAATGGGATTGCAGAGGTAATGGAATTTTACGCCCTCTTCTTCTGCATCATGAATCTCCACCCGATCCGCAGGCATCTCCTTTTTGGTTCGACGATAAACCAGGTTCACATCTGCTTTGCCTATGCGGAAAGAAGACCGGACACAGTCAATGGCAACGTTTCCACCACCCACCACGACAACCCTCTTCCCCTCTGGATAGGGATCTCTCCCCTGATTGATTTCTAAGAGGTAGTAAACACCAGGAATGAATCCCTTATATCCTTTATCTTCCCCCTCCACACCCATAGGTGTATTGGTTTGGGCTCCAACCCCGATAAAGATGGCCCTGTAACCTTGCTCAAACATCTGTGAAATCGTAATATCCTTCCCCACTTGAGTGTTATAACGAATCTCGACCCCTAACTTCTTCACCACTTCGGTTTCATATCCAACAATATTTCTTGGGAGACGATAGTCCGGAATCCCCATGGCTGCCATACCACCAGGTTCCCCCAGCCTCTCAAAGATGGTGACAGGATAACCTTTCAGGGCAAGGTAATAAGCACAGGAAAGTCCAGCTGGCCCTGCTCCGATGACGGCTACTTTTTCTGATCGAGTCCCTTCCTTCTTCAGCAGGGGTTGCCTCCTCTTATCGATTTCATAATCAGCCACAAATCGTTTCAGCCATTTGATCGAGATGCATTCATCCACATTTCCACGACGACAGTTATCTTCGCAGGGTCGAACGCAAACCCTCCCCAAAATTCCAGGCAGACAGGTTGCCTCTCGAATGAGAGCCAAAGATTCTTCAAATCTTCCCTCTTTGATCAATTCGATATACCGTGTAATGGGAAGGTGGGAGGGACAAGCGCTTTCACAGGGTGCGGTGACCTTGACTTTATATTCCTGGCGAGGAATCTTTTTCTGTAGCTGAATGGCCCCCGAGAATTGTTCCTCAAAATGGTCGATGGCATCCAGCACTGGTTTGGGCCCGGTCTGCCCCAAATTGCATTTGGAGCTTTTGCGGATCATCTCACCAAGATATTTTAGTTGATTTAGGTCCTCTGCCCTACCCTGCCCCTCAGCAATTCGATTCATGATCGTCGCCATGATCCGCGTGCCCACCCGGCAAGGGGTACACTTTCCGCACGATTCCTTTTGGACGGCCTCCAAGTAAGCACGAATCAGATCAACCACATTGGCTTCCGGGTCTCGAATGACAATTCCATCCCACCCAATAAAGGCCTTGATCTTTTTCTCTTTTTCCAATTCCAAGGGGAGATTGAGAGTGGAGACAGGTTGCCTCTCCCCTTCGGGTTTTCCTCGATTATCAGTGACCACTCCACCCCAACTACTAAAAAGGATGTCTGTCATAAGAACCTCTTCTTCCAGTGGAATCATGGATAGTTGGAATAATGGAATGGTGAGATGAGGAAACTCTGCTTCCTCAAAGTTAAATTTCTTGATTCTTTCTGTTTGGTATTATTACCAATATTCCAATTTTCCAGTATTCCATTCTTCCTTATTTTCTAACGATCGATTTCTCCTAAAACGATATCAATGCTCCCGATGGCTGAAATCACATCCGCGATCAAACTTCCCTCAATCATCTTGGGAAGGGCACTGAGATTGAGGAAAGAAGGAGGTCGAATCCTCATCCTCATCGGCCGATTGGATCCATCGCTGACGAGATAATATCCCAATTCTCCTTTTGAGGCCTCCACGCTTACATAGACCTCACCTTTGGGCGGCTGAAAGCCTTCTGAGGCAATCTTAAATTGCCGAATCAACGCATCGATATCTTTGAGGACATGGTCTTTGGGTGGAAGCGCCACCCAAGGATTATCAGAAAGGATGGGACCTTGGGGTAGCCGCTCCAAGGCTTGTTCTACAATTGCATTTGACCATTCCATCTCTCGCAAACGCACGATGTACCGATCGTAAACATCCCCCACTGAACCAATGGGGATATCGAAATCGAACTCATCATAACTCGAATAGGGAAAGGCTTTTCTCACATCGTATTTCACACCCGACCCGCGTAAGCTGGGTCCTGTCATTCCCCAATTGATCGCATCCTCTTTCGAAATGATCCCGATGCCCTGGGTCCGCTTTAACCAGATCACATTCTTTGTTAGAAGTGTTTCATACTCTTTGATATGATCGGGAAAAGCTCGGACGAAACTCCAAATCTTATCGGTGATCCCATCCGGAAGGTCTTTCGAAACACCTCCAATTCTCATATAGGTGGGCGTGAGCCTCCCTCCGGCGACCTCCTCAAAGATTCTCAGGACCTCTTCCCTCTCACGAAAGTTGTAAAAAAGAAGCGTCATGGCGCCGATGTCTAAGGCATGGGTTCCCAACCAGATGAGATGGGCAGCGATCCTCTGAAGCTCAGCCATCATGACTCTTAGATATTGGGCCCGTTTGGGAACCTCAATGCCCAGTAGTTTCTCCACGGCTAACACATAGCCCAGGTTATTACCCATCGCATTGGTGTAATCCAAACGGTCGGTGAGGGGAATGACTTGGTGATACGTTTTACTTTCAGCGAGCTTCTCAACCCCTCGATGAAGGTGGCCGATATGGGGAACGGCCTTCACGATCACCTCTCCGTCCAATTCCAACACGAGCCTCAACACCCCATGTGTGGCGGGGTGCTGGGGTCCCATATTGATGGTCATTAACCGTGTCTCTGCCATATCAAACCTCGGGGACAAATGGTTTGTCAAAATCCGGTCCTTCAACCGGATAATCTTTCCTTAAAGGATGGCCATGAAAACCATCCCAGAGGAGAATCCTTCTCAGGTCGGGATGGTTCACAAAATGAATTCCAAAAAGATCATAGACCTCTCTCTCCAACCAGTTGGCTGCTTTCCAAATCGATTCCACACTCAAAATCGATTCGTTCTCTTCTACCCTCGTTTTCAACCTCAGTCGTTCATTATTTTTCATCGAGTAAAGAAGATAAACCACCTCAAAACGAGGGCGTTCCGGGAAAAAATCAACGGCGCAGAGATCGGTGAGCATTTGGAATTGAAGGTCAGGATCGGAATAGAGAAATTTACAGATCTCAACCACTTTCTCTTTAGAGACGTTCAGGGTGGTTTCGCCCCGAAACGTCTTCACCTCTAAAACAGAATTCGGAAATTTTTCTTCCAATTTTTTTACAGCGAGATTGATTTCAGCCATTCCCTTTTCCTTTTATTTTATTCATGGGTGTCTTGTTCAAGAGCGATGCGAACATTTTTCCGATTGGCTAATGTCTCTTTTTGAATCTTCTTCTGGAGCTGAACCAGGGCGGTCAGCAATGATTCGGGTCGGGGTGGACACCCTGGAACATAGATATCCACAGGAATCATCTGATCCACTCCCTGAACCACATTGTAGGTTTTGAACACGCCACCTGAACAGGCACAGGCACCATAAGCGATGACCCATTTGGGCTCGGGCATCTGTTCATAGATCCGTTTGACCATTGGGGCCATTTTTTTGGTTAAGGTCCCTGCAACAATCATCAGATCTGCTTGCCTCGGTGAAGGTCTGAAAACTTCTGAACCAAAACGAGAAATATCCCACGTGGCCGAACTGGTGACGATCATCTCCAGTGCACAACACGCTAAGCCAAAGGTTACTGGCCAGATCGAATACATTCGCCCCCAATTGACCACTTTATCCAAAAGAGGAAGAAAAGGTGTTTTTTCAAGATAGGTTTCTATTCCCATTCTAATGCTCCTTTTTTCCAGATATAGATATAGGCAATGAGTAAAATTCCGATGAAGACAGCCATCGAGACAAAAGCAAAGACTTTTAATTCCTTGAAAACCACTGCCCAGGGATAGAGGAAGACCACTTCAATATCAAAGAGGAGAAAAAGCATGGCGATGATGTAGTACTTGATGGGGATTCTGCGGAAGCTAGTGCCCACCGTCGTCATTCCGCATTCGTAAGGTGCTTTTTTCAGAGCAGTGGGTTTTCTCTGACCTAAAAGGGCAGAAGCGACAATCGCAAAGAGGGCAAAAACAATGGCTATAGCAATATAGATGAGAATGGCAAAATATTCAATCAACATGCTCCCCCCTTATTTGTGAAAAATTTCTTGTTTCCGCATCAAACTACAAAATTGCCTTCCTTTTGTCAAGAAAAATTTTATAAGAGGCATTGCTTTTTTAAGCTCATTATAACCCATTGTTTTTATTTAAAATATTTCATTAATAAGAGACTATAATTAAGGGTATAAAAATGATTAGTGAAATAAATAACATTTTACAACAAGGTTTATAGATTCTATTTTTCAAAGAATAATGGGATTATAATCATTTAATTAAATTAGAAGTTGTGAAATGGTATTCGATCAGACTATTTTCTATTTTTCAATAATTCCCTTCTCGATCAGGATATTTTGGGGGGAGGTCACTAACCGATCCAACCCCAATTGGGAATAATTAAGTTTCTGTGCCAGGCCGATCAACTGGCTGAGATAGAGAATGGGAATTTCATAGGTTGTTCCAAACCTTTTATTAATGTCCCCTTGTCGGGTATCTAAGTTAGATTGACAGAGGGGACAGACAACCGCAATACAATCTACCTGCCTTTCCTTGGCCGCCTCGAGAATGGAGTTCACCAATCTCAAAGCAATCTCCGTCCGGGAGACGGAGAGGCTTGCTCCACAGCACTCGGTTTTATGAGACCACTCCAATGCTTCTCCTCCCAGAATTGAGATGACTTCGTCCATCAGTGTTGGATTCTCCATATCGTCGATTCGGACGCCAGGTAGCCTCGTCAGACAACCATAATAATTCACGACTCTTAATCGACTGAGAGGAAGTTTTACGCTCGATTTTAATCGATCGAAACCAATATCTTCTTTGATAAAGTCAAGGAGGTGTTTTGATACGATTCCCCCGTTATACTTCTTCCCAACAATTGACTCGAGGCGATCGGCTAAATGGGTTTCTTTTAATACCTCTTCATGGATGTGCTTCAAATGGCTATAGCAGGCTGGACAGGGCGAGATCACTCGATCCAAGCCGGCCTCTTCCGCCTTCACCAGATTTCGATAAGGCAAAGCCTGGGCAAGTTCTTCATTGAGATAATGGGCAGGGCTTGCTCCACAGCAGTTCCAATCAGGGATATCTTTCAATGAAATTTTCATTTCCTGAAGGATGGCTCGGATGGAAAGATCAAACTCTTTGGCACTGCTCTCAAGAGAACAACCTGGATAATATCCTACCTGCATTCACTACTCCTTGAAACATTAGAATGATAAAAGGTTGAACTATTGGGCTGACCCAAATAGGGTTTGTCTCTTTTCACCTTTTTCAGTATTCTATGATTGATGAACTCGTAAAAAGTCCGATTCAGCCCATTATTGTCATTCCCGTGAAAACGGGAATCCAGTGAATTCAAATACTTCTGGACTCCTGCTTTCGTAGGAGTAACGGGTGGGGAGACTTTTTACGAGACCCTCATGATTCCGATTGCTTGATTCGCCTGCTATTCTTAAAGATCTCTTTGATCTTCCTCACTTCTTTAATCTTGTGGCCTAAGATCCCCAATTTCCCTCGCGCGAACATCACTGGCCCAAGATGAGCATCCTTGAAGGGTTGAAGGAGGGCGAGATTATACTTCATGACCAACTCGAGTTCATGCACCCGACCCCGTTTTCGAATCGAATCGAGAAAGATTTCATCAAATTTGACCACCTTTTCTTCGCCCACCGGAACTTTCGCCTCCAGCGCCAATTTCCTCAGGGAGTCCATGATCTTGGCAATGTCGATCTCCTCCGGGCAGCGAACCGAACAGGTCTGACAGGAGGCACAGATCCACATGGTCGAACATTTAAGAACTGTTGCGGGATCATTGATCTGAATGAAACGGATTACCTGGTTCGGTTGAAGGTCCATCTCTGGTGAGATCGGACATCCTGCAGAACATTTTCCACACTGGATGCACCTGGAAACGTCCTCCCCATTGAGGGCCAAGACCCTGTTTCTGAATTGGTGAATATCTTGACTATTCAGATAACTCAAGGAAATTCTCCTTTTTCAAAATCTCGAATACGGAAGCCACCTGGGCATAGATTTGATCATCGGTAAACCCCTGAACATTGGCCGCACTGGTACGACATGTCGAAGCACAATTCCCGCAGCCATGACAGAGAGTGGGGATGACTTGGGCGATCGTCTTTCCATTGATGACTATTGGCTCAATGGCATTAAAGGGGCATACCTCCACACAATTGAGGCAACCGCTGCAGATATCCGGGTTGACAAAGGCAACTTTTGGGTCGAGGACCAACTCGTCCTTTGAGAGAATCTCACAGGCTCTGACCGAAGCGGCTCCGGTAGTGGCTACGGAATCTGGTATATCTTTCGGAAACTGACAGGAGCCGGTGAGGAATATCCCTTTGGTCACGCTTTCGACAGGTTGGAGTTTTGGATGGGCTTCCGTATAAAAACCATACTGATCATAGGGAATATTTAGAATCTTTGCAAGATCTATGGCATCCGGTTGAGGGACGACTGCCGTCGCCAGAACAACGAGGTCTGCTTCAAGTTCCACCTGTCTGCCTGCTAAGGTGTCTACCCCTCGGACGATCAGTTTATTGCCTTTTTCATAAATCTTCGACACCCTCCCTCGGATATAGATTGCCCCATAATCCCGTTGAGCCCTTTTAACAAACTCCTCATAATTCTTTCCGGCCGCCCGGATATCAATATAAAAGATATAGGATTGTGTTTCCGGGTAATGATCTTTGAGAAGGATCGCTTGTTTGGCTGTGTACATACAGCAGATTCGAGAACAATAGGGGCGGCCTTTTGATTCATCCCTTGATCCCACGCATTGGATGAAGACAATATTCTTGGGCTCCGTCTGGTCCGAAGGCCGAACCACATGTCCTCCAGTTGGCCCTGAGGTGTCAAGCATCCTCTCCAAATGTAGTCCAGTGATGACATCTTTAAATTTCCCGGCACCATATTCTCCATAGGCACTGGGGTCAAATTGGGTAAATCCGGTCGCCACAATGATTGCCCCGAATTTTTTTGTCACCAGTTCCTCTTTCTGTTCGTAATCAACAGCACCGGCAGGGCAGAGCTTTTGACAGATCTTACATCTCCCTTTGGTAAAAAAGAGGCAATGCTCTGTATCGATCACCGGAACATTGGGGACAGCCTGGCCAAAAGGCTTATAAATGGATTTTCTCAATCCCATATCGAGATTCCATTCACTTGGAACTTTGGTCGGACATTTCTCTATGCAGAGGCCGCATCCGGTGCATTTGGTCATGTCCACATACCTGGGTTTCTTCCTAATGGTCACGTCAAAGTTCCCCACAAAGCCCTTGACATCGACTACCTCCGCATAGGTCATCAACTCAATATTCTCATCATGGGATGACTCCGTCATCCGGGGAGTGAGTATTCAGGCAGAGCAATCGAGGGTCGGAAAGGTTTTTTCCAACTGGGCCATTCGGCCACCAATAGTAGGAAGTCTTTCAACGAGGGTCACCTTATATCCCGCCAGGCTGACATCCAAAGCAGCTTGAATTCCGGAGATCCCTCCTCCGATCACCAGCGCCCTCTTTTCCACAGGAGATTTCATTGGTGTGAGAGGTTGGAGCGCTGAAGCTTTAGCAACCGCTATTTCCGTCAATCGGATGGCCTTCTCGGTTGCGCTTTCCTTATCTGGGGTGACCCAAGAAACCTGTTCACGGATATTAGCCATCTCGAAAAGGTATCGGTTCAATCCACCCGCCTCAATGCACCGCTGAAAAGTGATTTCGTGCATTCGGGGGCTACATGAGGAAACGACGACCCGGTCGAGCTGATGTTCTTTGATCGCCTCTTTAATGGCCCCCTGACCAAGATCAGAACAGCTGTACTGGAGGTCTGCGGCATAAACCACACCAGGAATTTTCTTGATTGCCTCCACCACTGCCTTCACGTCAACCACGGACGCGATGTTGGTTCCTCAATGGCAGATAAAGGCACCGATTCTTGGCATTAAGCATTCATCCTTTCTTCCACCTTCTCCACTCTGACCGCCCCAACCTTGAATTCAGGGATTTTTGCAACAGGATCGATCGCCGTGTTGGTCAAAATATTGGCTGCCCCTTCCACAAAATGGAACGGGATGAAGACCACATGACGGCCTACCCCGAAAGTCAACTTTGCTTTGATCTGAATCTCCCCTCTCCGGGAGGTCACCTTGATGGCCTCCCCCTCTTCAATGCCCAGTTCGGAGGCATCAAAGGGGTTTATTTCTATATAGCCTTCTTCTGCCTCTTTCTGAAGAGAGGGTGAAACACCGGTCATGGTTCGGGTGTGATAATGGAAACCAATTCTTCCTGTCGTCAACCAGAAGGGAAACTCCTGATCAATTTGCTCGGCCGGCTGCCGATAGGGGATTGGGAAGAAAGACCCCTTTCCTTTTGAGAACTGATCTTTGTGAAGGAACAGCGTTCCCTGGTCCTCTGGAGTTCGACAGGGCCATTGAATTCCATCTTCCTCAATACGTTGATAGGTGATTCCCTGATAGATCGGAGTCACTTGAGCAATCTCTCTGAAAATTTCTTCGACAGAGTCATATTGAAAATCGATCCCCCCCATTCTCTGGGCAAGCTGGCAGATAATCTCATGATCTGGTTTGGCTTCTCCCAGAGGCTCGATCGCTTTTCTTACTCTTTGAACCCTCCGATCCGTTGCGCTAAAGGTCCCATCCTTCTCTGCAAAACTCACCCCAGGAAGGATCACATGGGCGAGTTTGGCCGTTTCCGTCATAAAGATATCCTGGACCACCAGAAGGTCCAATTTTTTCAAAACCTTCTCCACATGATGGAGGTCTGGGTCGCTTACCATGGGGTTCTCCCCCATGATATACAGAGCCTTTACCTTTTCCTCTTCAATGGCCTGAAACATCTCCATAATGGTCAGTCCTGGTTTTCTCGAAAGGGGAACTTTCCACGCCTCCTCAAACTTCTTAGCTACGGCTTCGTCTGCAACCGATTGGTATCCAGTATAGACATTGGGGAGCCCACCCATATCGCAAGCCCCCTGGACATTATTCTGGCCCCGGAGGGGATTCACTCCTGTACTCAGTCGACCGATATTTCCGGTAAGCATGGCCAAGTTAGCCAAGGAAAGGACATTCTCGGTTCCGGTAATATGCTGGGTAATACCCATAGCATAAACGATCGTTCCCTTCTTTGCCTTCGCATAGGTCTCAGCAATAGTTCTCAAATCCCCCTTAGAAATTCCGGTGATCTCTTCAACCTTTTCTGGAGGGTAATTCTGCACCTCCTTTTTTAACTCTTCGAACCCCTCAGTCCGTGTTGAGATAAATTCTTTATTCTCCCAACCTTCTCTGAGGATGATGTGCATCAATCCATTAATCCAGGCAACATCCGTTCCCAACTGTTGTCTGACGAAGAGGTCAGCATAACGAGCGATCTGTGTTCTTCTTGGATCAATAACGATCAGTTTCGCGCCCTTTTCTTTCGCCTTGAAAATCCGACTCGCCACGAGGGGATGGGCCTCAGTCGTATTGGAACCAGTAATGAGAATGCAATCCGCATCTTCCAACTCAGGTGTGGAATTGGTCATGGCCCCGCTTCCAAATGACTTGGCTAGACCAGCCACTGTTGAGGAGTGTCAGAGTCGGGCACAGTGATCCACATTATTTGTACCGATCACTGCTCTCATCCACTTTTGAAAGACATAGTTTTCTTCATTCGTACATCGGGCTGAGGTCAAACCAGCAATACTGTCTGGACCATTCTCCTCTTTAATCTTCTTAAGGCAAGTAACCACCACTTCCAGGGCTTCCTCCCAGGAGGCTTCTTTGAAAGAATTATCCTTTCGGATAAGAGGATGTTTTAATCTTCCTTCATGATAGATGAACTCATGGGCATTCCACCCTTTGATACAAGCCCCTCCCTCATTGATCACGTGATCTTTTTGTGGAAGGGTTCCCACGACCTCTCCATCCAATACTTCCAAGAGAAGTCCACAGCCGCAGCCACAATAGGTACAAGTCGTTAAAACGGTTTCGTAATTCACTAATGATGACCCTGTTATGGATTACTTACTTAGAAAATGAAATTTTATCGTCTCACTGCCTTTAAAGCCTTAACCCATCAACCCTTTTCATCCTCTTTCATTTGCCAGCTCCGGGGAGCTCATAACTTCCATCACCTAAAAATTCCAAAGGTCCTTTCTCATCTTCTTTTTCCCCTGGGATATATCCAAAAAGGTCCTTCACCGATTTTTTCACCCTCCGATAAAGCCTTCTCACTGGAATTCCCATGGGGCAGGCCTCCTCACAGAGACCACAATCGATACAGCGATCAGCCATGTGATAGGCCTTATGGAGATGAAAAATGGGGATTTCGGGGGGCATCCCACCGGGTTTGATCAGGTTCGCATCCTCAAGAGTACAAGTTGGACAGAAGCAAGCAGGGCAGATATTCCGACAACCATAGCATTTGATGCACTTCCCAAATTGGCTCATCCAATACTGAAAACGGTCTTCCTCGGTTAGCTTTTCAATTTCTTCGAGATCTGAAAAGTCCGTTGCAGGTTTGGCCACTTGCCCTTCTTCCACCTGAGAGGGGAAAGGCTGATCGCAACGACATCGATTTGCCAATTCCTGACTGCAGGCAATTCCAATTGCCTTTACCTTTCCTTGCCGGAGTTGAAAATTTTTCAAGAGTTCAACCAGAGACCGCTCTTCACAACCCCGGACAATGATGCCGATTACATCGCTCTGATGTTTCCTTGCAATTTTAATAAGGAGTTTGGTCAGGGGATATCGGTTGGCTTCATCAGCAACCCAATCTTTCAATTCTTCTGCTTTGGTAAAGAGAAAAGGAGTGGGATGACCATGATTCCTTCTCAAAGCCAAAATGGCTGAGACTTCTTTCTCCTCCAACATCCTCTTCATTTTCTCCCGGGTCTTATCCATGCTTTTCTCTATTAACGGATCCCTATGGCTCCTACCACTTCCTGTCCTGGCTTAAACTTCGCTATCCTCTTGGGTCTTAAGGGAGAAGGCCCGAGCTGGGTGATCTCTTCAGTAAAATGACTCACCACTTGGGCAAATTTATTTCCTTCTGACGTTGCAATCCATTCGAGTCTTAATCGCGTTGGGGAAAGGCCAATGAATTGGATGAGCTCCTTCATCACCACCATTCTTTTCGCAGTGATGTAATTTCCTTTTCCATAATGGCATTCCCCGATATGGCAACCTGCGACCAGGACCCCATCTGCCCCCTCCTGAAATGCTTTCAAAATAAAATGTGGAGAAATTCTTCCACTGCACATTACGCGGATGGGCAAGACATTGGCAGCGTATTTCAACCTCAACGACCCGGCGAGGTCAGCACCTGCGTAGCTTCACCAGTGACAGCAAAATGCAATGATTATTGGATTGAATTGGGATTCTTCTGTCATACCTTTAGTATACCTAATTCAAAACTTTGTGAAATTTTTAATTTGGTATTATTTCAATAGAACAACCATCTCTTTTTGTCAAGCAAAAAGTAATGAGGGATTATTTCTCATTTTTATTGACAATGGTGATGAAATTCTCATATTTTATTATAACTTTAAGTCTTTTGCTCTTCAAGGAGGTCCGATGCGATTTGGGTTTCATATTTCCATTGCAGGAGGGTTTTCAAAGATCGTTGAAAGAGCCAACCTCAGGGGCTGTGAAACCATTCAATTCTTCTCACGAAACCCAAGGGGATGGAAATATTCCCTCCTCAATAAGGAGGAGGTGAAAGCATTCCGATCCTCCGTCCAATCCTCTACTCTCTTTCCTATTTTTCTCCACATGCCTTATCTCCCAAATATTGCTTCTTTCAAGTCAAAATTTTACAAACGGTCAATCCATTCAATAGCTGCTGACCTTCAAAGGGCAGAAGAATTAGGAGCCCAATACCTGATCATTCATATAGGTCACCGAATGGAATCATCAGAAGGGGAAGCCGTTGAGGCGGTTTCACAGGGAATTGATCAGGCGTTTGAAAAAGTGAAGAATCATGTCATTCTTCTTTTGGAGAATACGGCTGGACAGGGGACGGAAATCGGATATACCTTTGATCAGATCAAAAGAATTATTGAAAAGGTACACGACCATCAAAGAATGGGGATCTGTCTTGACACCGCCCATTCCTTTGAAGCAGGCTATGATCTTTCCAACAAAGATGGAATCGAAAGAACGCTTGAAACCTTTGAACAATCGATCGGATTGAAAAGACTCCATCTTCTCCATCTCAATGACTCTAAGACTCCTTTGGGATCAAGAAAAGATCGCCATTGGCACATTGGTGAGGGGTATATTGGTTTGGAGGGATTTAGATATTTGATCAACCATCCTTTATTGAGACATCTCCCCGGAATCATGGAGACCCCCAGAAAAGATACCGTGGAGGATCTAAAAAATATGGGGGTAATCAAAAGTCTGGTCGAGGACTAATATCGTAAATGGAAATCATTGACTCACACACCCACTGGGGTCCCTCTTTATCCATGGGCACAGAGGTAACCACGCAGGAACTCCTGAGGCAAGCAGAGCAAAGCAAAGTGAGTCAGATAGTCATCTTTCCATTCCCCTCCACAGCATTAGCAGATGAAGCAATCAATGAGAGACTTCTTGACGAGGCAAAAAAAATTAAAAAATTGATTCCTTATTATTACATCCCAGAAACGATGAAACCGATTCCTGACGGAAAAGGATTTTATGGTGGGAAGTGGCACTGGATGCGAGGGGTCTCGGATAGTTCATCCAACTATCAGGTTTTAGAAGATGCCAGACTAAAAGGATTCATTGAGGCATCAGAAAAAATGGATCTTCCCGTCGTTTTTGAGGAAGAATTTCCTTTCACAGAAGCATTTATAAGAAAGACGAAGCATTTAAAAATTATCATTCCTCATCTCGGGGCACTGGGAGGAAATCCCTTAGATTTTCTAAACACCTTCAAGGCAAGAGAAAATGTCTATTTTGATTCAGCCCTGGCATCCCCAAGCATATTGATGAAATTTATTGAAAAAATAGGTCATGAGAGGATCTTGTTCGGTTCTGACATCCCTTTTGGAACGATGAAAGGGGAATTGGAAAAAATCCTTTCTCTACCGATCGGGGACGAAAAGAAGGATTGGATTCTTTCAAAAAATCTAAAAAGACTGATTGGATCCATATAAATTGAAGGATCGTGCGACTTAAAAAGAATGGTAGCCTATTGATTTTAGCACATGTCAACTTTATCATTAATTTGATAAAAATATTCAGGAGGGAGGAAAGAGAGGAAATAATAGATGGCTGAAAATACGTTGAGGGTGATTGCAAGGATTAAGGCAAGGCCGAACAAGGTCAATGAACTCCTTTCCATTTTAAAATCTCTGGTGGAACCTACCCGCAAAGAGTCTGGATGTATCCAATATGATCTCCTCCAAAACAACGAAGATCCAACCGACTTCACTTTGATAGAAGAATGGCAGAACGACACAGCTCTCCAATCCCACTTTGCTACAGAGCATTTTAAAGGAGCGCTGTTCAAATTACCCAACCTGGTCGCATCTGAACCAGAAATTCAACGCTACCATCTGGTATGCTAAATAACCAAACGCCTGCCTGTCAATATGCTAAGGTAATGACCTCATTATGAAAGATCCCTTCCAAGAGGAGCTTCTAAAGAGGGAAGGCCAGAAGAACAGGATGGTCTATTGAAATGAAATCGGATTATTTTGACCGGCAGTTAATTCAGTACCTTTGTTTTAGGCCGTGCAAAAGGTTCTTCGTTTAATATTGGTTAAGAAGTTTTTTAACTTTGCCATATGCTCTTGAGGGATATTTACAAATTTTACTCCTGTCCGATAATCCCATGTCCAATCCTTCCTCAGATGAATATCTTTCCAAACCACTTGGACGGACGCCTCAAGGGTATTGAATTCAGAACGGGAAGGGAAGAAAAGTTTCAATGCGAGACGTTGACCCACTCCCATTTCCTCTGGAAGATGGACAAGTAATCCCCCCTCGCTGGCATTGACCACTCGGCCGAATTTGAAAAATAAATTAGTTTTACTATATTTGGCGGGCAAATCGACATTCACTCTCGGATATTTCCTTTTCTCTGAAGTAAGGCTTTTTTCCATCAATTCCATCGAATGACTCCAATGAATTAAGTTTTGCTGGAATCAAAAGCAAAAATTATGCCCAGGAGAAGGTCAATTGATTGAGCTTCATAACTGGCTGGAGTTT
Organism: Syntrophaceae bacterium; assembly: GCA_013388645.1. Lineage (GTDB taxonomy): Bacteria > Desulfobacterota > BSN033 > BSN033 > UBA1163 > UBA1163. The sequence goes on along the minus strand of JACAEV010000092.1, from coordinate 14,512 downwards.
AAGGCCTGAATCAAATTTTTAAAAAGATTTAAGTTGGAATATTTCCATAAAAAACGTGACATATTGTCAAGCATTTATAATTCTTGTCAATTTTTTATCATTGCCCAATTCATTTATGGGCGAATCTCAACGATGGCTTTTGGAATGATTTCATCTTTAGAGACTTGACCATACAAACCGCACTGATCGGGCAGAGACTCCCGAATTCAGTCGTCCCTCGAATAACAGGCGGTGCAGATTTTCTTTCAACTTTCTGATAACCATATTTGGCAAAGAACCCTTCTGCCGTCATGGTGAGTAAATACAAAATTTCTATATTGAGGGAAACTGCATAAGCCTCCATCCTTTCGATCAACCGAGGGGCAAACCCACGGCTGCGATATTTCGGATCCACGGCCAGGGACCGTAGAAGACCGAATGGACCGAAAACCTCCAAACCCACCACCCCGATGATCTTTTCTTTTTCCTTCAAAACCAAAAAGTGGTGAAGCCCCTCAGGGGTAATGTCCTTCTGGGGCAATTCACATAGAGTGAGAAGTTTTCTGATCTGCAATTCATCCTTGGAAGAAGGGGCCTCAATGGTTAGGTTGATCATGCTCATTCCTCTTAACGAAAGCGGCAAACCGCCTGGATGGCAATTCCTCCCGGCTTTGAGTTTAAGACAGGATCGAGAGGGAATCAATTCGGTCAGGAAGAGGTGACTCGTTTCCTTTCCTTCCGGGGACTCACTGTGTCATCTTAACTTTTACATCTTCTGTCATCTCTCAGTGGACCAATGGCTTGATTGCGGAGACCTTGATACTGATCACCGAGTTTGCCAAATCTTCAGCTTTTTCTCTGGAAAGGTTTAAATTCTTCATCAACTCTCGGACGGTCGGATCATCGGCTATCAACTCGGTAGGGTAAACCGTTTCGTCAAGGATTTTGGTTTCCTTAAATCCTGCGTCTTGAATCGCTTCAAGATAATCCGCCTTCACAATGGCGCCTGCCACGCAACCCACATAAGCATCCAAGGAATTTCTGATCTCCACAGGGAGCTCTTTTAGAAGCACAATATCTGAGACCATCAGTCTCCCACCTGGCTTGAGGACGCGGAAGGCTTCCTGAAAGACCCTTGGTTTGTTAGGCGAAAGATTGATCACACAATTGGAGATGACGATATCCACCTGGTGATCTCCCACGGGCAAGTTTTCAATCTCACCCAGTCGAAATTCCACATTGTCGAAGTGGCTCTTCCGGGCATTCTCTCTGGCTCGGTCAAGCATTTCCGCAGTCATATCCACTCCGATCACCCTCCCCTTTTTCCCTACCTGGTTCGCAGCGAGAAAACAATCAAAGCCCGCACCTGAACCTAAATCGAGAACGACTTCTCCTTCCTTTAAGGAGGCTAAGGCAATCGGGTTCCCACACCCCAGACCTAAGTTGGCTCCTTCGGGAACAGACTTCAATTCTTCTTCGCTGTACCCAATCTTTCGACTGATATCCTTGGTTACATCAGGACTTCCGCAGCATGAATCCACCGGGGCACAACAGGAGCGACCTTGTTTCGCAATCTTACCATAACCCTCTCTGACGACTTTTTTTATCTCCTCCTTTTCCATTTTCAGTTGCCTCCATGTGATCGAGAACTATCATTTGCCATCACTTCTTTCATCATCGGACCGAGCAACCCTTTCACCATGTCTCCAAATTCGTTGGCCTTGATAAAAGTAAAACAGCATACTTTTCCATCCTTTTCCCAACTGACCAGGGCTAACTTATCTCCGGTATGGATATCGGCTTTTTCCCTAATCTCTTTGGGAAGAACCATCTGCCCGCGCTCATCGACACTGATGACCGCTTCCACCTTACAACAACTCCCTTTTTCGCAGGAGGAAGCAGAATCAGGTCCTTTTTTAGGCTTTTTCACCACTTCCATCACCTCCACCATTCCTTCAGGAAAGATAAATTAATCTAATTTATCAGATTTCACTGATTAATATAAATAATCAGAAAATATTTGTCAAGTCTTTTTTTACCTGATTGAACGCTTCTCACAACTTTTATGGAGGGCAAGCCTGCCTCTACCATCCGGTAGGCAGGGAGGCTGAAAAAGCTTTTAGAGCGATCTCCTTTGAATGCTAAAGAAATAAGGGGCGCCCATTAAACATACATCCTTTTGTTTATATGAAAGGGTATTGACCTCACTTAAGAAAAATATCGCATTCTAAAAGGCTCTGAGGCCTTTCTGCCTGCTGGCGAGGTTATAACAAATTTATTCTCAACCAAAGGGGAGGATCCGATCTGTCATCAGACAACGTCAATCAGGGAGCGAATTCCAGACGAAAAAGAGAGCGAACCCTTGAATCTTAGAGATCTCCAGACGTTCCAAGAATAATTTTTAATGGAGTTACAAATTGGAACGAAATCTATCCTCCTGGCTATAAATTTTACATAAAGGCTTGGGTGATCCTTTGTAAAACCCTTTAAATTTTAATTCATTCTGGGATCATTGAACTTAATAATCTTTGGCATCAATATTGCTGCAATTTAAATTGAGTTGTTTTTTCGCTCTTCACAAGGGAGGTCGGGAAAGCCGATCGGCTGAAAGCGATGAAGCATAACATCGAAGAGATGAATGTCTTTGGGGGGAAGGATTCCACCTTTCATGGGAAAATCATCTCTGAGGGAATATTTCGTCTTGACGGAAAGATGGAGGGAGAAATTTACCATGATGGGACACTCATTATTGGTGAAACAGCAGTGATCAAAGGGAAAGTAGAAACCAATATCTTAACCCTCAATGGCATGATAGAAGGAGAAATCGCGGCCAAAGAAAGAGTCGAGATTCACTCTAAAGGGAAGTTACATGGAACCCTCTCTACCCCTATCCTGGTAATTCATGAAGGTGGGATTTTCGATGGAAACTCCAACATGGTGGTAAAATCCGACCAAAAGATGGATCAAACCAGTCCCGAGAAGGTAGTGACTTAGGGGATTAGGGTTTATTCTTTTTATTTTTTAAAGCGGCTTCAAAAGGATGATTGATAAAAGTGCTTTTCTGCTGCCTCTCCTGTCTCCTCTCTTCCCTCTTCGTCTCATGGGTCTTTGAAATCTCATGAGGGGGAGACTGATTACTTTTCATGGAAAGTGAGATCCGACCTCTTTCGAGATCCACCCCCAAAACGGTCACCCATACCTTTTGATGAACTTTCACCACTTCGGCGGGGTCTTTCACAAAACGATTCGAGATCTCGCTGAGATGAACCAATCCATCTTGATGGACGCCGATATCGACAAAAACACCAAAAGCGGTAATATTCGTTACGATGCCAGGAAGTTTCATTCCTGGTTTGACATCTTCTATCTTTTCAACCCCCTCTGCAAATCGAAAGATTTCGAACTGCTCACGAGGATCACGACCGGGTTTGGAAAGTTCCTGCAGAATATCGTTTAATGTGGGAAGACCTACTTTATCCGAGACGTATTGCTCGAGATCGATTTTCCTCCGAAGCGTATCGTCAACCATCAGATCCAGAACCGAACAACCCAGGTCCCTTGCCATGGCATCCACAATGGGGTAGCTCTCAGGATGGACTGCGCTTCGGTCCAAGGGATTGACCCCATCCCTAATCCGTAAAAAACCTGCCGCTTGTTCAAACGCTTTGGGCCCTAATCGAGGTACCTGTTTGAGCTCTTCCCTCGATCGAAACGGACCATGTTCATTCCGATACTCCACGATCCCCATGGCAAGCTGAGATCCTAACCCTGAGATATAAGAGAGAAGTTGTTTGCTTGCCGTATTCACTTCTACACCCACACGGTTAACACAGCTCACCACCACATCATCGAGACTGCTCCTCAATGCCCCTTGATCCACATCATGTTGGTATTGACCCACCCCAATCGATTTGGGCTCGATCTTCACGAGCTCTGCCAACGGATCCATCAGCCTCCGGCCAATGGACACGGCTCCACGGACTGTCACATCCTGATCAGGAAATTCCGCTCGTGCTACCTCGGACGCCGAATATACAGAGGCGCCGCTCTCGTTGACCATCACCACTTGAATAGGCTTCGGAAGATCGATCTGACGAAGAAACGCTTCTGTTTCCCTACCTCCTGTCCCATTTCCAATGGCAATGGTCTCTATGGAGAACTTCTCACACCTCTCAAGAATCTTTGACGCCGCATCCGCTGCACCTTTCTCGGACTGCAAAGGATAAAGGGTTTCATGATATAACAATTTTCCTTGGCAGTCGAGGCAGACTACTTTGCAACCTGTCCGTATACCCGGATCGATGGCAAGGATATTCTTCTGACCAAGGGGTGGCGCAAGAAGAAGTTGACGAAGGTTCTCGGCAAAGACCTTGATCGCCTCCTCATCTGCTTTCTTTTTGGTAGTCATCCGTATCTCGGTCTCCATAGAAGAAGAGAGGAGTCTCTTGTAGCTGTCGTGCACGGCTATCTTAACCTCCTGGGATGAAGGCCCTTCCCCTTTTACGAAAAGCCCTTCGAGGAGACACAGAGCTTCCTCCTGAGGAGCGTTGACTCTTAGTGTGAGAAAGCCCTCTTTTTCCCCCCGCCTCATGGCAAGAATTCTGTGGGATGGCGCTGAATGGACGGGTTCCTCCCAGTCAAAGTAATCCTTGTATTTGATTCCTTCCATCTGCTTTTCTGGAATAACTTTTGACCGAAAAACAGCCTTTGATAAATAGAAATCCCGCATCCTCGCCCTGGCCGTTTGATCTTCATTGACCCATTCTGCGATGATATCACGCGCTCCTGCAAGAGCGTCTTCAGCGGAATCAACCCCCTTTTCGTGATCGACAAAAGCAGCGGCCTCGGTTATTGGATCCATGTCATCTTGTGCAAAAAGACGCTGGGCTAATGGCTCTAATCCCTTCTCCTTGGCCACAGTTGCTCGAGTCCGACGTTTGGGCCGATAAGGTAAATAGAGGTCTTCCAGAACGACCATGGTCTCCGCTGAAAGGATCTTCTGTTTTAACTCATCGGTGAGTTGTCCTCGTTCCTCCAAAGATTTGAGGATCGCCTCGCGGCGCCTATCTAATTCTTCCAATTGATTGAGTCGGTCACGAATGGCGGTGACGGAAACTTCGTCCAGGGAACCCGTGACTTCCTTTCGATATCGAGCGATAAAAGGTATGGTGGCCCCTTCTTTTAGTAGGTCTGCTGTCGCTTGGACCTGCTTTGGGGTAAGACTCAGCTCCTGCGCAATCTTCGGTATATATGCTCCGTTCATAACCTCTCCTAACAAAAACTGATGCGGCATAGGCAGATTAAAGGTAGAGATTCCCAAGTATTGAAGGATCAGAAACCCATTCATTCTATAAAAAAAGGCAGAACCATTTCATTCTGCCCTTTTTTATCTTTCATTAGGACTCAGATTCTACTTATTCATCAAAAAATCGTGAATCGAGTTGGCCGCCTTTCTTCCTGCGCCCATGGCCAGAATCACCGTGGCTGATCCGGTCACGATATCTCCTCCTGCCCAAACTCCAGGCTTGGACGTCTTCCCAGTTTCAAGGTCTGCAACAATGTACCCTCTTTTATTCAAGTCGAGACCCGGAGTCGTGGTAGGAAGAAGTGGATTCGCACCTGCACCAATCGCCACGACGGCCATATCGCACTCTAACTGAAATTCTGAGCCTTTGATAGGAATTGGTCGGCGCCTTCCTGAATCGTCCGGTTCTCCCAACTCCATCCGGAGGCATTCCACTCCGGTGACCCAACCATTATCATCTCCTAAAAATTTGGTGGGAGCGGTGAGAAGGTAAAATTGGACGCCCTCTTCTTCTGCATGGTGCACTTCTTCAATACGAGCTGGCATTTCATCCCGCGATCGCCGGTAGATGATCCGGACCGTATCCGCTCCTAATCGAAGGGCTGTTCTGGCTGAATCCATGGCCACATTCCCTGCCCCAAAAACAGCCACATTTTTCCCTCGAGCAATCGGTGTATCATATTTCGGGAAGAGGTAGGCTTTCATCAAATTGGATCGTGTCAGGTATTCATTGGCTGAATAGATTCCACAAAAATTCTCTCCAGGAATATTCAAGAATTGTGGAAGGCCTGCCCCCAATCCCAAGAATACCGCATTATATTCTTGAAGCAGTTCGTCTACGGTCTCGATCCTTCCGATCACACAATTGCACTCCACCTTGACACCCAATCGCTCTAAATAGTTGACCTCGGCTTGAACAATCGCCTTAGGAAGACGGAATTCCGGGATGCCGTAAATCAAAACGCCACCCGGTTTATGGAGGGCTTCAAAAATCGTGACCTCATGTCCTTTAAGAATGAGATCCCCTGCGAGGGTCAACCCCGCTGGTCCTGATCCGACTACGGCTACTTTCTTCCCTGTCGAAGGCGCCTTCTCAGGAATGATAATTGTTCCTTTCGTCCTCTCCCAATCTGCTGCAAATCGTTCCAACCTACCAATGGCAACGGGTTGATCCTTCTTCCCAACGATGCAAAGCTTTTCGCACTGGTCCTCTTGAGGACAAACCCGTCCGCAGATCGCCGGAAGGCTATTGCGCTCTTTCAATTTCCGGGCCGAACCGTCAAAATCCCCCTCGCTGATGAGTTTGATAAAAGCCGGAATATCAATCTCTACCGGGCATCCCTCAATACATTTCGGTTTTTTACATTGAAGACAGCGACTCGCCTCTAATTGAGCCAATTCAGGTGTATATCCAAAAGGAACCTCATCAAAATTTTTCGCTCTGGCCTTAGGTTCCTGCTCCGGCATCTTTTGCCTTGGAACTTTTGGTTTTTTCTCTTTTTCTTCTTTCTCTGCCATCTCCGTCCCCCCTTATTTTCCTGCCGCCATAAATTTTTCCATGGAAACCTTCTCTTCAGTGAGATACGCCCTTTGCCTTTTTACCAGTTCATCATAGTCAACCTCATGTCCATCGAATTCCGGGCCGTCCACACAACAAAACCTTGTTTTGCCACCTACGGTGACCCGGCAGGCTCCACACATTCCTGTTGCATCCACCATGATGGGATTCAAACTGACCATTGTCTTGACCCCGTATTCCTTGGTCAATTTACATAAAAACTTCATCATCGGCACAGGGCCAATGCCTACCACCAATTTTACATCCTTCCGCTCATCTAAAATTTTGCGAAGGACATCGGTCACGAATCCATGGACACCGTAACTCCCATCATCCGTTGTCACCCTTAAATCATGACTGGCTGCCTTCATCTCATCCTCTAAGATCAGGAGGTCTTTGGTTCGGGCGCCAATGATAGCAATCACATGGTTTCCTGCCTCTTTATAAGCTTTGGTAATGGGGTACATCACGGCCACGCCGGTTCCACCTCCCACACAGATCACTGTTCCAATATTTTCAATATGGGTCGGTTTTCCTAATGGCCCGATGATATCCTCAATATCATCGCCTACATTGAGGGTTCTTAGTAGGGCAGTGGTCTTTCCGACCACTTGAAAGATTAAATCGATCGTTCCTGTTGTCGGATCGGTCCCTCCCATAGTTAAAGGGATTCTCTCTCCCGTTTCATTCACCTTTAACACGACAAACTGTCCTGGTTTTGCCTTCCTGGCAATTCGGGATGCCTCTACCTTAAAATGGCACACCGTCTTTTCAGCCATTTCTCTTTTATAGATGATCTTATGCAATCTCCCCCCCTCCTTTCTGATAAATTTTTCACAAAGTCCGTCCTATATATATACGAAGTAAATTTAAATGTCAAACCTTTATTACGATCCATCTAATATTTTCCGTGATAGATTGAAAAGGAGTTGAAAAAGATTATATAAATCAAAAAGATAGTCAAATTTACAAGTCTCATAAACGAGTTTTAAGCCATGATTTCACTCTTTCCGTCATTGTTTTTGACCTATTCAAAAATCAAAACAATTTAACTTGACAGATTTATAAATTTAGTCCATAAATACGACTAAAGAGCTTTATAAAAAGTTTTTGGGAACCCCCAGAGACTCTTTAGAAAGTCTTGGGGGTTTTCATTTACGGAGGAGAAAAAAATGAATTTAAAACTTTATGTCGGAAATCTCCCATTTGGCGCCTCAGAAGAAGATTTGAAGAATCTCTTCTCGGAGGCAGGTACGGTTCAATCGGTAAAAATTGTTACCGATCCATATTCGGGAAGGTCAAGAGGATTCGGTTTTGTGGAGATGACCTCGAACGCAGATGCGGAGAAAGCCATTTCCCTCATCAATGGGAAAACCTTCATGGAGCGCCCCTTAATTGTGAGTGAGGCCAGACCTCAGAAAAAAAGAGGAGGGGAGTTCAAGGGGAAAAGAAATCGGAACAGGTGAGGCGTTGCTTGGAAAGAACACCTTCATTGGAGAGACCAGGGGCTCACCCTTTATTTCGACACGTGGGTTAGGCTGGCCTTTCAAACCTAACGATTGAATGGGCAGAGGAGAGGTCATTGGAAATCAAAGTTCAAAACAACCAGATTGAGAATGCGATTAAATCCTTGAAACGTCAACTCGCCAGGGATGGGATCTTGAAGGAGTTGAAAAAAAGAAGGTCCTATGAGAAGCCCTCTGTAAAAAAGAAAAGAAAACAGCAGGAGGCGCGAAGGAGAAGACAGAGAGCCGCTCGCAGATTTTCAAGATGAAGGATTCTTCTCTTTCTTTTTAGGGGGAGATAAGAAACTAATCATGGATACCTGGTGGGTTTACAGCGATCCAAAGCTTTCCCTCTTCGGTCTGAAGAAGGCCTTTTCTGGAAAGGAGAGCGATCGCCTCTGAGGAAAATGCTCCTACATCCTTAAAGTCCAGGATGACTTTTTGGATCTCTACATTCAATACCCCTTTCAGCCTCTTCACCAACTCCTTGGCACCCTCCCGATCAATCGATCCTTCGAGTCTGACAAAAAGGGTTCTAAGTCGTTCGTTATAAATAGAATAAAGCTTGAGTGTGTCAGCTGCTTTTTGACCGATGTAAAGCCGCTTCTCCGCAATTTTCTCCCCCATCTGTTGAATGAGGTCCCGAGTATTCCGGAGAGGGATGGTGTCATTCATCTTCTGCAAAATTCGTGAAAGGCTTGGGAGATACCCTTCGGGTGTCCTCTGGGCAATTCTACGATAGGCAACATTCGAAAGGGTCCGCGTGAAGAACCGTTGTTGCGGATGGAAAACTCTCTTAAAAATGGACCCCCAAGAATAGGCCTCTTTACACGCCCAATTAAATCCCTGCTGAAGCGTCTCTTCAGTCATCAGCTTCGGCTTAAAAACGACGGTGGCTCCATTATATTGAGACCAATCTCTATGGAGAAGCCTGCCCTCTGATTCCATCCGTTGAAACAACGGGGTTCCGGGCAAAGGGGTGAGAAGGAAGAAACTGGGCAGTTCAATTCGATTCTTTTCACAGAAACGAAGCGTCCTTTCAAAAACCCCTTCATCATCATAATCCAATCCAAAAATTAAACCTGCAACGACCATGATGTCATGGTCGTGAACGGCCTTCATCGCCTCCTCAAGCTGGTGGATTTGGTTAAAGCTCTTATTCACATCCCTCAGGTTTTCTGGAGAAAGAGATTCAACGCCGATGAACAAAGAGACGCATCCGCTCTCCGCAGCGAGCTTTAGAAGTTCAGGGTCCCGGGTCAGGGTCATACTCGCCTGGCTGGCCCATTTCTTTTTAAGGGGCTTCAACTGTGTGAAGAGCTCTTTGGCGTAACGTCGGTTTCCGGCGATATTGTCGTCAATGAAGACAAGGAAATTCCCCTCTAACCGCTTCACCTCTTCGATCACTTCCTTCACCGGACGACAACGATACGTCTTCCCAAAAAAATGGGTAACGTGACAAAAATCACATTGGTGAGGGCAGCCTCTGGACGTTTGGACACAGTTGATCGTCATATAAGCCTCTTTACGAAGGAGATCGAGTCTCGGAAAAGGAAGACCTTGCATCGAACAGAAAGCCTCTGCTTGATAGAAAGGTTTCAGGCATCCTTTCTTGAAGTCTTCCAGCAATCCTTTCCAGACATTCTCCGCTTCTCCGATCACAACCGCATCCACATGTTCCTTGGCTTCGTGAGGAAGGCTTGAGGCATGAGGTCCACCCATCACAACAGGGATGCCTCTCTGGCGAAACCTCTGTGCGATCTCGTAAGCCCTCGGAGCATGCATTAACATTCCAGTCACACCGACCAGATCCACATCTTCTTCAAAGTCGATGGGCTCTACATTCTCATCCGTGATCTTTACCTCAATATCCGGAGGGGTCAGTGCGGCCAGCGTGGTCAGTGTGAGGCGTGCAAACCAAATGGTTTTAATGACTCTTTGTGAGTGGGTGAAGTAAGGATGTTCATAAGCTGGATCGATTAATCGAATTTTCAAAAAAATTCTCCCACGAAAAGATCCCTTCTGTGTGGAATAGGTACCCGAGAGGGGATGAAAGAGGGAAATAATGATGTCGTCTACAAAATTTTTTATAACTCAATGATTGTAAGTTGTCAATGATTTTCTAATGATTCAGGGTTCTCCGACAGGTTGTAGTAATTTGCTTTACAGGAATCCCTTAGGAGGGTGAGAGATTCTCTCACCTCGTGAAAGGATTTCTTCAAACTTTCATACTTTCTCTCCAGATCTAAATTCTGGGCCAGGGCCTCTTCCAGTCTGGATTGAAGTTCACGACTTTCCTCAGAGAAAAAGGAGGCCTCTCTCTCCTTTAACTTCCCCTTCAATTTAACCACTTCATTTTGCTCCATTTGGGCTTCCAGTTCATGGATTCGGTGGAAGGCCTCCTCTTTTTCCTGGGTAGCCTTGTTCAGAGCTTGTCTCAGGTCCTTCAATTCCTGTTGAAACTCCTTAATTTTTTCAAGGGCTTCTGTATTCTCTTCTTGAAGGTAATCCGATTCGGACTGGACCTCCTTGAGCCTATGGTATTCTTTTCGAAAGGTCTCCAATTGGTCATGTAATTCCTGATTATCTTGGGACAATCGATGGATGGTCTTCTTATAGGAAGCCAAATCCATCTCAAGGGCTCTCTTCGTCTGGGCCGAAGCGAGAAGTTGTGCATGGAGATCCTCAATCAAGTGGAGGACATCTAAATTCTGCTCTGTCTCGCCCGTTTTCTTGGGAGTTTCGAAGATCATCTCCCTTTCGATCTGCTTCTCAGGAGGTCTTCCCTCGATCATGGGTTCGTGACGATCTTCTTTCAGCGGAAGAAATTCTTCTTCCAAAGGTGGGGGAAAGGCTTCCTCCAGCTTTCGGATCTTTGGCATCTTTTCTGCGACATTCGTATCGAATCCATCAGCCGTGATCGCTTGACTTCTTAGCTTCATCCTGTATCCTCCTCAGCTATTCGGCCTTTTCCTCCCCCCCTCGTTCTGAAAAAGGAAAGGAGATCACTTGATCCGTTCTCTCATATATTCATCCATCACCCTTAACATTTCAATGATCTTTTCCACTTCTCCTTTGACACGATTCACCTCTTCCAGAATGCGATTGGCTTTTTTCAAATCAAATTCTAAGGCAGATCGCACCGTCAAAGAAGAACGAAGCTCAGAATAAAGCGTATCAATTCGTTCCGTCAATTCGTCTTTCTTCAATTCTTCTGTAGGTCTCTTCAAAGAAGAGAGGGTTCGGGATTCCGCAACATCCCAAGGCCTTTCAACGGGCTCCCGGCTCAGGGTATTGGGAAATTTCTGTGCGACGTTGTTGGTGAATTCATCCGACATGATCAGCTCCTTTCAGTCCGAGTATTTCATCGATGAGGCTCTGGATATCCTCTGCGCCCTTTGAGGACTGAGCGAATAGGAAGATGGGAGTCCCCTGGCTGGTCGCCTCTGCAATCTTTGTATCCTGGCGAATCACCGTGTTGAGGAGGTACTTTTCATAGTGGGTTTCCAGCGCCTGCTTCGAGCGTTTACAAATTCGATGGGATTCATTATAGCGATTGAGAAAGATAAAGATGTTTTCGAAGACAAAAGCAAAATCTTCTTCAATGGTGGAAAGGGTTTCGAATAAAATCTTTAGTCCATGGTAGGAGAGAAAATCGGCTAAAACGGGAATGATGAGATCGTTGGAGGCGAGGATGGCATTGAGATTTAAAAGACCGATGCTGGGGGAGGCATCCATCAAGATCAAATCATAGTTCTTCTCCACGGTGCTGAGAAGACGCCTCAATCGGAACTCTCTCGAATTCATCGAAAAGAGGGACAGTTCCACTGGAGAAAGATTCAAGTTGGAGGGAATGATGTCCAGGGTGGGAAGATCTGTTTTGACAACGATCTTTTCAATTTCTTCTTTCTCAATGAGAGCATTGAAAAGAGTTTTTGGAAATTGTTGACTGTTGAGACCCAAGCATTGGGTCAGATGGCCTTGTGGATCCAAATCGATCAAGAGTGTCCGCACTCCCATTTGGGCAAGACGAAAACCATAAGAGGCAGAGATAGTACTTTTTCCCGTTCCTCCTTTAAAGTTGAGAAAGAGCTGTTTCCGAACGGAGGGGATGAGGGGGGGAAGTCCCAGAAAATGTCGATATTTGTTTATATCCTCTGGTCTATAAAAACGTTCGCGACGAGAATTTCTCTTCGCTGGGGGAAGGGTCCCTTTTGCCTCTTTATCGATAAGCTCTTGCCTTGAAATCCCGAGAATCTTTGCAAAGGCCATTGGCGAGTAAACCATATCTCCTAAAATTTGGGCCTTTTGAATCAGGGGTAATGATTGCGTCGCCATGGATATTCTTTCTTTTCTCAAACCCGTCCCCTCATGGAAGCCCCTCCTCTTTTCAAGGGCCTGGATGCTATTTTTTCAAGGGTCATCCTCGCCCATGTTCGAAGATTTGGATCCGAATCGGTCATCGCCTCCATCAAGCGATTCTCGCTCTCATCGGGATAAAGAGTGGAAAGAGAAAAAAGAGCGGCCTTTCGAACCGTGGCATTCTGATCCCTTGATAATTCCACGAGGATGGGTAAAGCACCATCGATTTGAGCCCAACCTAATAAAGTCGCTACTTTGCGCCTCACCCAAATGGATTCGTCACTTAAAAATTGAAGGAGAATAGAAAAGTCAATTTTCTCCTGATATCGGAACAACCCCCTTAAGGCCGTCACCCTGACCTTTGGGTCTCTATCTCTGAGATGTTTTTTTAATAATGGCAAAACGATGGGACTCCGAAATTTAATCAAGCAACAAAGCGCTTCTGTTCTGATCTCAGCTTCCTGATCTGATAAAAACTCCTGAAGGAGTGACAGGGGAATGGAGGGATAAGATTTCTCCAAATAATATTTGATCGCTAAAATCCTGACTTTTGAATCTGGATGTTTCAGGTCAGCTTGTGCCTGTTTTAGAATTCTATCCGATGAGATGGTTTCTAAGAGATTGAATTCTGGAATAGAAGAGGTTTGCCTGTCCGTCCTTCTGTCACCAGAGGAAGACGAAGAAACATTAAAATCTGTTTCTTCTGATCCTGACGATTTTAGATAAATTAATCGGAAACGATCTGCCATATCACCTTCTCTACTCACCACTGAGATGTTTAGTAAGAGATCATCCTTTGAAATATTCTTTGAATTCGAATTTCAACTGTTCAGAATATTTTTCCAGTAACATATCCAAAGCCTCCCTCACATAAACAGACTGGGGGACTTTGGTTTTCTCGGATAATCTCTTCAAGGCATCTAACTGCTCATCTTTAATGTAGATCGTCCGGGCAACTTTTTTCTGCACTAAAAACCCCCTTAAATAAATTTAAATATATTACAACATAATACAATATGTTTATTGTGTCAATGGAAAAATTATCTTATAAATTCAAAATTGTGAGGGTCTCGTAAAAAGTCTCCCCACCCGTCACTCCAGCGAAAGCAGGAGTCCAGAAGTATTTGAATTCACCGGATTCCCGTTTTCACGGGAATGACAATAATGGGCTGAATCGGACTTTTTACGAGTTCATCAAATTAATTTCAATAAATTATGTTTTTTCGTAAACTTCCGAGCCGCCAGATTTTATCCAGGTTTCTCCTTTCTCCGACATCTCTTAAGCTAAATTTCTTTACTCTCATTCCTCACTGTCAATCTTTTTTCTCAATTGGAATCTTAATGATAATCTCTTATTTATGGGGACCTATTTGGGATGAGAAAGTTTTTTTCAGACGATTTAGCAGATATATTTTAAAGCTCTAACAAAATGGGGCATAAAAAGGTTTTCGATAGCAAAGATCATATTTGAAAGACAGCCTCCTTCAGTGACAGCTACTTTAAAACTTTTCTGGAACACCAATAAAGAGGATTCTAAAAAACTACTTTATGCTCTCTTGGTCACACAGATTTAAAAATGATTACGTAGAATTTTATTATTTATCAATAAATTTGTAATCTGTGCAATCGTCTCATCATTATATAATCAGAGATTTTTGGACTGTTTTAAAAATCTCATAAAAAAGACTGTTACCAACTTTTTAAAAGTGCACACTTTTCAATTTAAAAGTGCACACCTTCGAGATCAGAGCTTTTGACTTTATGGGTATCGATCAACTTCCCTTCACACCAGAATCGGATCTC